>CAYXSL010000274.1:0-4590 GCA_964466605.1 uncultured Verminephrobacter sp.
CTTGCAGGCCTTCACGCAGTGCTGCAGATAAAAGCCCGTGTCGGTGGGCTGCTGGGCGGGCGGCAACTGGGCCAGCAGCGCCTGGGCTGCGGCCAGGGGCAGCTCGGTGTCGATCGGGTTGTCGTCGCTCTCGGGCTCGGTGGGCGACATGCGAATGCCCTGCACCTCGGTCAGGAAGATCAGCTTGTCTGCCCGCAGCGCAATGGCCACACTGGTGGCGACCTCTTCCATGCTCAGGTTGAAGGCCTCGCCTGTGGGCGAGAAGCCAAACGGCGACAGCAGCACCAGCGCGCCCATGTCCAGCGTCTGCCGGATGCCCGCCACGTCCACCTTGCGCACCAGGCCCGAGTGCTGGAAGTCCACGCCATCCACAATGCCCACGGGCCGCGCCGTGAGGAAGTTGCCCGAGATCACGCGCACCGTGGCGCCCGCCATGGGCGTGTTGGGCAGGCCCTGGCTGAAGGCGGCCTCGATCTCATAACGCAACTGGCCCGCGGCCTCCTGCGCGCAATCGAGCGCCACCGAGTCGGTGATGCGGATGCCGTGAGAGTATTTGGCCGCATGCCCCTTGGCCGCCAGCTGCTCGTTCACCTGCGGGCGAAAGCCGTGCACCAGCACGATCTTCACACCCATGGCCTGAATCAAGGCCAGGTCCTGCGCAATGTTGTGCAGCTTGCCCGCCGCAATCGCCTCGCCCGTGAGCCCGATCACAAAGGTCTGGTTGCGGAACTTGTGGATGTAGGGCGCCACCGAGCGGAACCAGGGCACAAAAGTGAAGTTGAAAACGGCGGACATGGCGGTGGAGTCGGTGGGGGCGGGCCTTGAGAATACGGAAAAAGCGGTGACAGCGGTCGGCCCCGTGGAGCCGCCAAACCGCGCATCATAAGCATGCTGAGCTTTGGGGGGCCACGGGGGCAGGGATGCGCCCCCGGATTTTTGCTGAACGGGGCGGCGCAGGGGGCTGAACCGTTGTCCGCCCAGCGTCGCGCCCGGAGTGCGCTGCCGCCACGAAAGCGCGCGCTGCGGAGGGTTTTGACGGGACTTTCCACGGACCGTCAGTCGCTTTCGGCAAAGCGCGCGTTCAGGGTCGCCTTGCGCAGGGCGACGGTGTCCGCACGGCGCTGGGCGCCACGGGCTCGGATGTGTTTGCCTGCTGCGCTGGACAGGCTGCGTTGGGCCAGTGCAGCGGCCACAGGGTTTCGGGGCGGGCCCGAGGCTTCGAGCTTCAAAGGGGCAAGCTCCAAGAGGATTTGCCCTAAGGGCTGCTTCATGCGGCGCAGCTTTTTGATTTCACCCTGGGCGAAGGCCCGAGACAGTTTTTTGGCACTCATGTGTGCGTTCCACAAACAAAAAACCCCGGCAAAGTAGCCAGGGCTTGTGGAGCGCTGCACTGGGGTGCAGGAGGTCGCTTGTTGGCCGTGGCTGGATGCGTGAAAACACAGTCCAGCCGGGGCGGTGGACAGTGGTCAGGCGGGAGCAGACAAGAGAACAAACATAGCGGTGACCTCCAGGGCTTTCAGGGGCGGGCCGACATGGCCGCGCAGTGCTGAAAGAAGGCGCGATTGTGGCGAGGCGTGCTGCGCGTGGCAAGCGCAGGGCGCGCGGCACTGGCGGATATGTCGCACAAAACGCACAGTGTGCGCAGTGCCGCCAAGTGCCCGCGCATCGCGCCGGGGCGGGGCGGCTCAATCGTGGCGGCGATACACCCAGCCTGCGGCGTGTATCCACTCTTCCTTGTCGTGTGTGTGCACCACCAGCTCCACCAGGTCGCGGCCCGCGTTGTGCGGCACCTGCACTGCCATGCCCGCGCGGTCTGCCGACAGGGGGCGCAGGAACTGGCTGTCGTCCCAGAGCAGGTAGCCGGGCAGCTCTGGCAGCTCCTGCAGGGTGGCGGCCCCCACGTCCATGGCCAGCGGGACGGAGTCGGGCGCTTCGTTGGCCAGCAGCCAGGTGCTGCCCAGCCGCGCCGACCACTGCGACGGCAGCGGTGCCGGGGCCCGGTGCATCTGTTGTGCCACCGGCGTGGTCACCCCGTAGTGCCCGGCCGTGGCCGTCTCGCGCGCAAGCAGGTAGCGGCGGCCTTCGGCCTGCTCCCAGCGGTACTGGGTGCGGGGCCGGGTGTCTGACCACCACCAGCCATCGCTGCACAGGCGCAACCCGGTGCACAGGGGCTCCCATCCTTTGGCCTTGGCAGACCAGATCGACAAATCCACCTGCTGGCTGTCGGGCGAGGTGGCTTTGATGGGCCGGGCGGAGCAGCCGTAGATGCCCAGCAGGGCGTCCACCGCGCTGGAGGAGATGGTGGCCTGCGCCGGGGAGGCCGCCGACACCTTGGGTGGCAAGGTGCGCAGCTGCCCCGTTTCCTGCAGCGCGCGCAGCAGGATGCCTTCGGCAACAGGCCCGGGCTTGAAGCCGGGCGCACTGCCGGTGATCAGCAGCGCCAGGCCCGCTTGCGGCAACACGTAGAAGTCGCTGGCGTAGAACATCGTGCTGCCGCTCTTTTGCCAGGCCACAAAGCCTGCGGCGTCCAGCCCGGGGTGTTGCGTGCTGTCCCAGCCCAGGCCCCCATGCCAGTCGGGGGTGAGGTGGCTCAGGCGCGTGCCCTGGTGCTGCGCGCTGCCCATTTCGGCCACGGCGGCTTTCGAGACGATGCGCTGGCCGTCCAGTTCACCGCCCCGCATCAGCAGGGCCGCCAGCTTCATCATGTCGCCCGGGGTGGTGCACAGGCCGCCGGTGGCGTAGCCCATCACAAACTCCTGGCCCTGGCGCGCATCGCCGATGTAGCCTTGGGCAAAACTGCCTGCGGGCAGAGGCTGCAATGTGTAGCCCGACCGCGCCATGCCCAGCGGGTTGAGGATGGCTGATTGCACGAACTCCGTATACGCCTGCCCGGTGACCGCGAGCACGATGCGCTCTACCAGAGTGAACCCATCGTTGCAGTACACGGCCATGGCGCCGGGCGCGTGCTTCAGGTGCACGTCGGCCAGGGCTGCTTCCAGCTCGGCCGCATAGCCCGGTTGCGGGGCAAAGGCAAACAGGCGGTGGGTGTGGGTGCCGGGCAGCCCCGACGCATGGTTCAGCAGGTGCCGCACCGTGATGTCGCGGTAGCCCGGCGAGAGCATGGCGAACTGCGGCAGGTAGCGCAGCACGGGCGCGTCCAGCTGCACCAGCTGGCGGTCCACCAAAATCATCACGGCCAGAGCGGCCAGCACCTTGCTCACAGATCCCACGTTGAAGCGCGTGTCGGGCGTGGCAGGCGCACGGGAGCTGTCGTCCAGCACACCAAATGTCTCCTGCCAGACCAGCCGATCGCCCTGCAGCAGCGCAATGGAGGCAGCCCGCGCCCGGCTGGCCTGCATGGCCTGCTGGATCTCCTGGCGGCCCCAGGCCATGGTGGCTGGCAGCTGGGGGCCGGGGTTGTTGCTGCCGCCGCAGCCGGGCAGCCAAGGCGCTACGGCGGTGGTGCCCGCCCATGCCAGCCAGTCGCGGCGGGACTGGGAGCGGGGTGGGGGGCGAGGTGTCGCGTGGTCGTCGGCAGCGGGTGTGGGGGCAGATGTCTGCAAGGGCATGCGGCTGTTCCAAGGGGGCCACCGGCCACGGAGACATCGCCGCGCGGTGGGGAAGGTGTGCGCATTACATACCGAAAACCCCGGCTCTCGGATAATGCGTGCCTTCATGACCGAATCCGCGCCTCCCTCCCCCACGCCCCCCGCCCCGCGCACCGCCCCTGCCACCACGCCGCTGCGCATCACGTTTCCTGATTCCCTGCCCGTTTCGGGCAAGCGTGAAGAGATCATGGCGGCCATCACCAAGCACCAGGTCATCATCGTGTGTGGTGAGACGGGCTCGGGCAAGACCACGCAGCTGCCCAAGATTGCGCTGGCGCTGGGCCGGGGCAAGTGCAATGCACAACCGGGTCAGAAAGGCCAGCTCATCGGCCACACCCAGCCGCGCCGCATTGCCGCCAGCAGCGTGGCCAAGCGCATTGCCGAAGAGCTGAACACGCCGCTGGGTGACGTGGTGGGCTTCAAGGTGCGCTTCCAGGACCGCCTCAGCCGCGATGCCTCCGTCAAGCTCATGACCGACGGCATCCTGCTGGCCGAGACGCAGACCGACCCGCTGCTCAAGGCCTACGACACCATCATCATCGACGAGGCGCACGAGCGCAGCCTCAACATCGACTTCCTGCTGGGCTACATCCGCCAGATCCTGCCGCGCAGGCCGGACCTCAAGGTCATCGTCACCTCGGCCACCATTGACGCCGACCGGTTTGCCAAGCATTTTGAGAGTGCCAAGGGCCCGGCCCCGGTCATCATGGTCTCGGGCCGCACCTTCCCGGTGGAGCAGCGTTGGCGGCCATTTGAAGAGACGCGCGACCATGGCCTGAACGAAGCCATTGCCGACGGTGTGGACGAGCTGTGGGCAGGCAATGCGGGGGGCGACATCCTGATCTTTTTGCCCGGCGAGCGCGAGATCCGCGAGGCGGCCGACCACCTGCGCAAACACCTGGCCCACCAGCCCGTGATGCGCAGCGCCGAGGTGATGCCGCTGTTCGCCCGCCTGTCGCAGGCCGAGCAGGACCGCATCTTT
>CAYXSL010000275.1:0-4562 GCA_964466605.1 uncultured Verminephrobacter sp.
GCCAGGCCCTGCGCCACCAGCCAGGTCAGCGCCAGGCTCACGGGCCACAGCAGCAAGAGCGGCGTGAGCATCCAGTCGAGGATCTCGCCGAACAGGGAGCGCTGCTCTCGCTGAAAGATCTTCAAGGCGTTTGCCGTGCTGGTTTTATGAAGAAAATTGGCTGCTACCGCGCATCCACCATGCTTTTGTAGCTATCAATTTCATACTATCCAGGGATTTTTTCGAGACAGTAGCCCAGGCCGCGCACGGTGGCGATGCGGATGGGTCCGCCCTCGATTTTTTTGCGCAGGCGGTGGATGTAGACCTCGATGGCGTTGTTGCTCACCTCTTCGCCCCACTCGCACAGGCGCTCGACCAGCTGCTCCTTGCTCACCAGGCGGCCAGCGCGCTGCAACAGCACTTCCAGCAGGCCCAGCTCGCGCGCCGACAGCTCGATCATCTTGCCGTCGATGGTGGCCACACGACCGGCCTGGTCGTAGACCAGCGGGCCATGCTTGATGGAGCTGCTGGTGCCGCCCATGCCCCGGCGCGTGAGGGCGCGCACGCGCGCTTCCAGCTCCTGCAGGCTGAAGGGCTTGGCCATGTAGTCGTCGGCACCGAAGTCCAGGCCCTTCACGCGTTCTTCCACGCTGTCGGCGGCGGTGAGGATGAGCACGGGCAGGGCCGAGCCCCGGCTGCGCAACTTCTTGAGCACTTCCAGCCCATGCATCTTGGGCAGGCCCAGGTCCAGGATCAGCAGGTCGAACTCGTTGTTGGTCATCAGCGCCGCGTCGGCCTCGGTGCCGCTGGCGACATGGTCCACCACGGCGCCCGAGGCCCGCAGGGTGCGCAGCAGGCCATCGGCCAGCACCTGGTCGTCTTCGGCAATGAGGATGCGCATGCGGACTGTCTCCTTGGGTGGTGCGGCCCGTGGACGGGCCTGTGTCGTCATTGTCTGCCTGTGCGAGGATTTTAGGGCGCCCAAGACGCCAGCTCCCTGTCCGGCGCCTTTGGCTGGCTGCAAGCTTGGGGCACGGAAAATGGCGGCCATGCACATCCTGCTCATCGAAGACGACCTGGACCTGGGCCAGGCCCTGCTGCAAGCCCTGCAGCAGGGCGGCTTCACCGTGCAATGGCTGCGCAGCGTGGCCGCCACGCCCCCCCTACCCGACGCCAACGAGGTTGCCGCCGTGCTGCTGGACCTGACCCTGCCCGACGGCCAGGGCATGGCGCTGCTGCGCCGCTGGCGCCGCGCGGGCCTCACGCTGCCGGTGATCGTGATCACGGCCCGCACGGCCCTGCAGGACCGGCTCGACGGCCTGGACGGCGGCGCCGACGACTACGTGCTCAAGCCCTTCGACGTGCCCGAGCTGCTGTCGCGCCTGCACGCCGTATTGCGGCGCAGTGCGCGCCAGGCCAGCGAGGAGTGGACGCTGGGAGCCCTGCGCGTGGCGCCCCGGCGGCACGAGGCCTGGGTGGGCGACGCGCCGCTGGCACTGTCACCGCGCGAGTTCCGGCTGCTGGTGGAGCTGGCGCGCGAGCCCGGCAAGGTGGTGGCCAAGAACGTGCTCGCGCAGCGACTCGAACCCCTGGGCGACGCGCTGGACGCCGCCACGCTGGAGGTGCATGTCTCCAACCTGCGCAAGAAGATCGGCGCAGAGCGCGTGGTCACGGTGCGTGGCGTGGGCTACCGGCTGCAGCCATGACGGAGCCTGTGCTGTTGCCGCAGCGCTGGTGGGGCCCAAGCCTCATGCGCCGCACCCTGCTGGCGCTGCTCGCGGCCATGGCCCTGGTGTGGCTGGTGCTGCTGGCCCAGGCGGCCCTCACCCACTACCGCTCCATGGACACCAACCCCGGCGTGCGCCAGCTCGCCCAGGGGCTGGCAGGGGCGCTGGCCGCGCTGGACCAGCCCGCCGAGGCCCGGGCGCTGGTACACGGCATGGCCCACACCCTCAACGCCATGCGCGCGGACGTGGACCTGCTGCAGGGCAGCCCGGTGCTGCTGCAGCTGCAGGACCGCGCAGGCCAGCTGCTGCACAGCAGCACGGCCGGTGCGCCAGCCATGGTGCTGGCTGGCGATTCGGGTCACGCCCCCATGGAGGTGGCTGGCGCCCCCCATTGGGTGGCCTGGGAGAGCGCCGGGCCCTGGCGCGTGGTGGTGGCTGAACCCCGCCTGCCCGATGCGCGCCTGCTCGGCTTCATGGGCGAAGACCTCGCTGCCTCGGTGCTGCTGGCGCTGCCGCTGGTGGGCCTGCCGCTGTGGCTGGCCGTGCGCACCGGGCTGCGCCCGCTGGCGCGGCTGGATGCCCAGATCGCCGCGCGCTCGGCCCACGACCTGCGGCCGCTGCAGCACCTGCCGCCCCAGCGCGAGCTGCACGGCCTGGCCCAGTCGTTCGACCAGCTGCTGGCCCGCCTGCGCGCCCACCTGGCACGCGAAAAGGCCCTGGTGCACGACGCGGCCCACGAACTGCGCACGCCCATGGCCGTCATCGCCACTCAGG
Organism: uncultured Verminephrobacter sp.; assembly: GCA_964466605.1. Classification (GTDB taxonomy): domain Bacteria; phylum Pseudomonadota; class Gammaproteobacteria; order Burkholderiales; family Burkholderiaceae_C; genus Acidovorax. The sequence goes on from CAYXSL010000275.1 coordinate 2,481, forward strand.
CCCATGTGCTGGCGCAAGCCCCCGAAGGGCTCGCACGCGCGCAGGCCAGCGAGGCGCTGACGCGCGCCGTGCAGCGTGCCGCACACCTGAGCGAACAGCTGCTCACTCTGGCCGCTCTTGAAGAAGCCCCCGCGCAGCACACCACGCCCCAGGACCTGATGGCGCTGCTGCAGGACTGCCTGGCCGAACGCGCCCACGGGGCCGAGGGCCTGGGTGTGGAGCTGTCGCTTGACGGCCCGGACACCTTGGAGCTGCCGTTTGACCGCCAGCTGCTCTGGTCTGCCCTGGGCAATGTGCTGGACAACGCGCTCAAGCATGGCTGCGGGCCGGGCGCCGGGCGCGAAGTGCAGTTGCAGGTGGCGCAAGAGGGCAGCGACGTGGTGGTCTGGATCGCCGACGATGGCCCGGGCATCGCGGCGGGCGAGCAGGCGCTGGTGTTCGAGCGTTTCTGGCGCTCGCCGCGCGCGCGCAGCAGCGGATCGGGCCTGGGGCTCACCATCGCGCAGCAGGCCATCGGCCACTTGGGCGGGCAGGTCCGCCTAGGCCCCGGGCTGCACGGGCGGGGCGTGGGCTTTACGCTGCGCTGGCCGGTGGCGGGCTGAAAGCCCGCGCCCGGCAGCCTCCACTCCTCGGCGCGGGATCTTTGGGTTGGCCCAAGGTTGGCGTTTCAACAATGCCGGCATCTTCTTCACTGCACGAGATGCCATGAACCCTTCAAGCCTTGTTACCCCTTCCACGGCGCACAGCGCCCCCCTCTCGCGCCGCCACTGGCTGGCCGCCACAGGCCTGACTACGCTGGCCAGCTTGCTCACCGCCTGCGGCGGCGGTGGCGACGAGAGCAATGCCGCCCGCGAGGCGCAAAAACGCGTGCAGGCGCTGGCCGACGGGCTGGTGAAGCAAGGGGTGGTGGGCGCCGCCGCAGGGTGGGCAGATACCAGCCACCTCCGCGTGGCGGTGGCAGGGCAGCGCCAGCGGGGTGGCGGCGCGCCGCTGGCGCTGGGCGACCTGATGGCCATCGGCTCCAACACCAAGGCCATGACGGCCTGCGTGGCTGCGAGTGTGGTGGACCAAGGCCTGCTGCGCTGGGACAGCCCCCTGGCCCAGGTACTGCCTGGGCTGGCGCGCGAAGCCCTGCCCGCCTACCACCAGGCCACCCTGCGCGACCTGCTCGATCACCGCGCCGGTGTGATGGCCTTCGTGGGGCCCGAGGATGTGGGCGCTTTCGTGAACGCAGCAGGCCCCGAGGTGATGGCCCGTGTGCAACAGCCTGCCGAGGCCGAGGCCTTTTTCCTGCAATGGCTGCTGCGCCAGCCGCCCCTTCGCGGCGTGGGCGGCGCGGGTGCAGACCCGGGCTTTGCCTATTCCAACGCGGGCTATGCGCTGGCGGCCCGCATGCTGCGCGCCGCCACGGGCCAGGGGTGGGCGGAACTGCTGCGCCAGCGCGTGGCCCAGCCTCTGGGCCTTTCGCTCTTCGTGGGAGAGCCGCTGCGTGCTGGCAGCCAGCAGCCCGCCGGGCATGAAACCGAGGACGGGCGGCTGCAGCCCCTGCCTCTGGTCGAGGCGCCGGAGCGCGTGTGGCTGGAGATCATGGACGCGGCGGGCGCAGTGAGCCTCACCGTGCGTGACGACGCGCTGTGGCTGCAGTGGCACCTGCGGGCGCTGCGCGGCGAGGCCACGCCCCTGCCACGCAGCTATGTGAAAGGCCTGCAGGACCTGGGACGCACACCAGCGGGCCGCTATGGCCTGGCCTGGGCTGGCTGGTGCATGCAGCGCACGGCACAGGCTGGCTGCTGCACAACGGGCAGGACGCAGGCTTCCAGGCCATGTCGGTGGTCGCACTCGATGGTTCCCGAGCGGGCCTGGCCCACAGCAACATCGCCACGGCGGACAGCATGGGCCTGCTCTACGAAGGGGTCTCCACGCTGGTGGCCTGAGCCCGCCGGGCCTGCGTCGGGTGCTCAGCGCGGGTCGTGCGCCAGCAGCCGCTGCACCAGGGTCTTGAGATCCGCCTGCAGCCGCGCCATGCCCTCGGGTACCTGCGCGAGCGTCTGCTCGTCCATGTAGAGCTTGCGGTTGATCTCG
>CAYXSL010000276.1:0-4529 GCA_964466605.1 uncultured Verminephrobacter sp.
ACATCAGGCTCTTGACCAGGCGGTAGTCGTCGCTGCCCTTGCCTTCGACCATGTAGCAGGCCAGCGTCCAGGGGCTGCCCGAGAAGCCGATCAGCGGAACACGCCCGTTGAGCGCCCTGCGGATGCTGGTCACGGCGTCGAACACATAGCGCAGCTTGTCCATGTCGGGCACGGCCAGTTCGGCCACGGCGGCCTCGTCGCGCACTTGCTTCGCAAAACGCGGGCCCTCGCCCTCGGCGAACGACAGGCCCAGGCCCATGGCGTCGGGCACGGTGAGGATGTCGCTGAAAAGAATGGCCGCGTCGAGCGGGAAGCGCTCCAGCGGCTGCAGGGTCACCTCGGTCGCGTAATCCACGTTGGTGGCCAGGCCCATGAAGCTGCCCGCCTGGGCGCGCGTGGCCTTGTATTCGGGCAGATAGCGCCCCGCCTGGCGCATGAGCCACAGAGGCGTGTAGTCGGTGGCCTGGCGGCGGCAGGCACGCAGGAAGGTGTCGTTGGCAAGGGGGGCGAAGGTCATCCTGTGATTGTCGCAGGCCGACCGCCGGTGTCGGTACCCGATCTGGCTGCGGAAATTGACGCGCATCAAGCCGGAGCCACGGTGGATCGGCTCCAGGGCGTTTATCGCTCTGCGATGTAGTGCGACATCCGCACCACCTCGCCCGGCGCGAGAAAAGCCCGCACCTCCGTCTCCAGCGCCTGGTCGGCCATGGTGGCGCGGGCGCGCTGGTGCAGGTAGTCGGCCCAGGATTCGACGATGAAGCGCTCCACATAGCGCGAGGGTTCGCCCAGGTCCTTGTACACACGCCAGAAGGTGGCGCCGTCACGGCGGCGCGGTGCCTTCATGCGGCTGATGGTGTCGAGGAAGGCGCTGTCGGTGCCGGGGGCGATGCGGTAGCCCACCTCCACGGCCACGGGGCCCGCCTCGGGCAGGGGCTCGGCCTCGATGAAGAGTTCGTCCCAGGGGGTGTTCACCTGCGTCACCTCGTGCAGCGCACCCATGCGCAGCGGCATGGGGCGTGCCAGCAGCAGGCCCACGCCCATGAGCGCTGCGGCCACGCACAGCGTGGGCGTGAGGCCCAGGATGTCCGATGCCGCGCCCCAGAATGCCGAGCCCATCGCAAATGCGCCCAGCGCCGCCACCATGTGCATGGCCACCGCGCGCGAGCGCACCCACTGCGGCGCGCTGGCCTGGGTGGCGGTGTTGAAGGTGGACATGGCCGACATCCAGGCCGCGCCCGCAAACAGCATGGCGATGTAGACCACCGCCGTGATCTTGGTGAGGGCCGCCACCAACATGGCCGCGCCGAACACGACGCCGCCCACGCCCACGATGGCCTCCATGCCAAAGCGTGCGCGCAGCCGCCCCAGCACCAGGCCCACGGCCACGGCGCCGGTGCCCAGGCAGCCCATCAGCAAGCCGAAACCGGGTGCCCCCGTGCCCAGGCGCTGGGCAATCACCGGCAGCAGCGCCCACAGCGCCGAGCCCGCCGCACTGAAGGCCATCACGCGCACCAGCTGCGCCAGGATCATGCGCGAATGCCAGGCAAAGCGCAGGCCGCTCAGGGTGCCGCCCCACAGGCGCTCGGCGGGCAGCTTGGACGGCGGGTGCGCCTTGGGCGGCCAGCGGCGGATGGAGTCCCACATCACCAGCGTGGTGGTGACGGTGATGGCAAACACCCAGCCCGCGCCCAGCTGCGCAAACACCAGGCCGGCCAGCGTGGGGCCCACGGCGCGCGCGGCGTTGTAGGCAATGCTCACGGCCGTGATGGCCTGGGGCCACTCGTCGCGCGGCACAGGGTCGATGACCGAGGAGTTCCACGCGGGCGTGAGCACCGCCGTGCAGCAGCCGCACACAAACACCAGGAACAGCACCAAGGCCGACCCGCCCCAGCCGCAGAGCACCAGCAGCGTGAGCAGCGCACTGGCCCCCGCCTGCGCCAGCAGCGCGCCCGAGACCAGCCGCCGCCGGTCGGTGGTGTCGGCCAGCACCCCGGCGGGCAACGCCAGCAGGAACATGGGCATGAACACGGCCGTCTGCACCAGCGCGGCCAGGAAGGACGAGCCCGTCAGCTCCACCATGAGCCAGGCGGCCGCCATGGTCTGCATGCCGCTGCCTACAAAAAAGATGCCGCCACAAATCCACAGGCCCCGGAACGCGGGTTGGCGCAAGGGGCTCCACAAAGAGGTTGGGGGCGATGACATGGAGGCAGGAGGGGGATGGATGTTGTGGCGGTGGCTGGACAGGATAGCCCCTGATCCCCGTCTTGGGGCGGGTGGGGCGCGAAGCCCCTCAATCCAGGTGCCGTCCACCCCGCAGCCGGTAGGTGCGCGGCACATCGGTACGCGTGGCGACCAGCGCCTCGGCGCGCTGCTGCATGTCGGTGAGCGCCTGGTCCAGGGCCTGCACCGCCTGCGCATCCAGCCCGGCCAGCAGGTCTTGGTTGAGCGCCTTCACCTGCGGGAACAGGCCGTCGTGCACCGCCTGGCCTGCGGGCGTGAGGCTCAGCACGGCCTGGCGCCGGTCGCCGGGCATGGCGCTGCGCGTGAGCAGCTTCTTGGCCAGCAGCGAGGTGATGGCGCGCGAGGTGCGGGCGCGGTCCAGGCCCAGGCGCTGGGCCAGCTCGGCGGGGGGCATGCCGGGGTGCTGGGCCAGCACCATGAGCAGGCCCCACTCGCGCCGGGTGATGCCGTAGCCGCCCTCGCACAGCCGCACCACCAGGCTGCCCGCCACCGCCAGCAGGCGGTTGAGGCGGTACATGAGCAGATCGTTGGCGGCCTGCGGCTGGACCAGCCGGTGGCCGGGCGGGGTGGGCGTGGAAGGGGCCGGGGCAGGCGCTGGCATCAGGGTATTTCCGGGCAAGAATTGATTAGATCAATTGATTGTGTGGCCAATACAGTGCGCCGTTCAACCCGCGCGCCCGGCGTGCCCACCACCGATCCAGGAGACCCCGACCATGTGGAAACCCCTTGCCACCTCCGTGCTGACCGCCGCGCTGGCCCTGTGCGCCAGCCTGGCCCAGGCGCAGGAAACAACGCCGCTGCGCATCGTGGTGGGCTACGCCCCCGGCGGCTCCACCGACCGCGTGGCCCGCATCGTGGCCGACAAGCTGGGCACCAAGCTCGGCACGCCCGTGATCGTGGAGAACAAGACCGGCGCGGGCGGCCGCCTCTCGGCCCAGGCCGTCAAAGCCGCGCCCGCCAACCAGCCCACGCTGCTGCTGGCCAACCCCGCCGTGATGCTGGTGGCGCCCCTGGTGTTCCCGGATGCGGGCTACGACCCCGAGCGCGACTTCCGCCCCGTCAGCCATGTGAACAGCTATGAGTTCGGCGTGGCCGTCTCGACCGCCGTGCCGGTGAAAGAGCTGCCGCATTTGATGGCCTGGCTGCGCGCCAACCCCGACAAGGCCAACTTCGGCGTGCCCGCCACGGGCAGCCTGCCGCATTTCTTCGGCCTGATGGTGGGCGACGCCGCCAAGGTGCGCGCCGAGGTGGTGGGCTACCGGGGCTCGGCGCCGCTGCTCAATGACCTGCTGGGCGGCCAGGTGCCTGTGGCGTTCGACACGTTTGACACCCTGCTGCCCCAGCACGAGGCGGGCAAGATCCGCATCCTGGCCGTGTCGAGCGCCAAGCGCAGTCCGCTGGACGGAAAGATCCCCACCTTCAAGGAAAGCGGCATGGACCTGGCCGCCACGGGCTGGAACACCTTCTTTGCCCCCATGGGCATGCCCAAGGCCCAGGCCGAACGCCTGGCCGGGCTGATCCACGAGGTGATGAAGGACCCCGACACCCAGCGCAAGTTCGAGGCCGCCAAGATGGAGCCCGTGGTGGCGACCATGGCGCAGACCGAGGCCATGCTCAAGGCCTACCGCGCGCAGTGGGCGCCGGTGGTGCAGCGCTCTGGGTTCAAACCTTGACGGCTGTCCGCCCTCATTGAGCCGAACACCGCCACCAACCGTTCACGGCTGAGCCTGTCGAAGCGCTGCGCAAGGCTTCGACAGGCTCAGCCCGAACGGACTCAGGTGGTGGTGAGTGCCAACCGATCACCCGACTCCCCGGTACAGCCCCATGCCCCAGCGCCCCAACATCATCTTCATCGTCGCCGACGACCTCGGCTATGCGGACCTCGGCTGCTACGGCGGGCGCGACGCGGCGTTTGGCCCGGTGTCGCCGGTGCTCGACCAGCTGGCGGCCCACGGCCTCAAGCTCACGCAGGGCTACTCCAATTCACCCGTGTGCTCGCCCACGCGCTTTGCGCTGATGACGGCGCGCTACCAGTACCGCCTGCGCGGCGCGGCCGAGGAGCCCATCAACAGCAAGAGCCGGGGCAGCACCACGCTGGGCCTGCCGCCCGAGCACCCCACCCTGCCCTCGCTGCTGCGCGATGCGGGTTACCGCACGGCGCTGATGGGCAAGTGGCATCTGGGGTATCCGCCCGCGTTTAGCCCGCTGAGTTCGGGCTACGACGAGTTCTTTGGCCCCATGTCGGGCGGGGTGGACTACTTCACCCACTGCAGCTCCACCGGCCAGCA
>CAYXSL010000277.1:0-4521 GCA_964466605.1 uncultured Verminephrobacter sp.
GGCCAGCAGCAGCACCAGGCGTGCGTTCATGGCGTGGCTCTCGGGCGTGGACAGGCCCTGGTGCGCCGCAATCAGCGCTTCATAGAAGTCGTCGCAGGCCTGCAGGTGGGGGGTGGTGTTCAGCATGGTTGTGGGCTCCTGGTCATGCAGCGGCCGTGGCACGGGCCAGTGCGCTGCGCACTGCGGCTTCGGTGGGCGTACGCCAGCGTGCGCACACATGCTGGTCGGGGCGCACCAGATAGGCGGTTCCGGGCTGGGCGTTCAGCCGCTCTTTGGCCAGACCCTGGGCATCCTGCACGTCCACACCAATTTGCAGGACCTGCATCTGGGGCGAAAGCGCCTGGGCCCAGGCGGGTGCTGCGCCAAAGGTGATGAGCGTGAAATCCGGCCCCAGCGCGCGCAGCAGCCAGGCGGGCTGGCCCTGCTTCGTCAATGGCGCGTCCAGCAGCACGGCACCGGGAACCTGCGTGCCGGTAAACGCATCGGTGTCGGGCGTGTTCAGCGGCGAAGCGTGCAGTGTGGCGGGCACCGACAGGCGCCCGCTGTTGACGATGCGCCGCGCAAACGCATGCTCGCGCGCCAGGTGCAGCGCGGCGTCGCGGAACAGGCGGCTCACCTCGCTCTTGGGCGTGATGAAGTCGGTGGCGCGCGTGGAGTTGCACAGGTTTTCGTCGGCTGCGTATTCACGCTCCGGCCCGTAACTCGCTACCAGGGCAGGGCTGGCGCGGCCCCGGAGCACCCAGTCCAGCTTCCAGGCTAGGTTCTCGGCATCCTGCACGCCGCTGTTGGCGCCGCGTGCGCCAAAGGGCGACACGCCATGCGCGCTGTCGCCCGCGAAGATGACGCGGCCGTGCACGAACCGGTCCATGCGCAGGCAGGCAAAGGTGTAGACGCTGGCCCAGTCCAGCTCGAATTGCGCCTCTGCGCCCAGCAGCGCCTTCACGCGCGGGATGATGTTCTCGGGCTTCTTCTCCTCCTCGGGGTCGGCATCCCAGCCCAGCTGGAAGTCGATGCGCCACACGTTGTCGGGCTGGCGGTGCAGCAGCACGCTCTGGCCCGGATGGAAAGGCGGGTCGAACCAGAACCAGCGCTCGGTCGGGAAGTCCGCATCGCCTGCCAGCTTCACGTCGGCGATGAGGAAACGGTCCTGGAAGATGCGGCCCTTGCTTTCCAGCCCCAGCATCTGCCGCGTGGGCGAGCGCGACCCGTCGCAGGCCACCAGCCACTGGGCGTCGATCTGGTACGCGCCATCCGGTGTGTCAATGCTGAGCAATGCGCCATCGTCCCGCGCAGCTACGGCCGCCACCTTGTTGTGCCAGCGGATGTCGATGCCCGGCAACTGCAGCGCACGCTCCACCAGGTAGGCCTCGGCGTAGTACTGCTGCAGGTTGATGAAGGCCGGGCGCTCATGGCCCTCTTCGGGCAGCAGGTTGAATTCGTACAGCTGTTCGTCCTTCAGGAACACCTTGCCCAGGTTCCAGGACACGCCCTTGTCCACCATGGGCTGGCCTACGCCCAGGCGGTCCCAGATCTCCAGCGTGCGCTTGGCAAAGCAGATGGCGCGCGAGCCGATGGAAAGCTTGTGGTCGTTGTCCAGCACCACCACGCGCTGCCCGCGCTGGGCCAGGTCGATGGCGAGCGACAGGCCCACCGGGCCCGCGCCGATGACCACAATGGGGTGTTGTGCGGGTTGGGCGCTGTCCTGGTCGGGCGAGCGCACATAGCCGAAATCGATGGCCTGCACTTCGGCGCCGCTGGCGTGGAAGGCCTCTGGGGGAATGTCTCTGGGGTTCATGGTTGGACGACTTCCTGTTTATGTGTTCGACCGTTGCCTGTATGGAGAACCGACCTTTGCAACTGGCGCGACCCAGGCCAGGGCAGCCGAGCAAGGGCCGCCCCGCAGCGAGGGCTGCGTCCCCCTTCCCGAATCGCGTAGCGGTTCGACAGAAGGGGGAAGGCGCACAGCGCCTCAGGGGGTTGTTCTCTGCCTAGCCTTCCAAAGCCTTCCACATCTGAATGTCGCGCTCGGCGGTCCAGATGCGGGGGTCCGGGTACTGCGTGGCCTCGTCGTAGGCCCGGGTCACGTCGAACGGCATGCAGTGGTTGAAGATGACCCAATGGCCGTACTTGGGCTGCAGTTGGGCAAAGGTGGCCTCGTACACCTTGCGCAGGTCTTCACCTTTGGCCGCGCTGGCCTTCACGCTCTCGTACAGGTCGCTGATGAAGGCGCGCGTGCCTGCCAGGCCGGCCTGCACCTGCTCGGGTGTCTGCAGCGCGGCGCCCCGGCCGGGCACCAGCTTTTCGGGCTTCAGCGCTGCGATGTTGTCCAGCGTCTGCGGCCAGTCCTGGAAGTACGCATCGCCTGCATACGGCGTGGCGTCGAACTCCACCAGGTCGCCGCTGAACAGGATCTTTTCCTGCGGGAGCCAGGCCACCGTGTCGCCCTTGGTGTGGCCCCGGCCCAGTTGCAGGATCTGCACTTCGAGCTTGCCCAGCCACAGCGTCATCTTCTTGTTGAAGGTCATCGTGGGCCAGGTCAGGCCGTCGGGCACGCTCTCGACGTTCTGGAACAGGCGCGGGAAGCGGCCGATCTCGCTGTCCTTGTCGAACTGGCCGCGCTCCACGATCAGGTCGCGCGTGTCTTCGCTGGCAATGATGTGCTCGGCCCCGTAGGCGCTGGCGCCCAGCACGCGCACCGCGTGGTAGTGGCTCAGCAGCACGTACTTGATGGGCTTGTCGGTGACTTCGCGGATGCGGCGGATCACGTCCTGCGCCATCACGGGCGTGGCCTGGGTGTCGATGACCATCACGGCGTCGTCGCCAATGATGATCCCGGTGTTGGGGTCGCCCTCGGCCGTGTAGGCATAGGCGTGGTCGGAGAGCTTGTCGAAGCTCACCTTCTTCACTTCGAGGTCGGCGGCGGAGGCAAAGGTTTTGACGGTGCTCATGGTGGTGATTTGTTAATGGTGAATGCGTTTATCTAAACGGAATGTGTTGATGTTAGGCAAGAAATTTGTTTATGTCTAACGCATTTGTTTAGGTGTAAACCCGAAGGGGCGGACGGCGCTGCGCTGCGTGGACAATCGCCCCATGCCCACAACGACCCCCGACCTGCCCCCCGCCGACGACGAAGACACGCCCCGCAGCCCGCGCGGCATACAGAGCGTGGAGGTGGGCGGCCAGTTGCTGAAGGTGCTGGCGCGCACCGGCCGGCGCATGGCGCTCAAGGACCTGGCCCGCGCGGCCGACATGACGGCCGCCAAGGCCCATCCCTACCTGGTGAGTTTTGGCAAGCTGGGCCTCATCGAGCAGGACGCCGTGAGCGGCCACTACGGCCTGGGCCCTTTGGCTATGCAGCTCGGCCTGATCAGCCTGCAGCAGGTGGACCCGGTACGCCTGGCCATCGCCGAGCTGCCCGCGCTGGCCCAGCGCATCGGCTACACCGTGTCGGCCTCGGTCTGGGGCGACAACGGCCCCACCATCATCCGGGTCGAAGAAGGCCCCACAGCGGTGTACGTGGCCATGCGCCACGGCACCACGGCCTCGGTGCGGCACACGGCCACGGGCAAGGTGTTTGCGGCCTTCGGCCCGCGCGAGCGCGCCGCCGCCGCTTTGGCGGCCGAAGGGTTTGCGGGGGCGTTGGACGAACCCGCGTTTGCGGCCGAGTTGAATGCGGTGCGCGCGCACCAGGTGGCGCAGGTCACGGACCAGCTTCTGCCGGGCATCAGCGCGCTGGCGACGCCGGTGTTTGATGGGTTCGGGCAGCTGGTGCTGTGCCTGGCGGTGATCGGCCCCAGTGCCACATTGCAGACCGGGCCGGGCAGTGCCGCCGCAGAGCATCTGCGCGACACTGCGCGCAGCTTGTCGCAGCGGCTGGGCGCCGCCCAGGGCGCGCGCGCCTGACTTGCCGACTCAGGAAACGCGGGCCAGCGCCTGGTCGATGTCCCACAGGATGTCGTCCAGGTCTTCAATCCCTACCGACAGCCGCACCATGTCTGCGCTCACACCCGCGCGGGCCAGTTCATCTTCGTTCAGCTGGCGATGCGTGGTCGATGCGGGGTGGATCACCAGCGTCTTCGCGTCGCCGATGTTGGCGAGGTGGCTTAAAAACTCGCAGGCGTCGATGAACTTTTCACCCGCCGCAGCACCCCCCTTCACGCCAAACGTGAGGATGCCCGAGGCGCCTGGCGCGCCATCCACCGCGCGGAACTGTTTTTGCGCCAGGTCGAAATACGGCGAATCGGCCAAGCCGGGGTAGTTGACCCACGCCACCTGCGGGTGGCTTTGCAAGAACTTCGCCACGGCCAACGCATTGCGGCAGTGCTCGCGCATGCGCAGGTGCAGCGTTTCGGCGCCCTGCAGCAGCTGCCACGCATTCATGGGCGAGAGCACGCCGCCAAAGGTGCGGTTGACCTCCATGCGCGCCTTCATGGTGTAGCCAAAATCGCCAAAGGTCTCGTAGAACTTTACGCCGTGGTACGCACGGCTGGGTTCCACCATCTCGGGGAACTTGCCGTTGTC
>CAYXSL010000278.1:0-4444 GCA_964466605.1 uncultured Verminephrobacter sp.
TCACTTTGGAGGAAGGTACCTGAACCGTTGCTTTGGACACCATCTGTGCGTTACGGATGCGGGTCAGCAAGTCAGCGATGGGATCACTCATGCTCATGTTGAATCTCTCCTGCCTGCTTACCAGCTGGCCTTGGTGACACCGGGGATGTCGCCTGCAAAAGCCAGTTCGCGGATCTTGGCGCGAGCCAGACCGAATTGACGGAAGGTGCCGCGTGGACGACCGGTGATTTCGCAACGGTTGCGCTGACGCGTGGGGTTGGCATTGCGAGGGAGCTTCTGCAGGCCCAGACGGGCTGCATCGCGCTCTTCGTCGCTGCGCTTGGCATCGCCAGCGATTGCCTTCAGTTCCGCATACTTCGTTGCGTACTTGGCTGCCAGTTTTTCGCGCTTCAGTTCGCGCTGGATCAAAGCTACTTTAGCCATGCTTCGCCTCAGTTCTTGAACGGGAAACGGAAACCAGCGAGAAGCGCCTTGGCTTCTTCGTCGGACTTGGCCGTCGTGGTGATACTGATATTGAGACCGCGCAGGGCGTCAACCTTGTCGTACTCAATTTCAGGGAAGATGATCTGTTCTTTGACGCCGATGTTGTAGTTGCCACGGCCGTCAAAAGCGCGACCGGAAATACCACGGAAGTCACGAACGCGGGGCAGAGCCACGGTCACGAAACGGTCCAGGAACTCATACATCTGCACGCCACGCAGCGTAACCATGCAACCGATGGCCTGGCCTTCGCGGATCTTGAAACCAGCGATAGCCTTCTTGGCCTTGGTCACCACGGGCTTCTGACCAGCAATCTTGGTCAGGTCGGCCACGGCGTTGTCCATCACCTTCTTGTCCGAAACGGCTTCGCTCACACCCATGTTGAGGGTGATTTTGGTCAGACGTGGGACCTGCATGGGCGAGGTGTAACCGAACTGCTTGGTCAGTTCGGGAGCGACTTTGTCGCGGTAAATGTCTTGCAGTCGTGCCATGTTTACCCCTTAGGCCGCCTTGATTTCAGCGCCGCTGGACTTGAACACGCGAACGCGCGAACCGTCAGCCTGCACCTTGATGCCCACGCGATCAGCCTTGCCGGTAGCGGCATTGAAGATAGCCACGTTGGACTGGTGGATCGGCATTGCCTTTTCAATGATGCCGCCGGTCGTGCCCTTCATGGGGTTTGGCTTGGCGTGCTTCTTGACGAGGTTGATACCGTCGATGACGAGGTGGGAGTCATCTTTGCGCAGCGACACAGTGCCGCGCTTGCCTTTGTCACGGCCGGTCAGCACGATGACTTCGTCGCCCTTGCGAATCTTGTTCATGGCGCGTCCTTAGAGAACTTCAGGAGCCAGGGACACGATCTTCATGAACTTCTCGGTACGCAGTTCACGCGTCACGGGTCCAAAGATGCGGGTGCCGATGGGCTCCAACTTTGCATTCAGCAACACGGCTGCGTTGCCATCGAATTTGACGAGCGAGCCATCGCCACGGCGAATACCCTTCGCCGTACGGACCACCACTGCACTGTAGACCTCGCCCTTTTTGACGCGGCCACGTGGAGCAGCTTCCTTGATGCTCACCTTGATGATGTCGCCCACGCTTGCATAGCGGCGCTTGGAACCACCCAGCACCTTGATGCAAAGGACGGACTTAGCGCCGGTATTGTCGGCAACCTCTAACCGAGATTCTGTCTGGATCATTTCAATATTCCCAACTTGCACCAGAAGACAACAGCCCCAGAGAACTTCTCAAGGGCTGCAGATCAGCCAGTCAGTCTTGGGCCCGTCGTCCGCACCGCAAACCATTTGCAGCACTTCCCGCTGGGCAGAAACTTCACGCTTTGAACGCGAAGCCCTCGATTATGGCAAAGAGCTTTTGCAAAGTCAAGCGCTCTATCACAAAGGAACGTGCAGATACTGCTGCGCCAAGGCCAGGAAGGCCTCCAGCTGGGGATCGCCCCCCAATTCCTCGCGCAAGATGCCCGCCACCGCCGGTGCGAGCTGAATGGCCTGGCGCGCATCCAGGAACAGCAGCCGGGACCGGCGTGCCAGCACGTCTTCCACCGTGCAGGCGTACTCGTGCCGCGCAGCAAAACGCACCATCGCCTCGGTCAGGCCACCGCCCAGCACCGTCTGCGCCCCGGGGATCGCCAGGACAGCGGCCGCCTCGCTGCCATAGGAGTGCAGCCCCTGCGCATCGCTGATGCGGTGCTGCACAGGCGCCCGGGGAGTGCCCACCAGCGGCAGCTGGTTGGTCACACCGGCGGGTTTTGCTGGGAGCAGGCCCGTGGCGAAGCATTTTTGCAACACATCCTCGGCCATAGCGCGGTAGGTGGTCCATTTGCCGCCCGTCACGGTGATCAGCCCGCTGCGGCTGGCCAGCACCGTGTGTTCTCGGCTGATCTTCTTGGTGTTGTCGCCGTCGTCATCCTGCGGCTTCACCAGGGGGCGCAGCCCCACCCAGATGCTGCGGATGTCGTCCACCTTGGGCGCCCGGGTCAGGTAGCGCGCAGATTCCTCCAGGATGAAGCGGACCTCTTCGCTGAACGGCTCCGGTTCCCGCACGATGTCCTGGCGTGGGCTGTCGGTGGTGCCCAGAATGAGTTTGCCCAGCCACGGCACGGCAAACAGCACCCGGCCGTCTGCCGTCTTGGGCACCATCAGGGCATGGTCCGAAGGCAGAAACTCGCGGTCCACGACGATGTGCACGCCCTGGCTGGGCGCCACGATGGGCTTGGCGGGGCGCCCGATGGCCTCGCCATCCATCTGGCGCAGGGAGTCCACCCACACGCCGGTGGCGTTCACCACCGTGCGGGCGCGCACCGTGAACTGCCGGCCGCTTTCCGCGTCCTCGCACACAAAACCGGCCACCTTGCCAGCCTCGTGCACCAATGCGCGTGCAGGGCAGTAGTTGATCACCAGGGCACCCAGGCTGGCTGCTGTGCGCGCCAAGGCCAGCGCCAGGCGGGCATCGTCAAACTGACCGTCCCAATATTTGACGCCGCCCTTGAGTCCTTCGGTGCGGGCGGTCGGCAGGCACTCGAGGGTGCGGGCACGGCCCAGGAACTGGGTAGCGCCCAGCCCTGCCTTGCCCGCCAGGGCGTCATACATCATGAGCCCAATGCCATAGAACGGCGTCTCCCAGAAGCGGTACGACGGCATCACAAACGGCAGGGGCTGCGCCAGGTGGGGCGCGTTGTGCAGCAAGGTGGTGCGCTCGTGCAGCGCTTCGCGCACCAGGGCGATGTTGCCCTGCGCCAGGTAGCGAACCCCGCCATGCACCAGCTTGGTGGCGCGGGACGAAGTCCCTTTGGCGAAGTCGTGCGAATCCACCAGGACCACGCTGAAACCGCGCGCCGCCGCATCCAGCGCCACCCCCAACCCCGTCGCCCCCCCGCCGATCACGGCGAGGTCATAGTGGTGCGGCTGGGCCAAGCGGGCCAGCAGGTCGGCGCGTTGCGTGGGAAGGGGGGCGGAGGCAGTGGTCATGGGGGTGATTGTCCATGGATGAAGCAAAAATTAAGGGTTTACCCTTGAATTCTTGACACTTCCGGGGAGGAAACCGCCCTCGACTTCTGGCCATCGGGGGCGGTATGGAGTGAAAAAGGCAGCCAGAGACCTTGTGAGCCCTGGCTGCCTGTGGAGACTGTCAATACGCGGAGGTCACAGACTCAACGCGTCTTGCCGTCCTTCCAGGCCTGCAGCAGCTTGTCGTAGGCAATCGTTTCGCCCTTCGGCTTTTCGTTGGCCAGCTTCTTCCAGGGGGCCTGCTTGTCGCTCAGCCACTTGTTGGGATCGCTCTTGGCGTTGAGCTTGGGAGCGCAGTGGGCCATGCCAGCGCGCTCCAGGCGCGCCATCACCTGGTCCATCTCGTCGGCCAGCGTGTCCATGGCACCCTGGGGGGTCTTTTCGCCCGTCACAGCCTGGGCCACGTTCTTCCACCACAGCTGGGCCAGCTTGGGGTAGTCAGGCACGTTGGTACCAGTGGGCGACCATGCCACGCGGGCGGGGCTGCGGTAGAACTCGACCAGGCCACCCAGCTTGGGGGCCATGTCGGTCATGGCCTTGGACTGGATGTCAGACTCGCGGATCGGGGTCAGGCCGACCATGGTCTTCTTCAGCGACGTGGTCTTGGCCGTCACGAACTGGGCGTAGAGCCAGGCGGCTGCCGTCTTGCTGGCGTCGTGGTCCTTGAAGAAGGTCCAGCTGCCCACGTCCTGGTAGCCGTTCTGCATGCCTTGCTTCCAGTACGGGCCGTTCGGGCCGGGGGCCATGCGCCACTTGGGCGTGCCGTCGGCGTTCACCACGGGCAGGCCGGGCTTGGTCATGTCGGCCGTGAAGGCGGTGTACCAGAAGATCTGCTGCGCGATCTGGCCCTGGGCGGGCACGGGGCCGGCTTCGCCGAAGGTCATGCCCGTGGCTTCCTTGGGCGCGTATTTCTTCATCCAGTCCACGTACTTGGTCAG
>CAYXSL010000279.1:0-4361 GCA_964466605.1 uncultured Verminephrobacter sp.
TCTTCTTGCTGCTGTCGTTGATGCCCTTCATCGTGGTCACCACCTCGGCCACCACGTCGCCGCCCTGCACGGCCACCGTGCTGGCGCTCACGGCCAGCTGGTTGGCCTGGCGCGCGTTTTCGGCATTGGCCTGCACGGTGGAGCTGAGTTCTTCCATCGACGCCGAGGTTTCCTCCAGCGCGCTGGCCTGCTGCTCGGTGCGCGCGCTCAGGTCGTTGTTGCCCTGCGCGATCTCGGTGCTGGCCATGGCCACGCTGTCGGCGTTGTGGCGCACCCCGGCCACCACGCGCGACAGGCTTTGCTGCATGGCATGCAGCGCGTTGAGCAGCTGCGCGATCTCGTCCTTGCCCCGCACGTGCTCGGCCACGGTGAGGTCGCCGCTGGCCACGGCCTGTGACACGCGCACCGCGTTGTCCAGCGGGTTGACCACCGTGCGGCTGAATGCAACGGCCCCTGCAATGCCCAGGGCGCACACCACCAGCATCACCACCAGGCTGATGGTGGTGGCGCGCTGCGCGGTGGTGGCTGCCCTCTCGGCCATGGCGCTGCTGGCCTTGGCGATCAGATCGCCCGCCTGGTCCAGCAGCTGCGAGGGTTCGCGGTCCATCCCGGCCACGGCCTTGTCACCCGCTTGCGGGTCGTGGTCAGCAGCCTTGAACGCTTCAAACCCCTTGCGATAGGCCGCGCCCATGCGCTCATGGGCCTGGGCGAACTGGGCCACGCGCTCGCGGCCCTCGCCGGGGGGCAGGTCTGCCACCAGTTTGCGCGCCTCGTCCCGGACGACCTTTTCCTGCTTTTCAAACGCGGCCCAGTAGCGCGTGAGCTGGGCCGGGTCCTTGCCGCGCAGCAGCACGTTTTTCCACTCCTGCACCTGCACCTTGAAGTCGTTGAGCATTTCGGACGCGAGCCGTTCGTGCGCAAAGCTCTGCGCAACGGAAACCTGGTAGATGTCGAGGGCCTGGTTCAGCCGGCTGATGCCGAACAGTGCCGCCGCAAAGAGCAGCAGCAGCGCCGCGGTAAAAGCCAGGGGGAGCTTGAGGCTGAGCTTCATGGCGGACTCCTTTGTTCGCGGGCAGGCAACGTGGCAAGCGGAGAAGACTGCAGATGGGCACCGAAAATGCCTCGGGTGCACGGCAATCGGGTGTCTTGGCCCATTGTGGGGGATTTGTAATTTTTTGTACAAATATTTTGGTGGGAGGCGCAGGTAAGATCCCGCCCAGCGCGGACGCAAGCCGCGCCCGGGCCTGCGGACAGGGTGCAACCCACTTGCTGACTGACCCCTTGAGTGGTTCATGACTTCCCTTTGTGCTGCCGGAACTGCAGGCCGTCGGCGTCCGATGCACGGAGGTTCTCGTGAAACGTCTTCCCCCCCGGCCCGACCTGGGCCACCTCAAGAAACAAGCCAAAACCCTGCTGGCCGAGGCCCGCGCGGGCGATGCCGCCGCGCTGGCGCGCCTGGTGCCGCTGGCCTTGCCAGCGGGCACCGACCTGCGCCTGCACCACGCGCAGTGGTGCCTGGCGCGCGAGCATGGCTTCGCGTCCTGGCCGCAGTTGCAGGCTTTTGTGCTGGCGCGCCGTGCGCTGGCAGACGACCCCGCACGCGCCGTGCTGCTGTGGCTGCGCCTGGTCTACGCAGGCGACATCGCCGGTGGCAACCACACCGCGCGCCCCGCGCTGGCCGAGCAGCTCTGGGCCGAGGGCGCCGTGCCGCAGGCGGACCAGGACCTGTGGCTGGCCTGTGCCGTGGGCGACGTGGCACGGCTGCGCGACCACGTGGCGCGCGACCCCGCCTGGGTGCACCGGCCCGGCGGGCCGCTGCAGTTGCCGCCGTTGATCGCCGTGACCCATTCCAGCCTGGCACGGCTGCCCGCGTTTGCCGACCGGCTGCAGGCCTGCGCGGCCCTGTTGCTGGAGGCCGGCGCCGACGTGAACCAGCGGGTGGGCAGCCGCTGGCCTCCCGCATCGCTGCAGGCGCCCGACGCCTCGCACCCGCTGTCGGCCCTGTACGGCGCGGCAGGTGCCCACCACCACGCGGGCATCACCCGCCTGTTGCTGGCGGCGGGCGCGCACCCCAACGATGGCGAGTCGCTGTACCACGCGCTGGGCAGCCTGGAGTGCACGCGCCTGCTGCTGGAGGCCGGTGCGCGCGTGCCCGGCACCAATGCGCTGCACCGCGTGCTCGACCTGGACGACCTGCCCGCACTGCAGCTGCTGCTGGCCCATGGCGCGGACCCCAACGAGCCCCTGGGCGGCAGCGCGCCCGGCGCGGCGCCGCTGCTGTGGGCGCTGCGCCGCCGCCGGTCGCTGGCGCATGTGCAGGCGCTGGTGGCTGCGGGGGCAGACCCCACGGTGTGCACCGCCGAGGGCGCGCCTGCGCACATCCAGGCGCTGCGCTACGGCTTGCCGGATGTGGCGGCCTATTTGCGGGGCGTGCTTGGCGTGGCAGAGCCGCCCGCCCACGAGCGTTTTGTGGCGGCCTGCGCACAAGGCGACGAGGCCCGGGCGCGCGAATGGCTGGGCACGCAGCCCGACCTGGTGCAGGGGTTGTTGCCCGTCCATCAGCGCCTGCTGCCCGAGCTGGCCGCGCAGCCCGGTGGTGGCGATGCCGTGCGGCTCATGGTGCGCCTGGGCTGGCCCATCGACACGCCGGGCGGCGACTGGGAGGGCACGGCGCTGCACCATGCCCTCTTCCGGGGCGACGCGGCGCTGACCCGCTTTGTGCTGGAGCATGGCGCGCGCTGGCAGGCGCAGCACGGTTTTGAGGACAACGCCTGCGGTGCGCTCGCCTGGGGTTCCATCAACACGCCGGAGGCGGGCGGCGATTGGGCAGGCTGCGCGCAGGCGCTGCTGGACCACGGCCTGCCCCCCGCTGCGCCAGACCTGAATGGATCGGATGCTGTCTGGCTGGACGGCCGCCTGATGCGCTTCTCTGACGAGGTGACGGACTGCCTGCTGGCGGCGGCAGAACTGCCGGTGCAGTAACCCCAGAAGTGCCAACGCCCCGCATCCTGTTGGCGCGGGGCGCTGAGCGTGGGTGGGAGCGGGCGCCGCTACACCACGCCCTGGGCCCGCAGCGCGGCGATGCGCGCCGCATCCAGCCCCATCTCGCGCAGCACTTCATCGGTGTGCTGCCCCAGCGCAGGCGGCGCGTTGCGCAGCACCGGCGGCGTGGCCGACAGACGCAGCGGGCTGGCCACGCCGGTGATTTGATGCACCTTGTCGGTGGCGGCTTCGCCATCCTTCCAGCGCGGCAGCGTCACGGCCAGGCCACGCGCCTGCACCTGGGCGTCGTCAAACGCCTGGGCAATGGTGTTGATGGGGCCGCAGGGCACGGCCTTGTCTTCCAGCAGCGTGATCCACTCGGCCGTGGTGCGCGTGCGGGTCACGGCCTCCATGGCGGGGATCAGCGCGGTGCGGTGCTGCACGCGCAGGGTGTTGGTGGCAAAACGCGGGTCGGTGGCCCACTGGGGCTGCTCGGCTGCAGCGCAAAAGCGCTGGAACTGCCCGTCGTTGCCTATGGCCAGCAGCATGTTGCCGTCCTGCGTGGGGAAGTCCTGGTAGGGCGCCAGGCTCGGGTGGCTGTTGCCCATGCGGCCGGGCGCTTCGCCCGTGGCCAGGAAGCCCGAGGCCTGGTTGGCCAGCACGGCCATGCCCACATCGAGCAGCGCCATGTCGATGTGTTGGCCCACGCCCGTGCCGTTGATGGCGTTGTCGCGCACATGCAGCGCGGCCAGGATGGCGTTGCTGGCGTACATGCCGGTAAAGAGGTCGATCACCGCCACGCCCACGCGCATCGGGCCGCCGCCGGGTTGGTTGTCGGCCTGGCCGGTGATGCTCATCATGCCGGTCATGGCCTGCACCATGAGGTCGTAGCCGGCGCGCTCGGCATAGGGGCCGTCTTGGCCAAAGCCGGTGACCGAGCAGTAGATGAGCCGTGGGTTGAGCGCCCGCAGGCTTTCATGGTCCAGCCCGTACTGCTTGAGGCCGCCGACCTTGAAGTTCTCCACCACGATGTCGGCCTGCAGCGCCATCTGCTTGATGAGCGCCTGGCCCTCGGCAGTGGCCATGTCGATGGTGACCGAGCGCTTGTTGCGATTGCAGGCCGTGAAGTAGCTGGCCTGGTTGGTGTCGTTGCCCTGGGCATCCTTCAGAAAGGGAGGGCCCCACTGGCGTGTGTCGTCGCCCAGGCCTGGGCGCTCCACCTTCACCACATCTGCACCCAGGTCTGCCAGCATTTGCGTGCACCAGGGGCCCGCCAGAACGCGCGACAGGTCAAGGACTCGGATACCGGCCAGTGCGCCCGGCGTTGCAGAGGTGGAATTCATGGTTTTGAATAAAAAATGCCACTAGCGCTTGTGGAT
>CAYXSL010000280.1:0-4344 GCA_964466605.1 uncultured Verminephrobacter sp.
CGATGGCTCGCTTGGCGAACACGTTGCCATCGGCCACCTTGCCGCCAGCGCCCGTGAGGCGCGCCCACACGAACAGGCCGCCCTGGGGCTGCACGAAGTCGATGGCATCACCCAGCTCCTTGCGCAGCGCATCGCCCATGGCCTGGGCGCGCTCGGCATACACCTTGCGCACATGGGCCAGCGTGCCGGGCATGCGGCCGGCCTTGAGGTACTGTGCGGCCGTGGCCTGCGCAAAGGTGCTGGTGTGCGCGTCGCTGAACTGCTTGCACATGGTGGCCTTGGCCAGCAGCTCGGCCGGGGCGATCATCCAGCCCACGCGCAGGCCGGGCGAGAGCACCTTGCTCAAGCTGCCGCAGTGCACCAGCAGCTCGCGGCTGCCGGGCACGCTGGCCGACAGGTTGAGCAGGCTGGGCGGAGGGGCGTCGCCAAAGTACAGGTCACCGTAGGGGTCGTCCTCGACGATCAGGGTGTTGTGCTTCACGGCCATCTCCAGCACCGCCTTGCGGCGCTCGGCGCTCAGCATGGCGCCACTGGGGTTGCCGAAAGTGGGGATCAGGTAGACGAATTTCGGCTTGTGCTCGGCGATCAGCGCCTCCAGCTCGTCGGTCTTCACGCCGTTGCCGTCGATGGGCGCGCTGATCAGTTCGGCGCCGTACAGGCGAAAGCACTGAATGGTGGCCAGGAAGGTCGGGCCTTCCACGATGACCTTGTCGCCGGGGCTGATGAGCGTCTTGCCCAGCAGGTCCAGCGCCTGCTGGCTGCCGGTGGTGACGATCAGGTTGTCGGCTGCGACCTCCTTGGCGCCCTTGCTGGCCATGAAGGCAGCGAGTTGCTCGCGCAGGGGGTTGTAGCCCTCGGTGGCACCGTACTGCAGCGCCGCACCGGGTTCTTCGGCCAGCGCGGCGTTGCTGGCAGCGCGGATGCCTTCCACGTCGAACATTGCGCTGTCCGGGAACCCACCCGCAAAGCTGATGATGCCGGGCTTGCCCAGCAGCTTGAAAAGCTCGCGGATGGCGGAGGTTTCTACGTTGTTCAGGCGGTCGGCAAATTGCATGGCGTGGACAGAAGTGGATGGCAAAGGATCCCGCATTGTCGCCAATTGGCGTGCAGGTTTCCTGCGGCTTAGACTGCAGGGGCAAAAACCTGAACCACCGCCTCGCTACGGAGCCCCCATGCCCCTCGAAATCCGCCAGCTGCCCCCCATGCGCCTTGCCTACATGCGCCAGACCGGCCCCTACGGCCCTTCGCTCACGCAGTTGTGGGAGCGATTTGGCCGCTGGTGCGAGGCCCATGGCCTGAGCGAGCCGCGCCCCAAGTACTACGGCATCAGCCTGGACAACCCCGCCTGCACCCCGCCCGCGCAGTGCCGCTACGACGCCTGTGTGCAGGTGGGCGTGGGGCTGCGCACGGGCGCCGAGGCCCAGGTGCAGGATTTCCCCGGTGGCGACTACGCCTGTTTTCAGTTTGTCGGCACCGGGCCGGAGATCGGGGCGGCCTGGGCCCGCATGACGGCGCCGGGGCAGATCCCCGCAGGCTGGGAGCCCGCGCCGAGGCCCGCCATCGAGGTGTACGACGAGCACTTCGCTGTCAACCCCGCCTCCGGCGCGTTTCCGTGCTGGCTGTGCCTGGCCGTGCAGCGCGTGGCCTGAGCCGCACCACAGCGCCCGCCCGTCCATCGCAGATGTCTGCCATGCCGCCTCGGCGTGCATCAGCGGCACACCAGCTCGCGCCAAATACGGGCGCGCAGTCCTGCTGCGCCGGGCCAGGTATCTGCCGCCCCGGAGGCAGCCCGCCGGGCCCGGAGCCCGCCACCGCGCGCATGTTCCTCGCATCCCTGCGCGGCGGGCTGCGGGACAATGCGGCACCCGAGCGCCCTCCAGAAAAACACCACCGGCCCCGCCCCGATGAAGACCTCCGACATTGCGCCCTTTTTCGCCACCCTCAAGGCGGTCAACCCCATGCCCAACACGGAGCTGGAGTACACCACCCCGTTCGAGCTGCTGGCCGCCGTGTTGCTGTCGGCACAGGCCACCGACGTGGGCGTGAACAAGGCCACCCGCAAATTGTTTCCGGTGGCGGGCACGCCAGAGGCCATCCTGGCACTGGGCCTCGAAGGCCTGGAAGGCTACGTCAAGACCATCGGCCTGTACCGCACCAAGGCCAAGAACCTGATGGAGACCTGCCGCATCCTGGTGGAGCAGCACGGCAGCCAGGTGCCCCGCACCCGCGAAGCCCTGGAGGCCCTGCCCGGCGTGGGCCGAAAGACCGCCAACGTGGTACTCAACGTGGCCTTCGGCCAGCCCACCATGGCGGTAGACACCCACATCTTCCGCGTGAGCAACCGCACCGGTCTGGCCCCGGGCAAGAACCCGCTGGCCGTGGAACTGCAGCTGATGAAGCGCGTGCCCGACGAGTACGCGGTGGATTCGCACCACTGGCTCATCCTGCACGGCCGCTATGTGTGCCAGGCGCGCAAGCCGCGCTGCTGGGAGTGTGTGGTGGCGCGGTACTGCGATTTCGAGCCGAAGGTGTTGGCGCCTTGAGCAACACAGTCTTGTGCTGAACTGAACCCGCCCACTTTTGCCGTCAAACCGTAGCGCTGACGCCCAGACCAGCCATATCGACTGAAACGCCTACCCAGCTGACATCGAACCCTGCCACCCGCCGCTCCGGCGGCACCGGGTGCACGCGCAGCGCCCACGTCGCCCCCGCCACCACGCTGTCGATCACCGGCACGCCCACCTGGGGTTGCACGGCGGTGGCCATGCCGGCCAGGCCCGCGCCGCCCAGGATGACGGCCTGCACGCCCATCTGGCGCACCACGTCGCGGCAGGCCTGGGCCAGCAACGCGCGCGCGGCGTCCGGGTCGGCGGCCAGCTGGGCGCCCGTGGGCGCCACGGTGTGGATACCCGCCAGGCCGTGTGCGTGGCCCAGGGCCTGCGCCAGGCGCTGCAGCATGGGGCCCCAGCGCTCGCCACCCGTGACGATGGCGAAGCGGCCGTGGCGGGCGGCCTCGATGAATGAAGCCTCGGCCAGGCCGGTCACGGGCACGGGGCTGCTTTCGCGCAGCGCCATCAGGCCCGGGTCGCCGAAACAGCCGATGAGCACCGCGTCCGGCGGGCGCGAAGCCGCTGGCGGCTGCGCCAGGTCATGGGCCCACGCATCCAGTGCCGCGTGAGCCGCCACCGCGTAGCTGGCCTCGCAGGCGATGTAGGGTGCGCCGAAACGCGCCGTGGCGGTGCGCACCGCTACATGCAAGCCCACAGCTGCCTGCACATGCCGATGCAGCAAGGCACTGACGCTGGCCGAGGTATTGGGGTTGATGACGAGCAGTTGGCGCATGGCAAGCAAGGTGGCGCGATTCAGGTGCCCAGCAGCTGAGCAAGATCGGGCACACCGCTGGCCGCAGGAGTGAACTCCAGTTGCGTTTCGATGCGCGCCAGGTGCGCCAGCATGAGCCGAGGCGCCTCGCGCGCGTCGCGCAGCCGGATGGCATCGATCAGCGCCCGGTGCTCACGGCAGCCGCAGGCCGTGGCCTCTTCACGGGTCTGCGCGTGGCTGGGGCTATAGGTCATGAGGATGAGCGAGGTGCGCGAGACCAGTTCACGCAGGATGCGGCCCAGCGTCTGGTGGCCAGCGGCCTGCGCAATGTGCAGGTGGAAGTCGCCCGACAGGCGGATGGCGCGGCGCATGTCGCCGCTGGCACGGGCGGCCTCTTCGTCGTCGATGCAGGTGCGCAATGCGACAATGTCGGCATCGGTGGCGTTGGCGATGAACAGCTCCACGAGGCGCGGCTCCAGCAGGCGGCGGGCCTCGAACACCTCCAGCGCCTCCTGCGGCGTGGGCTGGGCAATCGATGCGCCCCGGTTGGGCGTGAGCGTGACCACCTGCTCGTTGGCCAACCGCACCAGCACGGGTCGCACCCGCGTGCGTGACACGCCGAAGGCTGCCGCCAGCTTGTCTTCCACCAGCTTGGTGCCGGGCGGCAGGCGGTGGTCCAGGATGGCCGACACCATGCGGTCGTACATGTCGTTGTCGCTGAGCTGGCCTGGGGCCTCGGGCTGAGCGGTCGATTCGGTGGCCGCAGTGCGTGCGCGCCGGGGCCTGGGAATAGTGGTCGTCATAAGGGTGCCGTTTTTAACCCGGGCGGCCCTTGCGCCTGTGCCCCAAAGCCCACACCAGCGCCAGCGTGATGCCCATGACCCCAAAAGACACCACCGTGGTCAGCGTGCCCAGCGCGTAGATCGAGGGAGTGGTCACCGTGCTGGTCAGGCCCTGCAACTCCAGTGGCAGCGTGTTCACATCGCCGATGGCCTGCGAGGTGCGTGCGATCTCGTCCCAGCT
>CAYXSL010000281.1:0-4271 GCA_964466605.1 uncultured Verminephrobacter sp.
GTCGCAAATCCGCCTGCCCAACGGCCCCATCAAGGTCGTGAGCGACAGCGCTGTGAGCGTGGCTCTGCACACCGACGTGGTGGTGGAAGTCAACGTGTCGGTCTACGGCGAAACCGCCTGATCGCCAGCGCGTAGATAATCTGCGCGACTCGCTGCGAAAGCCGCCTTCGGGCGGCTTTCGTGCTTTTGACCCAGCCCATTTGTACAGGGTTGCCCACCGGTCATCCACAGATTGTCCCAAGGCTTGTCCATTCCGGCTGCTGCGCCTGGGGCCATGGGGTAACCGGTTTCTAGACCTGTCCCGGAGAAATCCATGTCCGCTGTTTTCCCTCCGCTCGACGAACAGGGCTCGCTGCCATCCGCCAGCGAAGACCAGGAAATCGCCAAGCTGCGCACGCCGCCGCATTCCATCGAGGCCGAGTCCAGCGTGCTGGGCGGCCTGCTGCTGGACAACAACGCCTGGGACCGGGTGGGGGATCTGCTCAAGGAAGGTGACTTTTACCGCTACGAACACCAGGCCATCTACGCGGCCATTGGCGCGCTGATCAATGCCAGCAAGCCCGCCGATGTGATCACGGTGTTCGAGCAGCTCAAGAACCAGGGCAAGGCCCAGGAGATGGGCGGACTCACCTACCTGAACAATCTGGCGCAGTACGTTCCCAGCGCCACCAACATCCGCCGCTACGCCGAGATCGTGCGCGAGCGGGCCATCCTGCGCAAACTGGTCACGGCCAGCGACGAGATTTCCACCAACGCCTTCAACCCGCAGGGCAAGACGGTGGAGCGGATCCTGGACGAGGCCGAGGCCAAGATCTTTGCCATCGGCGAAGAAGGCTCGCGCAACAAGCAGGGCTTCCAGTCGCTCGACAACCTGGTGATCGACCTGCTCGACAAGGTGCAGGAGATGGCCGACAACCCGGCCGACGTGACGGGCGTGCCCACGGGTTTTGCCGACCTGGACCGCATGACCTCGGGCCTGCAGGCGGGCGACATGATCGTGCTGGCGGCCCGCCCGTCCATGGGTAAGACCTCGTTTGCAGTGAATATTGCCGAGCACGTGGCGCTCAACGAAGGCCTGCCGGTCGCGATCTTCTCCATGGAAATGGGCGCTGCCCAGCTCGCGGTGCGTATCGTGGGCTCGATCGGCCGGGTGAACCAGGGCAATCTGCGCACCGGCAAACTCACTGACGATGAATGGCCGCGCCTGACCGAGGCCATCGAGCGCTTGCGCACCGTCTCGTTGCACATCGACGAAACCCCTGGCCTGTCCCCCGGCGAGTTGCGCGCCAATGCGCGCCGTCTGGCGCGCCAGTGCGGCAAGCTGGGCCTGATTGTGGTGGACTACCTGCAGCTCATGAGCGGCTCGGGTTCGGCGGCAAGCTCGGACAACCGTGCGACTGAGCTGGGCGAGATCTCCCGGGGTCTCAAGATGCTGGCCAAGGAGTTGCAGTGCCCCGTGATTGCGCTTTCCCAGCTCAACCGCTCGGTGGAGCAGCGCACCGACAAGCGCCCCATGATGTCCGACCTGCGTGAATCCGGCGCCATCGAGCAGGACGCGGACATCATCATGTTCATCTACCGCGACGACTACTACAACAAGGACTCCAAGGAGCCCAATGTGGCCGAGGTCATCATCGGCAAGCAGCGTAACGGGCCCACGGGCACGGTCAAACTCTTCTTTCAGAAGAACCAGACCCGCTTCGAAAATCTGGCCATGGGCGGCGGCGACGATTACTGACGCGCGGAAATCGATCTCCAAAAACAAAAGGCCCCTGCCGTCGGCAGGGGCCTTTTCATTTTTGGTGCGATGTCAGAGAACTTCGCTGGCAAAGTCCGCCAGGCGTGAGCGCTCACCGCGCGCCAGCGTGATGTGTCCGCTGTGCGGCCAGCCCTTGAAGCGGTCCACCGCATAGGTCAGGCCTGAGGAGCCCTCGGTCAGGTACGGCGTGTCGATCTGTGCGAGGTTGCCCATGCAGATGATCTTGGTGCCCGGGCCCGCGCGGGTGATCAGGGTCTTCATCTGCTTGGGTGTCAGGTTCTGTGCCTCGTCGATGATCACGTACTTGTTCAGGAAGGTGCGCCCGCGCATGAAGTTCATGCTCTTGATCTTGATGCGGCTGCGGATCAGCTCGTTGGTGGCCGCACGCCCCCATTCACCCGCATTGCCGCCGTCGCCCTTGGCCAAGAATTCCAGGTTGTCGTCCAGTGCGCCCATCCAGGGGCCCATCTTTTCTTCTTCGGTGCCCGGCAGGAAGCCGATGTCCTCACCCACGCTCACCGTGGCACGGGTCATGATGATCTCGGTGTAACGGCGGTCGTCCAGCACCTGGGTCAGTCCTGCGGCCAGGGCCAGCAGGGTCTTGCCGGTGCCGGCCGTGCCGGTGAGGGTCACGAAGTCGATCTCAGGGTCCATGAGCAGGTTCATGGCGTAGTTCTGCTCGCGGTTGCGCGTGGTCACGCCCCATACGGCGTTCTTGGCGGAGCCATAGTCTTTGAGCGTCTGCAGCACCGCTGTTTTCTCGCGGATCTCGCTCACGCGCGCAAACAGGCTGGGCTCGCCGGGGGCCTCGAAGTACACAAACTGGTTGATCATCAGCTGCGGCACGATGGGCCCGCCGATGCGGTAGTAAGTGTGGGCGCCGCTCTGCCAGCTCTCCACGTTCTTACCGCTCTTGGCCCAGAAGTCGGGGGGCAGGGCCAGTACACCGGCGTACAGCAGGTCGCCGTCTTCCAGTGTCTTGTCGTTCTGGTAGTCCTCGGCATTCAGGCCCAGGGCGCGCGCTTTGACGCGCATGTTGATGTCCTTGGACACCAGCACCACCTCGCGGGGTGCATGCAGCTTGCGCAGGGCTTCCACCACGCCCAGGATCTGGTTGTCGGCCTTGCCGGGCGGCAAGCTGGTGGGCAGGCTGTAGTCCAGCGGCACGGTCTGGAAGAACAGGTGGCCGCCCGCAGCACGCTGGCCGGTAGAGTCAAGCTTGAGTCCCTTGGCCATGTCGGCCCCCTGGGCGGCCGCCAGTGCATCCAGCGTGCGGCTGGCCTGGCGGCCGTTGCGGGCCACCTCGGTCATGCCCTTCTTGTGGCCGTCCAGCTCTTCCAGCACGATCATCGGCAAGAAGATGTCGTGCTCTTCGAAGCGGAACAGGCTGGTGGGGTCGTGCAGCAGCACATTGGTGTCCAGTACGAAGAGCTTGGTCGGGCCTTGTGGTGCGGCCTTTTTGCCCCGGGGTGCCGGTGCAGGGGCTGCGGCAATGGGGCTCGCGGCCACGCTGGTCGTGCGTGCCTTGCGGGTGCCGGTTGCGCGGCCAGTGGGGGAGATAGGGGCGCTTGCGGGCTCGGGGGCGCGGGCCTGGGTTTCGACCTGGATCAGCGGGGCTGCGACCGGGACTGCTGGCGTGGCAAGTGTGGCGCTGCCTGCCTTGCGTCCTGTGCGGGTGGCCGAGGTTGCGCGCACGGGGGCTGCAATGGGCTCGTTGGCCGAGGTTTGTGACACCCGTGGGCGGGCCGTGACTTCAAAGGCTTCTGGCGCGAGGAGTGCAGCGCGCCGGCTGGGGGCAGGGGGCAGGGGCATGGTGGCAGGGCCTCGGTCGGTAAATGAAGAAAGACGGTCAGAAAGCAAAAAGCCGCCTGGAGGCCAAGGCGGCTTTTTGGGGAGGGGCAAACGTCGCAATAACCATGGGCATAAATCCATTATGCCCACACTGGAAGTCTTGCCGGGGCAAAACCGGCAGGGTGTCGCGTCGATGCTCCAGGGGCTTGATCGGGTGCGCAGGTGGCGGAGGATCAGGCGGCCTTTTTCAGGGCCTTGATGGATTTGACGGTCTTGAGGACTTCGTCCACATGGCCGGGCACCTTGAGGCCGCGCCATTCCTGTACCAAGATGCCATCGGGGCCGATCAGGAAGGTGCTGCGCTCGATGCCCTTGACCTTCTTGCCGTACATGATCTTGTTCTTGACCACGCCGAACATGTGGCACATTTTCTCTTCGGTGTCGGCGATCAGCTCGAAAGGCAGTTCCAGCTTTTCCTTGAAGTCGTCGTGCGACTTCATGTTGTCGCGCGACACGCCGAACACGGCGGCGCCGGCCTTCACGAAGTCCTTGTACTTGTCGCGAAACTGCATGGCCTCCGTGGTGCAGCCAGGCGTGTTGTCCTTGGGATAGAAGTACAGAACCAGAATCTGGCCAAGGTGGGAGGTGTTGGAGACCTTGATTCCACCGGTCGCGTTGGCTTCAAATTCAGGGAGGGGTTTGTTGACAACGATCGCCATAT
>CAYXSL010000282.1:0-4268 GCA_964466605.1 uncultured Verminephrobacter sp.
CAGCAACTGCGGCCACGTGGAGCACATCTTTGGTGCCGATGGCGGCAAGAAGATGGCCGCCGACTACGGCATGGACTACCTGGGCGCGCTGCCGCTGAACATGAGCATCCGCCTGCAGGCCGACAGCGGCAAGCCCACGGTGGTGGCCGACCCCGACGGCGAAGTCGCGGCCATCTACAAGAAGGTGGCACGCGATGTGGCAGTGAAGATCGCCCAGCAGGCCAAGGACTTCTCCAGCAAGTTCCCGACGATCTCGGTCAGCAAGAACACCTGATCTTTTCAAGCCGCCGCACCGCGCCATGAACCTGCTCGCGTCCCTGCGCTACCTGGTGGCGCTGCACGAGCACCGGCACTTTGGCCGGGCGGCGCAGGCCTGCCACATCACGCAGCCGGCCCTCTCTAACGCGCTGCGCGCGCTGGAAAAAGAGTTTGGCGTGGTGGTGGTGCGCCGGGGGCGCAGCTTCGAGGGCTTCACGCCCGAGGGCGAGCGGGTGCTGGCCACGGCCCAGCGCATGCTGCATGAGCACCAGGTGCTGCAGCAGGACCTGTTGAGCGACGCCGCCCACCCGCGCGGCACACTGCGCCTGGGCGCGGTGCCCACGGCCATGCCCATCCTGGCGCGGTTTGCGGCGCAGCTGCAGGCGCGGCACCCGGGCATCGTGCCGGTGGCGTTGTCGATGAGTTCGCAGGCGCTGGAGGCGGGGCTGGAGAGCATTGCGCTCGACCTGGCGCTGGGCTACACCGAGCGCATGCCCGCGCGCGGCGGGCCGCTCAGGGCCTGGCCGCAGTATGTGGAGCATTACTTTCTGCTGCGCCGGGCGCCGAGCCAGCGCAAGGGGCAGGCGCATGGCCTGCAGATCGGCCCACCCATGGCCTGGGCCGATGCGGCGAAGCTGCCGCTGTGCCTGCTCACCCCCGAAATGCACAACCGCAGCCTGGTGGATGGCGCCTTTCGCAGCGCGGGCACCACGGTCATGCCCGCGATGGAAACCGATTCGGTGCTGACCCTGGCGCTGAGTGTGGTGGCCGGTGAGCTGTGCAGCGTGCTGCCCGGCGCGCTGGTCGATGCCGTGCGCGGCCACGACGGGCTGCAGGCGCTGCCGCTCACCGGCCCGGTGCTGACCACGCCCATCGGATTCATGTCGCACCGCCAGGTGCAGCCCACCCGCGCGCTGGATGCGGCGCTGGCCTTGGCGCAGGACCCCGGTTGGCTGCAGCACGCGGCCGCGCACAGCGGCTTGTTGGCCGCTCGCTGACCCCGGCTCGCCCCTTGGCAGCGGCCGCGATGGGCGATTCGCAAGCCGTCTGCAACACAGGCGTTTCATTTGTTTTTGTGATCGATCCATGTGCATCGGCAATTTGACGCCGCAGGCGCCCCTGGCCGACACTGCGGCGGCGCGCCAGGCCTATGCAGGCGCCTTCATACAAAACAACGCCTCCCACGCCCCCGGTCCATGCACTCTGCCCCCGAAGCCCCCCCCGCAACCGTTGTGGCCGCCGTGTCGGTCAACGACATGCGCGAGCGCATCCGCCGCAAAAGCCGCCTCAAGGGCCGCCAGCCCGAAGACGCGGCCATGGCCGAAGTGGCGCAACTGCTGGGCCCCCGCCCGGCCAGCGGTTTCCGGCGCGACCTGCTCATCGAATACCTGCACCGCCTGAACGACCACTTTGGTGTGCTGCACGACCGGCACCTGGTGGCGCTGGCGCGGCAGATGAACCTGCCGATGGCCGAGGTGTACGAGGTGGCGAGCTTCTACCACCACTTTGAGATCGTGCGCGGCGAGGATGCCCAGGCCCCGCGCCTGGTGCTGCGCGTGTGCGACAGCCTGAGCTGCAGCCTGGCGGGTGCGCACGACCTGCTGGCCGCGCTGCCCGAACGCCTGCGCGCGGCCGGTCAGGGCGACGTGCAGGTGTTGGCTGTGCCCTGCGTGGGCCGCTGCGAGCAGGCGCCCGTGGCGGTGGTGCACCAGTGCCCCGTGCCACACGCCACGGTCGATACCGTGCTGGAGGTGGTGGAATCCAAGCCAAAAAGGGCTCTTGCGCGGCACCCACAAGCGCTGACAGCTATCAATTTTGATGTTGCAGCGCTGGCAGAGAAGAGCATCCCCACGTCCCATGGCGAGGTCAGCCCCGCCCACACTGACCTCGCCACCTACCGCGCCCATGGCGGCTACCAGACCGCCGCCGCGCTGGTGAACGGCGAAATGGATGCCGAAGCCGTGCTCGCCGCCATGGAAAACTCGGGCCTGCGCGGCCTGGGCGGCGCGGGCTTCCCGGCGGGGCGCAAGTGGCGCATCGTGCGGGAACAGGCCGCCCTCGCCGAGCGCCGGGCCGCCCCAAGCGAGGCGGCGGCCCCCTCGGGGGGCAGCGGACCACGCGAAGCGGGGGAGCGTGGGGGCACGGCCGTGATGGCGGTGAATATCGACGAAGGCGAGCCCGGCACCTTCAAGGACCGCACTTACCTCGAACGCGACCCGCACCGTTTTCTGGAAGGCGTGCTCATCGCCGCCCAGGTCGTGGGCACCGAAGCCATCTATATCTATTTGCGCGACGAGTACCACGGCTGCCGCGCGCTGCTGCAAAAAGCCCTGGACGACCTGCGTGCCGAGCCGCCATGCCCGCTGCCGCACATCGAGCTGCGGCGCGGCGCGGGGGCTTACATCTGCGGCGAAGAGTCGGCCATGATCGAGAGCATCGAGGGCAAACGCGGCGAGCCCCGCATGCGCCCGCCCTACATTGCGCAGGTGGGCCTGTTCGGCCGACCCACGCTGGAGCACAACTTCGAGACGCTGTACTGGGTGCGTGACATCGTCGAGCGCGGCCCGCAGTGGTTCGCCAGCTTTGGCCGCCATGGCCGCAAGGGGCTGCGGTCTTTCAGCGTGAGCGGCCGCGTGAAGCACCCGGGCGTGAAGCTCGCCCCGGCCGGCATCACGGTGCAGGAACTCATCGACGAATACTGCGGCGGTTTGCTGGACGGCCACCAGCTGTATGCCTACCTGCCCGGTGGCGCCTCGGGTGGCATCCTGCCTGCCAGCCTGAACCACATTCCCCTGGACTTCGACACGCTGCAGCCCTACGGCTGCTTCATCGGCTCGGCCGCCGTCATCGTGCTCAGCCAACACGACCGTGCGCGCGATGCCGCGCTGAATGTGATGCGCTTTTTTGAACATGAAAGCTGCGGCCAGTGCACGCCCTGCCGCGTGGGCACGGCTAAGGCAGCCGCGTTGATGCAAGCGCCGCAGTGGGACGAAGAGCTGCTGGACGACCTGGCGCAGGTGATGGCCGATGCCTCTATCTGCGGCCTGGGGCAGGCCGCGCCCAATCCCATCCGCTGCATTCACAAGTACTTTCCGCACGAGGTGGGTGAGGGGCCCTGGCCGGGTGACCTGCCCAAGCCGCGCAACAGCCCGCTGGCCGAGCAACTGCCCCAGGGAGTCCAGCCATGAGCGCATTGCACAGCACCTGTGGTGTGGCCTTTGAGCTGGACGGCCAGCCAATCACCGCCCGCCCTGGCGAAACCATTTTGAAAGCCGCGCAGCGCCACGGCGTGGAGATTCCGCACCTCTGCTACACCGACGGCCTGCGCCCCGACGGCAACTGCCGCGCCTGCGTGGTCGAGATCGCGGGCGAGCGCACGCTGGCGCCCAGCTGCTGCCGCGCGCCCACCGAAGGCATGAAAGTGCAGGCGGCCAGCCCCCGCGCCTGCAAAAGCCAGCAGATGGTGGTGGAGATGCTGCTGTCGGACATGCCGGATACCGGCTACCGATGGAACGATGGTGGTATCAATATTCCTGAATTGATAGCTGCTAGCGCTTATCCATCAAGCGCTAGTGGCCAATTTGATTCAAAAAATCCAGAAACGATAGGCCAGCATGGCGAGCTGAGCGAATGGGCAGATCGCCTGGGCGTGACCGTGCGCCCGGCACTCCAAGCCCTGCGCCGCGAGCAACCTGCGCCGGACCTGAGCCACCCGGCCATGGCCGTCAACCTGGACGCTTGCATCCAGTGCAACCGCTGCGTGCGCGCCTGCCGCGAAGAGCAGGTCAACGACGTGATTGGCTACGCGCTGCGTGGGGCGGACAGCAAGATCGTTTTCGACCTGGACGACCCTATGGCTGAGAGCACTTGCGTGGCCTGCGGTGAATGTGTGCAGGCCTGCCCCACGGGCGCGCTCAGCCCCAAGACGCACATCGGCTCGCAAAAGGTGGACCGCAAGGTCGATTCGGTCTGCCCGTTCTGTGGCGTGGGTTGTCAACTGATGTATCACG
>CAYXSL010000283.1:0-4264 GCA_964466605.1 uncultured Verminephrobacter sp.
GGTGCATCGCTGCCAGCGGCCCGGCGCCAGAGGCTTCAGCGGCCTGTCCGTGGCCCATGCTCGCGGATTCGTGGTTCTCGGCCGCGGCGGTGTGCTGCGCGCTCGTGAACTGACCGCCTTCTGCGCGAGGGTGCAGGTGCTCCTGCCACTCGCCCGCGTCGTGCGTCATCGTGTCCTGCGTGCCCTGGCGCTCGGCAATGGCCTGCATGAGCGCCTCGACCAGCGGCGTGACGTCTGGCGGTGCGTCTGCGTCACGCGTGCGGAGTGTCCGCTTGAGCGTGAACGGCGGAACTGACCCCGCCTGGTCGCGCGTCTTCTTCGGCGCGAAGTGAATGTGGAAGTGCTTGGCCATGAATGCTCCTGGTTGAGACAACAAAATTATAGGAGCGTATGCTCCTATGTTCAATTACCGCTGCACGCTCCTCAACGGTCCGTGATCAGCAGTGTGATCGTGCGCTCGTCAATGCGACCTGCAGCCGTGATGATACGCAGCGTTGCGTACTCACTGTTCCCTAAGGCGCCCGCCGCTGCCACGATGGCCGTGACTGCGCCGCGTACCGCCGTGTCAGGCACCTGCAGGCCCGTGGACTTGGTGACGCTAAGGGTGGCGATCGTATCTCCGGGAACGTCCGCCAGCCAGTCAGTCCAGTCGATCGAGTAGTCGAGTGTGGCTCCGGGATCCTTGGCCCAGGTCAGTGCGTAGCCCCGGTTGATGGAGTAAGCGTCGAGGTGCGCGTCGGTGTTGACGCGATACTGACGTGCGGCGGATAGAACGGTCGGGACCACAGCGGCTCCTATGATGACACCAGATCCTTGGGCACCGCCGGGAACTGCTGCGCCGGTGATGGCTGTCGTTGATTCTGAGGTGAGAGTGCCTGTCGCGACTGCGGCATCAGGCGCGGCCGAGCCGGTGATGGCCGAGATGCCGCCGGGTGTGAGAACGCCAGATGCTGCTGCGGCGTCGGGCGTTGCCGTGCCAGAGAGCCCCGCGCCAATGATGATCGAGTATGCGGCCGGATCAGGCCCGAACACCGCACCATTCTTGTAGCCGCGCCAGGTGCCTGCGTGAACGCCCACTGGGCTGTCCTCGGGCACCTCAACCGCGCTGTCTTCGGTGATCACGAGGCCGGGCAGGCCCGCCGGGCGCGTGAGGATCAGGGCTCGGAACTCGTCAGCGGCCTCGTCTGGCAGCGTGATGTTGCTGCCAGCACCCCACAGGATAGAAGCGCCGTGCAGGCCGGTCTGCGGCACAGCGTCGCCGCGAATGCCGTGGCCGGAGTAGGCCGACACCACGCAAGCAGCAGCGATCAGCGGAACGGTGTCGACGCGCAAGGAGCCCATGTTGTCCCTTTAGGTGACGGCCAGCAGTTCGGTGCCTTCAGCGCCCGTGTCCGTGCGACGCCAGGTCACGCGCACCGTGGTGCCGACGGCGGGCAGCGCGGCGTCGGTGAAGGTGCAGGTCGGAGCGGTGGTGCTGCCCGAGCTGGTGAGGCCTGTCTTCTTCACGATGAGCGCGCCCGTGGTGGCATTGTTGACGAAGGCTTCAAACGGAGCGGAGGTGTGCGCTGTGCCGTTGTTGGTCTTCAGCTCACCGCTCGTCACCCGGCTGTAAGCAACGCCGAGGTCGCCCGTGGCCTCGGCTGCGTCGGGGATTGCCGTGCCCGTCAGCGTGCTCGGGTCGACGACCGTGATGGTGAACGTGTTGCTGTCGATGGCCAGCGAGCCGCTGTCTGTGCGGCGCACCTGCAGGCTGGCGAAGGTGCCCGCTGCGGCCGGTGTGCCGCTGATCTGGCCGGTGCTGCTGTTGGCCGTCACGCCGCTGGGCCAGGTGCCGATGGCGGTGTAGGCCGCGGTGTCGCCGGAGTCAGGGTCGCCGTACAAGCCCGACACGCTGACCGGCGTCATGGCCGCGCCAGCGGTCAGCGTGGGGACGCTGATGGTGCCGCTGAAGGTCGGCGCTTCGTTAGCGTTCGTGACAGTCCGCGCATGGGTCTGCGAGACCGTGGCGCTGGCGTTGAAGGTGAAGTCGTAGACGTTGTTGCCGCCGGCGTCACCTGGCGCCTCGAAGTTCGGCGCGGCCAGGAAGTCCACGCGCCAACTCGTGCTGGTCAGGGCGGCGATGGTGAACAGACTCGCGTCGGCGCCAGTGATCGTCGGGTAGCCAACGCCCAGCGCGACACTGGTGCTGAAGGTCGGGCCGGTGGCGCTGTTTTCGGCACCACTGCTGGTACTGCCGGCTGCGCCGGCTGCGCCGCTCGGGCCGGTGATGACGGGGCCTGACGCCGTGGTGTCGTTGGCGTCAAGCGAGATAAAGCGCACTGACCGGCCGCCCTGCCCTGCGTGCCCGCCGGCTGCGAGGGTCGCGTTCGTGCCGCTGATGAACGGCGTGCCGTTGAGGGAGCCCACAAACCCGGTGCCAGTGGCTTCGAGCTTGATCGTGTGCGTGCCGCGGTTGCTGGCCGCGATGCCGTGCGTTGTGGTCGCCACCACCGCGCCAGGGAAGCCGCCCGCGCCACTCTCCAAGCTGATCCAAGAATTGCCGCTGCTGCCAGACAGGGTGAGCTGGTACCGTTGGCCGTCGGTCTGGCCGCGCATGAAGACCGACATGATCCAGTCGTCGCCATCGGGCTGGAACACACCCTCGACCGGGCCATCTGCATTCCCGCTGTTCGTCGGGATGCGGGCCATCTCCCATTCGTTGGTGTTCCAGAAGGCGTTGCCGTCGAGTTTGAAGAACGAGCCGACGCCACCGTATCCGTTCGGGCAATCCTGCCAGGCTGCGCCCACCGTTGGCACCCACCCGATGAGGCTCCCGCTTCCCGACGAGGCCGGCGCGACTTGCTGTGCGTATTTGGTCATTCTTGGTGCCTCAGAATTTGTAGACGTACCAATCGAGCGTGCCGCGGTCGTACAACCACACCGCATTCATCTCAGGCACAAAGATCATCTTGCGCAACAGGTTCTTGTGGGGCGTCGGCACAGCACCGCTGAACACCAGCGGACTCATCGTCCATGGCGTCGTGCTCGGGTCGATCTGCACCGGCAGCAGCACATCGTCGGCAGCGCGCTTGTGCCACATCCAATAGACGCCAAGCGGTGCGATGTACTCCAGCGAAGCGCCGTCGTAGTAAGCAAGCTCGGAAGCAAAGCTCGCAGCAGACAAGCCCCCGGCGTATTGGAAGCCTGTGCTGCTGGCGATCACGCTGCGGCTGTTGAGGCTATAGACCCACGCGTTGCCCGCGGCGTTGCTGCCCGACGAGCGTGGCGGCACCACCACGATGATGTTGCGGCCGACGCGAGTGTTGGCGACGTTGTCCCAGTTGCCCCATGGTGGGTTGTAGTTGGCTGGGTTCAGCGCCCAGGTGCTCGTGTCGAGATCGAAGGACACGCGGTTGTTGACACCACTGCTGCCTGACGAAGACGAGAGCACCTCGTTCGTCACCTCGTCATAGACCGTCAGCCCATGCTCGGTGTCCAGAATCGCGGTTCGGAATGAGCCGCCGCCAGTCAGGGTGCCAGGGTTGTCGTTGAGGTGGCGCTTGTAGACCACAGCGTCGGTCGCCAGGCTGATCTTCCAGAGCCGGCGGTGCACGATGACCACAGCATCCTCACCGGGCACGTACACGTAGGTGTGGTAGGTGTGCTTCGACCCCGGCTTGCCCAGGCCCGGCTCGCCGCTGATGGTCGGGTTGTCCCAGTAGATTTCGTCCAGGCCCCAGTCGTTGATCGGGTTGAGCGTCCCTGCGGTGATGCGCGCTTCGGTGGCGTAGTGCGACTCGGCGCAATACGAGAAAGACTGGCCGGTGCTCACCGCGTTGCGGTACGTGATGCCCGTATTCGGCTCGGGCGTGTTGGGCCAGCGCGTCTGGTCGCTGGGCAGCATTTCAATGTCCCACGCCATGCGGTAGAAGTTGAAGCTGTAGAGCCCGTTGTTGCTGCCGTCGTTGTGGCCGCCGCCGCTGAAGAACACGCGCGACCGCGCGAGGTCAGGCGCCATTCCAGACCACGAGGCGAAGTACCGATCCCAGTCCGAAAGCTCCTGCCACGCGGGGATGGCGGCCTTGATCATCGCGTCCAGCGAGTCGCCGCGGGTGTTTGCCACCTTGAACCACCTGCCGGTCGGAGCGAGTGCCCAACTCGCCGCGTTAACCGTGTCGCCAGTGCGTGCGACCGTCAGCACGTCGGTGGTGCTGTTGTAGCTGCCGGCGTCCGCGCCAGAGGCGAAGCCCGGCGGGTTCTTCGGCACGGTGCCCCAGCGCGGATC
>CAYXSL010000284.1:0-4254 GCA_964466605.1 uncultured Verminephrobacter sp.
CGGCCACGGTGTTGGCGTTGAGCTTTTCCATGATGTTGGCGCGGTGCGCCTCCACGGTCTTGATGCTGATGCCCAGGTCGTCGGCGATCTGCTTGTTCAGGCGGCCGGCCACGATGCGTTCGAGCACCTGGGCTTCGCGGCTGGTGAGCTTGGAGAGCAGGGCGTCGCGGCTGGCGGCCTGCTGGTAGCCGGCGAAGCTCTCGCGGGCATGGTCCAGCATGCGCTCGACCAGGCCGACCAATTCTTCTTCGTCAAAAGGCTTCTGGATGAAGTCGAGCGCGCCCTTCTTCATGGTGTTCACGGCCATGGGCACGTCGCCGTGGCCGGTGATGAAGACGATGGGCAGGGGGGACTTGCGCTCGATCAGGCGGTCCTGCAGCTCCAGGCCGGTCATGCCGCCCATGCGGATGTCCACGATCAGGCAGGCGACTTCGCGCGGGTCGTAGCGAGAGAGAAAGGTCTCGGCCGAATCAAAGCAACGTACGCGGTAGTCCTTGCCTTCCAGCAGCCACTGCAGGGAATCGCGGACGGCTTCGTCGTCGTCTACGACGTAAACAGTGCCTTTTTTCGGGATCAAGCTCATGCAACAGTCCTTGGGTTTTGTACGTTTGCTACAGAATTTGTAGTGCCATCGACAGGCTTGGCAAGCGGCAGCCAGAAGGAGAACCTGCAGCCGATGACCTCCGGGCCATTGTAGAGGTTCTCCGCCTGCATCCGGCCCTGGTGCGACTCGACGATGCTGCGGCACAGATTGAGGCCCATGCCCATGCCTTCGGCCTTGGTGGAGAAGAAGGCCTCGAACAGCCGTTCGAGCACCTCGGGGGCCAGGCCCTTGCCGGTGTCCTGCACCGAAAACTCCACCACCTGCCGGTCTTCGATCTGCTTGGGCACCACGCGCAGCTCCACGCTGCGGCCTGCGGCGGGGCGGTTGGCGTGCTGGATGGCCTCGGCGCCGTTCTTCATCAGGTTGACCAGCACCTGTTCGATCAGGATGGTGTCGGCCATCACGGGCGGCAGGCGGGCGGCCACATAGTGGGTCAGGCGCACGTTGTGGCGGCGCAGTTCGATGTCGGCCAGCTCCACCGCCTCGTTCACCATGGAGTGCACGTCGGCCAGCGCCCGGTTGGGCTCGCTCTTTTTCACAAACGAGCGAATGCGCTGGATGATCTGGCCCGCGCGCTGGGCCTGGTGGGCCGTTTTCTGCAGCGCTGTGAGCAGGGCTTCTTCGGTCAGCTGGCCGCTCTGGATGCGCGAAACCATGCCGCTGCAGTAGTTGTTGATGGCGGTGAGCGGCTGGTTCAGCTCATGCGCCACGCTCGATGCCATCTCGCCCATGGTAATCAGGCGGCTCACCGACTGGGCGCGTTCGGCCTGGCGCTCGGCCTGCTCCTCGGCCAGGCGGCGGGGCGTGATGTCGGTGGCGATCACCATCTGCGCCAGACGGCCGTCCACCCAGTTCAGGTAGCGCGAGCGCACTTCCAGCCATTTGCCCAGGTCGGGCAGGTAGATTTCGGCGTTTTCGCTGCGGGCGCTGGTCAGTGTGTCGGTGGGCAGGCCCATCAGGCCGTCCTCGTCGTCCATGCCGCTGTGCTCCTTGCCCGCCACCGGCACCACGCCCGCCTGTGCGACCAGTTGCAGGTGCCCGCCGGTTTGTGAGCCAAACCACTGGCGGTAGAGTTTGTTGGCGAACAGCAGCTCCTCGCTGCCCAGGGGAGCGACCGACACCGAGGCGTCCAGCGACTCCAGCACGATGGTGAAGCGCTCGTGCGAAGCTGAGAGCTGCTCGCGGATGCGGTTGGGCTCGGTGATGTCGGTCATCGAGGTCATCCAGCCGGTCTGCTGGCCATGGGCATCGATCAGCGGCGACACATACAGCCGCGCGTCGAACAGCGTGCCGCTCTTGCGCTTGACGCGCACCTGGAAACCCCCGGCCATGGTGTTGCCGCGCAGCTCGTCGCGCAGCTTGGCCTGCAGGGTCTCGTGGTCGGCCTCGGGCCAGTAGGGGAAGGGCGCTTTCAGGCCCACCAGCTCCTCGGCGCTCCAGCCCGTCATCTGGCAGAAGGCGGCGTTCACATAGCTGATGCGGCCCTCCATGTCCAGGGCGCGCATGCCGGTGAGGATGGAGTTCTCCATCGCGCGGCGGAAGTTGGTCTCGGCCACCAGCGCCTCTTGTGCCTGCATGCGGCGCCGGGTGTGGCGCCAGGTGGCGATCAGCATCCAGGCCGTCATGGCACTGAGGGTGCCCACCAGCCAGAACAGGCCGCTGCCCACCACCCCCAGGGATGTGCGGTAGGCCTGGGCGCGCAGCACCAGGCCATTGCCGACCGGGGAGACGGGGATCTCGTACTCGTTGGCCTTCGGCGTCCAGGGCAGCAGCTGGGTGGCCTTGTTGCGCGGGCCCAGGGGGGTGCCGGCCAGCACCTGGCTCTTGCTGTCCAGCAGCGTCACGGCATAGCGCGCCAGCACCTCGGTGGGGGTGCCGTAGCGCAGCAGGCTGTCAATGGAGTATTCGCCCAGCACCACGCCGCTGAACTTGCCCTGGTTGTTGAGCGGCACCTGCAGCTGCAGCAGCGGGGTGGCATCGCCGGAGGTAGCGGCGGGCTGGGCGTACACGGGCTGCTGCAGGTCGCGCGCCAGGCCAAAGGTGTCGGCGGTGTCGCCGGGCTTGAGCACTTCGCCAGCAATGCGCAGCTCGCTGCTGGCCAGGGTAGGGGCGGCATGGCTGGCGCGGATGCGGCGGCGGTCATCAATCCAGGTGATGGCCTGCAACTCGGGGTACTGACTGATCAGCGCCTCGGCGCGGACCACGAATTCAGCGCGGCCCAGGTCCTGGTTGGACAGGTCGCGCGCAATGCGCATGAGCTGTTCCTGGCGTTCCAGCAGGCGCAGGCGCACGCGCTGCTGGGCGTATTCCACATCCCGCCGCAGGGCTTCCTGCTCGCGCTCGGCCTCTTCGGCACGCAGATACCAGAAGGCCGCCACGATGGCCGCCAGAAACATCAGCACCGCCGCCAGGGGCGCCAGGGCGGCAAAACGGTCCTGGCGGGTGGGCGACAAACCGCGCCACCACTTGCGCCACCAGCGTATCGGCGCAGCCACGGTCACGGCCGTGGGGGAGGGGGCGGGGGGCATCGAATCCATCCTGCAAGTGTAGGGGAGCCATGCACTGCATTCCTCCATTCTGCGGATGTGCATTTGCAGCAAAATATTGCTATATGAAATGCATGGGCACCATTTGAAATTCTTGAAAAATGTGCGAAACTAGAGCCAACGTACTAAATTTGCTGCCACACCTACAGGAGACAAAGCATGTCAGCTCAGCCCGACCCTCAGGCCGGTTTCGGCATCGGCACGGACGCCGATCAACAGGAAACCCGTGAATGGATGGACGCGCTGTCCGCCGTGATCGACAAGGAGGGCCCCGAGCGTGCCCACTACCTGCTGGAGCAGCTTCTTGAACACGCCCGCCAGAGCAGCATCGACCTGCCGTTCTCGGCCAACACCGGCTACGTCAACACCATCGAGCCCGAAAAAGAGGCGCACTGCCCCGGCAACATCGCCATCGAGAAGCGCCTGCGCGCCTACATGCGCTGGAATGCCATGGCCATGGTGGTTCGTGCCAACCGCCTGAACCCCGCCGACGGTGGCGACCTGGGCGGCCACATCGGTTCGTTCGCTTCGGTGGCCAGCATGTTTGGTGCCGGTTTCAACCATTTCTGGCACGCCGAAAGCGAAGGCCATGGCGGCGACCTGCTCTACATCCAGGGCCATAGCGCCCCCGGCATCTACGCCCGCGCCTACCTCGAAGGCCGCCTGACCGAAGAGCAGCTCGACAGCTTCCGCCAGGAAGTGGACGGCAAGGGCCTGTCCAGCTACCCGCACCCCAAGCTGATGCCCGAGTTCTGGCAGTTCCCCACGGTGTCCATGGGGTTGGGGCCGCTGATGGCCATTTACCAGGCGCGCTTTTTGAAGTACCTGCACGCCCGTGGCATTGCCAACACCGAAAACCGCAAGGTCTGGGTGTTCTGTGGTGACGGTGAGATGGACGAAGTCGAATCCTTGGGTGCGATCGGTTTGGCCGCTCGCGAAAAACTCGACAACTTGATCTTCGTGGTCAACTGCAACTTGCAACGTGTGGACGGCCCGGTGCGCGGCAACGGCAAGATCGTGCAAGAACTCGAAGGCGAATTCCGTGGCTCAGGCTGGAACGTCATCAAGCTCTTGTGGGGCAGCGAGTGGGACAAACTCTTGGCA
>CAYXSL010000285.1:0-4161 GCA_964466605.1 uncultured Verminephrobacter sp.
CACGTCCTTGCGCTTGGCCTGCTTGACCACCGCGTTCAGGCGGCTCTTGGTCTTGTCCACGGGCTTGAGGTCAAAATACGGCGGGATCACGGGCAGGTGCGCAAAGCTCCACTTGCCGCGCTTCACATCGAACTGCTCGGGCGCCTGGATCTCTACCAGATGGCCCACGGCGCTGGTGACCACATAGCGGTCGTTCTCGAAATGGTCTTCGTGCTTGTCGAACTTGCCCGCCACGGGCGTGAGGGCGCGCACGATGTCTTGCGCCACCGAGGGTTTTTCTGCAATTACCAGGGTCTTGGTCATATTGGGGCTCTCGCCAGTCATTCTGAGGACTTGCGCAAACAAGGATGCAACCACGGTCTGCGTTCTATGGCAAACCTTTTGCTGATTCCATTTTTGCGCAAGTCATTTCTGGTCGCCCGGGGCCGGCCCGGGCGCTTCTACAATTCGTCTCTCACGCGCATGCACACGCATACACGCGCACGCACACACATGTGTGCACCATCAAGTTAACAGAGTTTTTGCCATGCCCCGCTCCGCACCGCCCGCTGCCCCCACCGTTGCACCAGGCCGCCGCATCCAGACCCGGCGCTCGGGCGTGCATGGCAAGGGCGTTTTTGCCGTGCAGGATATTGCAGAGGGCGAAGTCCTTGTCGAATACACGGGCGAAGTGATCGGCTGGCAGGAAGCGCAGGACCGGCACCCGCACGACCCGCTGCAACCCAACCACACGTTCTACTTCCATGTGAGTGAAGACCATGTGATCGATGCAAAGTTCGGTGGCAATTCGTCGCGCTGGATCAACCACAGCTGCAACCCCAACTGTTACGCCGATGAGCGGGACGGCCGCATTTTCATTACCGCGCTGCGCAACATCCAAGCGGGCGAAGAGCTGAACTACGACTACGGCCTGATCATCGAAGAGCGCTACACCAAGAAGCTCAAGGCCGAGTACCCCTGTTGGTGTGGCAGCTCCAACTGCCGGGGCACGCTGCT
Organism: uncultured Verminephrobacter sp.; assembly: GCA_964466605.1. Classification (GTDB taxonomy): domain Bacteria; phylum Pseudomonadota; class Gammaproteobacteria; order Burkholderiales; family Burkholderiaceae_C; genus Acidovorax. Next base: position 997 of record CAYXSL010000285.1, read on the forward strand.
GGCGCCCAAGCGCGGCTGGGCGCCGCCCGTGCCACCCTTGCCACCCCGTTCGCCGTCCCAACCCCCCGCCAAGGCTGCCAAGAAGGCCCGGCGATGAATACCCCCATCCGCTGGCCTGCCGAGGCCGTCTGGGAAGCAGTGTCACCGCTGTTACCGGGCTTTACCGTTGAGGTGCTGCCCACCATCGACTCCACCAACACCGAACTCATGCGCCGCGCGCGCGCAGGCCAGTGCGAGCCCACCCTGCTGGTGGCCGAGCAGCAGACTGCCGGGCGCGGGCGGCTGGGGCGGGTGTGGCAAAGCGATGTGGGGGCCTCTCTCATGATGTCCCTGGGGCTGCCGCTGGCGCCCAAGGACTGGTCGGGCCTCTCGCTGGCTGTGGGTGTGAGCGTGGCCGAGAGCCTGCAGCCGGTGCTGCCGCCGCTGGGCACGGGCCAGCCTGCGCGCGTGGGCCTGAAGTGGCCCAACGACCTGTGGCTGGGCGGTGCGGCGGGCGACCGCAAGCTGGGCGGCATCCTGGTGGAGACGGCGAGTTTTGTGGCGCCCCAGGCGATCTCCGCCCAGACGGGCGCGGCCACCACACGCTATGTGGTGGTGGGCATCGGCATCAATGTGCTGCCCCGCAGCGCCGAGGGCATGAGCATGCCGCCCGGCAGCCTGCAGGACGTGGAGCCGGGCCTGGACGCCCCCTCCGCCCTGCTGCGCATCGTGCCGCCGCTGGTGGCCATGCTGCAGGCATTTGAAGGCTATGGCTTTGCGCCCATGCAACCCCGTTTTGCCGCGCGCGATGTGCTGCAAGGCCGTGCCGTGACGCTGAGCGACGGCCACACCGGCACCGCGCACGGCGTGGGCGACGATGGCGCACTGCTGGTGCACACGGCGGGCGGCATGCAGGCCATTACCAGTTCCGAAATCAGCGTCCGGCCCAGCGCCGTGCCGCCGGTTTAAGAACGCGCACAGAAAGGGCCGTCCCCCATGCTCCGACTCGCCGTGATCGTGCTGCTGCTGGCCAACGCGGGCTACTTCGCGTGGTCGCAAGGCCATCTGCGCCCCTGGGGCTGGGCCCCGCAGGAGCAGGCCGAGCCCCAGCGCATGAACCAGCAGATCCGGCCTGAGACGCTGCAGATCCTGAAGGTGAATGCGAGCAAGACGTCCTCCAGCGCGCCGGTGCCCGCCCCAGCCGCACCGTCTGCGCCCACTGCCAGCACCACAGCCACCGACAACCCCGCATCCACAGCCGCCCCGGCCGCCGACCCCGCCGAATGCCTGCAGGCCGGGGTGTTCGACGAGCGCCAGGCCGAAGCGCTGCGCACCGCCGCCGCAGCCCTGCCCCAGGGCAGCTGGGCACTGGAGCCCACGCCCATCGCGGGCCGCTGGATGGTCTACATGGGCCGCTTTGAAGACCAGGAAACGCTGGACCGAAAGCGGGCCGAACTGCGCGCCCGCAAAGTGGACCATGACCGCGCCGGAGGCACGCTCGAATTGGGCCTCTCGCTGGGCCGCTTCACCACCAAGGAGGCCGCCGAGCGCGAGCTGTCCAACCTGGGCAGCAAGGGCGTGCGCACGGCCCGCGTGGTGCAGGAGCGGCCCGACGCCCCCGGCTTCACACTGCGCCTGCCCGCCGTGAACGATGCCTTGCGCCCCCAGCTGGATGCCCTGCGCAGCGCCATGGCGGGCAAGACGCTGCGCAGCTGTATCTGACAACAACCCCCTGAGCGGCTGCGCCAGCGTCAAAGAACGGCTGCGTGCAGCACACAGCGCGCCCTCCGCAATCGCGGATGCGCTAGCCCCACGCCACCACATCCCGCGCCACAAAGCGCACGCTGAAGCGCGCCCCCGGCGGTTGCTGGCCGGGGCGGGCGTCTTCGAGCGTGACCTCGGCGCCGTGCTGGCGCGCGATCTCCAGCACGATGGGCAGCCCCAGGCCGGAGCCGTCGGCCTCGCTGCCCAGCGCCCGGTAGAACGGCTGGAACACCAGCTCGCGCTCGGCCTCGGGTACGCCGGGGCCGGAATCCTCGACCTGCAGCAGCAGCACGTGGCCGAAGGTGTCGGCCAGCACGCGGGCCGTGACCACTCCCGGCCGCTCGGGCGTGGAGGGCGTGTAGTTGATGGCGTTGTCCACCAGGTTGCGCACCAGCTCCTTGAGCAGCGTGGGGTTGCCATCCAGCGCCACGCCGGGCGTGCCGGGTTCGGCGCCGTCGTAGCCCAGGTCGATGTGTTTGTCGAGCGCGCGGGGCACGGAGTCGCGCACCACCTCGATGGTCAGGCGCGCCAGGTCGCAGGGCTGGCGCGCAAACCCCACACCACCGCCTTCGGCACGCGCCAGCGCCAGCAACTGGTTGACGGTGTGGGTGGCGCGGATGCTGGAGCGGCCGATCTGCTGCAGCGAGCGCTTGAGTTCTTCGGTGCTGGTGCCTTCGCGCTGGGCCAGGTCGGCCTGCATGCGCAAGCCTGCCAGCGGGGTCTTGAGCTGGTGCGCGGCGTCGGCCAGAAAGCGCTTTTGCGTCGCCAGCGAGTCGTTCAGGCGCGTGAGCAGGTCGTTCACCGACGCCACCAGCGGCGCCACTTCGAGCGGCACGGTGCGGTCGTCCAGCGGCGAGAGGTCGTCGGGCTTGCGCGCGCGGATGCGCTGCTCCAGCTGGTTCAGCGGCTGGATGCCACGCGCCAGCGCCAGCCACACCAGCAGCACGGCCAGCGGCAGGATGACGAACTGCGGCAGCATCACGCCCTTGATGATTTCGGTGGCCAGCACGCTGCGCTTTTCGCGTGTTTCGGCCACCTGCACCAGCGCCATGGGGGTGCCGGGCAGCGGCAGCCGCACCCAGATGTAGGCCACGCGGATCTCGATGCCGCGCATCTCGGCGTCGCGCAGACGCACCTCGCCCGACAGGGGCACCTCGTCGGCTGCGGGCTCGGGCAGCTCCCGTTCGCCCGACAGGAACTCGCCGCCCGGCCCGATGACCTGGTAGTAGACGATGTCGGAGTCATCAGCGCGCAGGATCTCGCTGGCGGGCTGGGGCAGGTTGAACTGGACGGCATCGCCCGCCACGGAGACCAGCTGGGCGAGCGCGTGGGCGTTGTATTCGAGCGCGCGGTCGAACGGCTTGTTGGCCAGGCCCTGCGCCACCAGCCAGGTCAGCGCCAGGCTCACGGGCCACAGCAGCA
>CAYXSL010000286.1:0-4144 GCA_964466605.1 uncultured Verminephrobacter sp.
CGGCAGCCAGCGGGCTGTTCAGGCCCAGCAGCAGGGTGATGAGGCCCAGTTGCGAAATGGTGGAGTAGGCCAGCAGCCCCTTGAGGTCGTTCTGGAACATGGCCGCGTAGCCGCCCACCAGCAGCGTGCACAGGCCTGCACCGCCCACCAGCCAGAACCATTGCTCGGTGCCCGCCAGCGCCGGCCACAGCCGTGCCAGCAGAAAAACGCCCGCCTTGACCATGGTGGCCGAGTGCAGGTAGGCCGACACCGGCGTGGGTGCGGCCATGGCGTTGGGCAGCCAGAAGTGGAAGGGAAACTGCGCGCTCTTGGTGAGCGCACCCAGCAGTATCAGCACCTGGGCCGTGGTGTAGAGGGGATAGTTCTGGATGAGCAGGTCGGCGGAGAGCACATGGTCCAGGTCGTAGCTGCCCACGATGTGGCCCAGCACCAGCATGCCTGCCAGCATCGCGAGGCCGCCGGTGCCGGTGACGGTGAGCGCCATGCGCGCGCCCCGCCGTGCGTCCTTGCGGTGGTGCCAGTAGCCGATCAGCAAAAACGAAAACAGGCTGGTCAGCTCCCAGAAGAACGCGATCTGGATGATGTTGCCCGACAGCACCACGCCGGCCATGGCCCCCATGAAGGCGAGGAAGAAAGCAAAGAACCGGGGCACCGGGTCGGCGGGCGACATGTAATAGCGCGCATACAGCACGACCAGGCTGCCCACGCCCAGCACCAGCATGCAGAACATCCACGCAAAGCCATCCATGCGGATGACGAGGTTCAGGCCCAGGGCGGGGAGCCAGGCCAGTTCCTGCCGGATCACACCGCCATCGGCAATCTCGGGGAAGTAGAGCGCCGCCTGCACCGTGCAGAACAGGGCGATGAGCCCGGCGAGCGTGGACTCGGTGTTGCGGGCATTGGCGGGCAACACCGCCGCCAGCAGGCTGCCAATGAAAGGGAGGAGGATGAGGGTGATCAAGGGCATGCGCAAATGATTCTAGGGCGTGTCCCCCTTCAATTCCCCCACGCGCTGGCGGTGCAATGCGGATGGATGCGCGACGGGGGCGCAGCCAATAGCGGGCTATTGGCAAGCCGCCCGGCAAAGCAGACGCCGCATTGCGCAGCCAGCCCGAAGGGAAAGCCATCCAGGCCGCGCATTGCGTCGTTGCCCTTCGCTTGTGTAGCCAAGCTACACGGCACTCAGGGCGCCTGGCACTGCACGGCCTGGATGGCTTTCGCGTGGGGGAATTGAAGGGGGACACGCCCTGGGGGCAGCCCCTAAAAACCCTGCCCAGCCCTTGCTGCCGCGCCCGTGACGAGTAAAAAAACAAGCCCGCTGGAGCGGGCTTGTTGCTTGTGCAGTGTGCTTAGTTTTTGCTGGCGCTGGCGCTGGTGGCCGGTGCCGGGGCTGCGGATGCCGTAGCCGGGGGCGCTGCAGGGGCCGCTGTGGGGAGTGTGGCCGGTGCAGTGGCGTTCTTGTCTGCGCTGCCATGGGCCTTGCGGTCGCTGCCCTGGTGGCTGGCAGTTTTTTCTTTCTCTTTGTGCTTGCTCTTGGCTTCCGCCTTGGCGGCGGCCGCTGCGCTGTACTTCTTGCCGTTGACCGTCAGACCTTCCTTGGAAAAGTTCACGGCGCTTTTGTTGCCCACGCCCCCCACGCGGCCGATGAAGTCAGCCCAGTCCTTGAAGGGGGCGCTCCTGCGCTCTTCCAGGATGCGGCCGGACAGACCGGGCCCGATGCCCTTGATACCGTCGAGCTCGGCTTCCGTGGCGGTGTTCACATCCACGGCAGCAACAGCCGTGGTCGTGGCCAGCAGCAGGGTGGCGATCAGGGTCAGCAGTTTCTTCAGCATGGCAGGTGTCCTGGGTAGTGGGGATGGAGGGGTCAGAGTTCTTCGACACGGCGTGCCGGGTAGCTGTCCCAGGTCTGGCAGCCGGGGCATTGCCAGAAATGCTGGCGCGCCTCAAAGCCGCAGGCGGCGCAGCGGTAGCGTGTGAGGGGCTTCACGGCATGCTCCAGCGCGCGCTGGATCTGGGGGTGGAATTCCTCATGCTCCAGCTTTTCTGTGGCCAGCCATTTGGCGGCTGCGACCAGCGAGCGTTCCTTGTCCAGATGTTCCACATAGCGCTGCCGGGCAGAGCCGCTGGTGGCGGCGTCGGCGGCTTCCATGGCCACGATGCTCTCCAGCACGTCGAGCGAAGGCGCTTGTGCATAGTGGGCCTGCAGCAGGGCGTGGACCTCGGCGGCGCGCCCGCTGGCCGTGGCGGCTTCGACCATCAGCGGGGCCGCCAGCGGCAGGGCGGCAGGGTTGCGTTCACCCAGCGCCTTGAGCGTGGCCAGCACGGCGGCAGGCTGGCCCATGAGGCGCTGCAGCCGCGCCAGTTCGATGCGTGCACGCGCTGCCTCTGGGGCGGCGGCCACGGCCTGTTCCAGCAGCGCCTGGGCGGCGGGCAGGTCGCCCTGCGCAATCAGGGCCAGCGCCTGTTCGCACAGGTAGTGCGCCTGCCGGGTGCTGAAATCGCCTTGGTCGGCGTCGTGCATCTTGCGGGCGATGGTGGCGGCGTGCGGCCAGTCGCGCGAGCGTTCGTAGATGGCCAGCAGGGCCAGGCGGGCCTGGGCCTCGAAGGGCGTGCCTTCCAGCCGGTGCAGGGCGTCTTCCGCGCGGTCGAGCAGCCCGGCCTTGAGGAAGTCGAGCGCCAGAGCGTGCTGGGCGCGCTCGCGGTCGGTGCGGGAGAGGTCCCCGCGCGAGAGCAGGTGCTCGTGCACCCGCACGGCGCGGTCGTACTCGCCCCGGCGGCGGAACAGGTTGCCCAGGGCGAAGTGCAGCTCCGACGTGTCGGGGTCGTTCTGCACGGCCTCGATGAAGGCGTCGATGGCCTGGTCCTGCTGCTCGTTGAGCAGGAAGTTCAGGCCCTTGAAGTAGGCCTTGGGCGCGCGGCGGTTTTCGGCGCGCAGCTGGCGCAGGTCAAAACGCGATGCCAGCCAGCCCAGCACAAAGGCCACGGGCAGGCCCAGCAGAATCCAGCTCAGGTCAAATTCCATGGATCGAGGGCAGGTCGGGAGGTGGCGGGGGCGCTGCTGGCGTGTTGCTGCTGTTGGCCGCTGCTGCGGGGGCAGGAACGGGAGCGGCGACGGCGGCAGCGGCCTGGGCGCGGCGGGCGGCCGTGCGGTGGCGCCACCAGCGGGGCACCATGCCCAGCACGCCCACGGCGAGCCCGGCCGAGAAGGCCGTCAGCACCACCAGCACCAGCGGCGCGCGCCACTGGGTGCCAAAGAAGAAGTGCACGGTCGCGTCCTGCTGGTTGTTCAGCGCGAAGGCGAAGAGCGTAAAAAAAATGGCTGCCTTGAGCAGCCACAGGAGGTATTTCATCGGTCTCCCCAGTGGTGGGGCGATTCTAAGAGCTTGGGCGCGTCGCCCATTGTCGCGCTGCGAGGGGCTTGTTGCCGTCAAACAAGCGGTTTGCGCGCGTCCCTCAAGCTTTTTTAGCTATCAATTTTGATCTGGCAAACCCGGCGTGGCCTGGGTCTTTTCTTCCATCTCGGCAGTGCGCTTGTCCACGGCTTCGCGCAGGGCCTTGCCGGGCTTGAAGTGCGGCACCCGCTTTTCAGGGATCGCCACGGCCTCGCCGCTGCGGGGGTTGCGGCCCATGCGGGGCGGACGGTGGTTGACCGAGAAACTGCCAAAACCCCGGATCTCGATGCGGTGCCCACGCACCAGGGCATCGCCCACGGCGTCCAGAATGGTCTTGACGGCGTATTCGGCATCGCGGTGGGTGAGCTGGCCAAAGCGTGCGGCCAGTTCTTCAACGAGATCGGAGCGGGTCATGGAGTCTTGGGACATAGGCAGGCTGCCCGTGGGCAGGTGGTTGTCTCTCTATCGTGAAAAAAGAGCGGGCGCACGAGGCGCCCGCTGTCTGACCGCTCCAGGAGCCTTTGCACGCGTCATCGCGCCGTGGCTCCTGAACGGGTCAGTGCTTTACTTTTCCGAGTTGTCCAGCTTGGCGCGCAGCAGGGCACCCAGGCTGGTCGTGCCGGCGCTTTCGCGGGCCGACTGTTGCGACAGCGAAGACATGGCTTCTTGCTGGTCGGCCATGTCCTTGGCCTTGATCGACAGCTGGATGTTGCGGGTCTTGCGATCCACGTTGACCACCACGGCGGTGACTT
>CAYXSL010000287.1:0-4137 GCA_964466605.1 uncultured Verminephrobacter sp.
CGGCCAGAAGATGTGGATCACCAACAGCCTGCAGGCCGACTGGATGTGCATGCTGGTCAACACGGGCGAAGGCCCCGTGCACAAGAACAAGAGCCTGGTGATGGTGCCCATGCGCGACGGGCCCGGCGGAAAGCTCACCCAGGGCATCGAGGTGGCGCAGAAGATCCGCAAGATCGGCATGCACAGCAGCGACACCGGCCTGATCTACTTTGACGAGGTGCGCGTGCCGCAGCGCTACCGCATCGGCGCAGAAGGCCAGGGCTTCATCTACCAGATGCAGCAGTTCCAGGAAGAGCGCCTGTGGTGCGCCGCCAGCACGCTCGAATCGCTGAACCACTGCATCCAGTGGACCATCGATTACACGCAGGAGCGCAAGCTGTTTGGCAGCACGCTGGCCGACCAGCAGTGGGTGCAGTTCAAGCTGGCCGAACTCAAGACCGAGGTGGAAGCCCTGCGCGCACTCACCTACCGCGCCTGCGACCTGTATGTGAACGGGCAAGACGTGCTGGAGCTGGCCAGCATGGCCAAGCTCAAGGCCGGTCGCCTGAACCGCGAGGTGCCCGATACCTGCCTGCAGTTCTGGGGCGGTATGGGCTACACGCTGGAGAACAAGGTCTCGCGCATGTACCGCGACGGGCGGCTGGCGTCGATTGGCGGCGGTGCGGACGAGGTGATGCTGGGCATCCTCGCCAAGCTGATGGGCATTGCAAAAACGCCGGTGCGCTGACCCCATGGCCGATGTGCTCTTGATCGAACGCGCACCGCTGGCCAGCGGCAGCGTGGAAACCTGGACGCTCCATGAGCCCGCCAGCCGCAATGCGCTGTCGGAGGCGATGGTGGATGCCCTGCTGTCCGCGTGCGAACGCGCCGCTGCCGATGCAGGCCTGCGCGGCGTGGTGCTGCGTGGCGCGGGCGGTCACTTCTGCGCGGGCGGCAGCCTGGGCGGCTTTGCCAAGACCATTGGCCAGCCCCTGGCAGTGGGCGAAGCCGATCCGCTGGTACCCCTGAACCGTCGCTTTGGCGCGCTGCTGCAGGCGCTGTGTGCACTGCCGCAGTGGCTCATCGTGGCGGTAGAAGGGGCCGCGATGGGCGGCGGCTTGGGCCTGGTGTGCTGCGCTGACCATGTGCTGGCCCACGCCAATGCCCAGTTCGCCACGCCCGAGGTCACGCTCGGCATCGTGCCCGCGCAGATTGCGCCGTTTGTGGTGCGGCGCCTGGGCCCTGCGGCGGCGCGGCGGTGTTTGCTGACAGGCGAGCGCTGGGACGCTGCGACAGCTCAACGCGCGGGGCTGGCCGATGAGGTGGTGGCTGGCGACATGGAGGCTGCTGTGCAAGCCGCCATCGCACGCCACGCCGCCACAGCGCCGCAGGCCGTGGCCGCCACCAAACGTTTGTTGTTGGCCCAGCCTGTGACGCCTTTGTCTGCGCTGCTGGACGAAGCAGCGATGGCTTTTGCGCAAGCGCTGCGCGGGCCCGAGGCGCCGCAAGGGCTGGCGGCGTTTGCTGCGCGCAAGGCGCCGCCGTGGAGTGCGAAGCCATGAAAAAGATACTGATTGCCAATCGCGGCGTTCATGCCGCAGGCATGGCGAAGCAAATTGCCCGCGCACGCGAAGCGTGCAGGCGGGCGATGGAGCCGCGAGGGCACAGCCTATGAAAAAGATACTCATCGCCAATCGCGGCGAAATCGCCCGCCGGGTGATCCACACCGCCCGCCGCATGGGCATTGAAACGGTGGCGGTTTACTCCGACCCCGATGCCCACGCCCTGCATGTGCGCGAAGCCACCCAGGCCGTTGCGCTGGGCGGCGCAGCCAGTGCCGATACTTACCTGCGCACCGACAAGCTGCTGGCCGCAGCCCGCGCCACGGGCGCCGATGCGGTGCACCCCGGCTACGGCTTCCTCAGCGAGAACGCCGACTTTGCCCAGGCGGTGGTCGATGCGGGCCTGGCCTGGATCGGCCCGCCGCCTGCCGCCATCCGCGCGCTGGGCAGCAAGGCGGGCGCCAAGGCGCTGGCTGCCGTGCACGGGGTGCCTTGCCTGCCCGGCTATGCGGGCGAAGATCAAAGCAACGAACGGTTTGTGCGCGAGGCCGCGCGCATCGGCTACCCCGCCATGGTCAAGGCGGTGGCGGGCGGTGGCGGGCGCGGCATGCGGCTCGTTACCGACGCCGCGCAGTTGCCTGCTGCGCTCGCCAGTGCTCGGTCCGAAGCGCTGGCGGGCTTTGGCTGTGGCGACCTGCTGATCGAACGCGCACTGCTGCAGCCGCGCCATGTGGAGGTGCAAGTCTTTGCCGACGCCCACGGCGCGTGCATCCATCTGGGCGAGCGCGACTGCTCGGTGCAGCGCCGCCACCAGAAGATCATCGAAGAATCCCCCAGCCCGGCCGTGGACGCCGCGCTGCGCGAACGCATGGGCGGCTGCGCGGTGGCGCTGGCGCAGGCGGCGGGTTATGTGGGCGCAGGCACGGTGGAGTTTCTGCTCGATGGCAAAGACTTCTACCTCATGGAGATGAACACCCGCCTGCAGGTCGAGCACCCGGTGACCGAGGCGCTCACGGGCCTGGACCTGGTGGAGTGGCAGATCCGCGTGGCGCGGGGCGAGCCGCTGCCGCTGGCGCAATCGCAGGTGGTGCCACAGGGCCACGCCATCGAGGTGCGCCTGTGTGCCGAAGACGCGCACTTTCGTCCGCACACCGGGCGCGTGCTGTACTTCAGCGCACCGCCCGCCGTGGCCTTTGAGGGGGCTGCCATCGGGGCCTTGCGTTTTGACCATGCGCTGGAAGAGGGCGCCGAGGTTTCGCCCCACTACGACGCCCTGCTGGGCAAGCTCATCGTGCACGCCCCCACACGGGCCGAGGCCATGGCCACCCTGGTGCGCGCGCTGCAGGGCACGCGCGTGCTGGGCCTGCCCACCAACCGCGCGTTTTTGGCAGCCTGCCTGCAGCACCCGCTGTTTGCCAGCGGGCAGGCGCTGGTGCCGTTTCTGGCAGAGCACGCGGAAGGGCTGCAAGATTTGCTATTGAATCAGGAGCTGCTTGCGCTTGTTCCATCTGCGCTAGAGGCCATTTTTTCTTCAAACCCCGCACCCAGCCTGCCCTGTGCGCTGGCCCGCCCCCTGCGGCTGCGCCACCAGGGCCAGGTGCATGCCGTGGCCGTGCGCGAGCTGGGCGGTGGGCGGCTGCAGGTGGAGCGCACCGGCGCCGAGCCTGCCACCACCACGCTGCAGCTGCCCCAACGCGGCGTGCACTGCGTCCCCGTGGGTCGCTTGCGCTGGCACTGGCAAACGGGCGGTGTGGATGGCTGGGTGGAAGATGCCTCCTGGGAGCCCGCAGCGCGCGCGGGCGCAGCAGGCGCCGCCACCGAGCTGCGCGCGCCCTTCAATGGCAAGGTGGTCGCACTGCCCGTGGCCGCAGGCCAGGCGCTGGCGGCGGGCGACACCGTGGTGGTCATCGAATCCATGAAGCTCGAACACAGCCTGGCCAGCCCCGTGGCCGCCACGGTGGCCGAGCTGCTGGTGGCCCCCGGCCAGCAGGTAGCGCCGGGCCAGGTGCTGGCACGCTTTGCGCCCATTGCGCCCATTGCGCCCATTGCGCAGGGAGCCGCCGCATGAGCGCGCTGGCCTCTGCCGCCGACGAGGAGCGCACCGCGCTCACCGACACCGTCACCCGCTTTGCCCGCACCGAGATCGCGCCGCATGTGGGCGCGTGGGATGCCGCCGGCGAGTTCCCGCGCACGCTGTACCGCCGCGCGGCCGACCTGGGCCTGCTGGGCCTGGGCTACCCCGAGCAGTATGGCGGTACGCCTGCCAGCTACGCCTTGCGCTTGCCGCTGTGGCGCGCGCTCAGCCGCCACGGTGCCAGCGGCGGTGTGCTGGCCAGCCTGCTGTCGCACAACATCGGTTTGCCGCCAGTGCTGGCCCACGGTAGCGATGCCGTGCGCGCCGAGGTGATTCCAGCGGTGCTGGCAGGCGAGCAGATCGCTGCACTCGCGATCACCGAACCCGGTGGCGGGTCCGACGTTGCGCAGCTCAGGACCACCGCGCGGCGCGAGGGTGATGAGTACATCGTCAACGGCGAAAAGGTGTTCATCACCTCCGGCATGCGCGCGGACTGGATCACCGTGGCTGTGCGCACTGGCG
>CAYXSL010000288.1:0-4126 GCA_964466605.1 uncultured Verminephrobacter sp.
CCGAGAACGTCTGGCTGGGCCTGGACAAGAGCCTGCAGCTCGCCGAAGTGACGCAGCGCATCAGCGCCAAGGCGGCCGAATACGGCCTTGACATCGACCCCCTGCGCCCCGTGCACACCCTCTCCGTGGGCGAGATGCAGCGCGTGGAAATCATCCGCGCGCTGCTCACCAACCCCAAGGTGCTGATCCTGGACGAGCCCACCTCGGTGCTCACGCCCCAGGCGGTCGAAAAACTCTTCGTGGTGCTGCGCAAGCTGGCCAGCGAGGGTTGCAGCATCCTCTACATCAGTCACAAGCTGCACGAGATCCGCGCGCTGTGCACCGCATGCACCGTGCTGCGCGGCGGCAAGGTCACGGGCGTGTGCAACCCGGCCGAGGAGACCAATGCATCGCTCTCGCGCCTGATGATCGGCGCCGAGCCGCCTGCGCTCACCCACCGTGCGGTGCAGACCGGCGCCACCGTGCTGCGCGTCAAAGGCCTGTCGCTGCCGCGCGCCGACCAGTTTGGCGTGGACTTGATCGACCTGCAGTTCGAGGTGAAGGCGGGCGAGGTGGTGGGCATTGCCGGCGTGTCGGGCAATGGGCAAAAAGAACTGCTCTACGCACTGTCGGGCGAAGACCAGCGGGCCGAGCCCGCCAGCATCCAGGTGGCCGGGCAGAACGCGGGCCTCATGGGCCCGGGCCAGCGGCGCGCGCTGGGCCTGCACTTTGTGCCCGAAGAGCGCCTGGGCCGGGGTGCCGTGCCCACCATGGGCCTGGCGCACAACCTGCTGCTCACGCGCAAGAACGCGGTGTCGGGCAGTGGCTGGATCAAGGTGGGCGCGCTCGAAGCGCATGCCCGGGACATCATCCAGCGCTTCAATGTGAAGGCCGGTGGCCCGCATTCGGCGGCCAAGTCGCTGTCGGGCGGCAACCTGCAGAAGTTCATCGTGGGCCGCGAGATCGACGCCAACCCGAAGCTGCTCATCGTCTCGCAACCCACCTGGGGCGTGGACGTGGGCGCGGCGGCGCAGATCCGGGGCTCCATCCTGGCGCTGCGCGATGCGGGCTGCGCCGTGCTGGTGGTCAGTGAGGAGCTGGACGAATTGTTTGAAATTTGCGACCGGCTGCATGTGGTGGCCAAGGGGCGTCTGTCGCCGTCCGTGCAGCGTGCCGAGGCCACGGTGGAGCGCATTGGCGAATGGATGAGCGGCCTGTGGCATGCCGATGTGCAGGCCCACCTGGCGCAGCAGCAGCAACAGCAACAGAATCGGGCCGGGGAGGTGCAGCATGCTTAAGCTGGAACCGCGCCCCCAGGCGTCGAAACTCTGGACCTACGGCTCGCCGCTGCTGGCGCTGGCCTTCACGGTGTTGATTGGTGTGGCCCTGTTCGTCGCGCTGGGCAAGGACCCGGTGCGCGGGCTGCAGGTGTTCTTCTGGGAGCCGATCAAGACCCAGTACGCCATTGGCGAACTCATGGTCAAGGCCACGCCGCTGTTGCTGATTGCCTTGGGGCTGGCCGTGTGCTTCCGCTCCAATGTGTGGAACATCGGCGCCGAGGGCCAGTTTGTCATCGGCGCCGTGGTGGCGGGCGGCGTGGCGCTGCTGGCCGACAAGACCACGGGCCCCTGGATCGTGCCCGCCATCCTGCTCGCCGGGGTGCTGGGCGGCATGGTCTGGGCGGCACTCACGGCCCTGTTGCGCGACAAGTTCAATGCCAACGAGATCCTGGTGAGCCTGATGCTGGTCTATGTGGCCACGCTGGTGCTGGGCTACCTGGTCTATGGCCCGTGGAAGGACCCCATGGGCTACAACTTTCCGCAGACCAAGACCTTTGAAAAGGTCACGCAGATCCCGCGCCTGATGCAGGGTTCGCGCATGTCCATCGGCCTGCTGCTGGCTCTGGCCGGGGCGGCTGCGCTGTGGGTGTTCTTGTTCCGCACCCGCGCGGGTTTTGCCCAGCAGGTGGGCGGCCTGGCACCGGCGGCGGCGCGCTATGCGGGCTTCTCATCCCGCCGCGCGCTGTGGACGGCGCTGCTGATTTCGGGCGGCGCAGCGGGCCTGGCGGGTGCGCTGGAGGTGGCCGGGCCCATCGGCCAGCTCACGCCCTATGTGCCCGCGGGCTACGGCTTCGCGGCCATCATTGTGGCCTTCGTGGGACGGCTGCACCCCGTGGGCATGATTCTCTCGGCCATCCTCATGAGCATGTTCTACATCGGCGGCGAGCTGGCGCAGTCGCGCCTGGGCCTGCCCAAGTCGCTGACCGGCGTGTTCCAGGGCTTGCTGCTGTTCACGCTGCTGGCCTGTGACACATTGATTGCCTACCGCGTGCGCTGGGTAGGTACAAAGAAGGTGGTAAAGACATGAGCCCCCACACTCATCACTTCGTGTATTCGTTGCCCCCCGTGGGGGTGCAAGCCTCCCTTGGGGCGGCCCTGCGGGAGGCTTGATATGGAATCCTACGCACTCCTCATCGGCGCCACGCTCAGCGCGGGCACCGTGCTGGCCATCGCGGCCCTGGGTCTGCTCATCAACGAGAAGGCGGGCATCGTCAACCTGGGGGCCGAGGGCATGATGCTGTGCGCCGCCATCGCGGGCTTTGCCACCGTGGTGCACACGGGCAACACCTGGCTGGGCTTTGCTGCAGGCATGGCCGCAGGCGCCGTGCTGGCCGCCATCTTTGGTGTGCTGGTGGTCTGGCTCAACACCAACCAGTACGCCACGGGGCTGGCGCTGTCGCTGTTTGGCGTGGGCTTCTCGGCCTTTGCGGGCATCAGCTACGTGCAGGCCAAGCTGCCCGAAACCCCGAAGTACGCGGTCCCCCTGCTCGGCGATGTACCGCTGCTCGGCCCCGCGCTGTTCCAGCAGCATCCGCTGGTGTACCTCACCATGCTGCTGGTGGCCGCGTTGATCTGGTTCCTGTACCGCTCGCGCGCAGGCCTCGTGCTGCGCTCGGTGGGCGAATCGCCCGAGTCGGCCCACGCGCTGGGCTACCCGGTGCGCCGCATCCGCCTGGCCGCCGTGGTGGTGGGCGGCGCGCTGTGCGGGCTGGCGGGTGCCTATATCTCCACCGTCTATACCCCGCTGTGGGTCGAGGGCATGGTGGCCGGGCGCGGCTGGATCGCGCTGGCGCTGACCACCTTTGCCACCTGGCGCCCGGCACGGGTGTTGCTTGGTGCGTACCTGTTTGGTGGCGTGACCATGCTGCAGTTCCATTTGCAGGCCACAGGCGTGCAGGTGGCCAGCCAGTTGCTGAGCATGCTGCCGTATGTGGCCACCATCGTGGTGCTGGCGCTGATCTCGCGCAACCCGGCGTGGATCCGCATCAACATGCCAGCCTCGCTGGGCAAGCCGTTTTATCCGGGCTCCTGAAAAGCGCCGCCCTGCATGAAAATCTGGTTACCTTGCGGTAGATCGCACCATAATCACCGTTTTCGTCCCTCAACCTTTGCAAGTTTTACTTCTTCGATAAGGAAACCGACATGACTGATCTGCAGAAACGCTCCATGCTCAAGGTGGCGGCGCTCTCCGCTGTGGCCGCTGCCGCCCTCGTGGGCTGTGGCAAGAAGGAGGAACCGGCACCGGCCCCCGCGCCTGCACCGGCACCTGCCGCAGAAGCACCGGCCCCCAAGCCCGAGCCACTGAAGATCGCGTTCGCCTATGTCGGCCCGGTGGGCGACGGCGGCTGGTCGTTTGCCCACGACAACGGCCGCAAGGCCATCGAGAAGGAATTCGGCGACAAGGTCGTGACGAGCTTTGTGGAAAGCGTGCCCGAGTCCGCCGACGCCGAGCGCGTGCTGCGCGACCTGGCCGGCCAGGGCAACAAGCTGATCTTCGGCACCACCTTTGGCTACATGGAATCCATGCTCAAGGTCGCTGAAGACAACAAGGGCATCAAGTTCGAGCATGCCACCGGCTACAAGACCGCCGAGAACATGCGCACCTACGACAGCCGCACCTACGAAGGCGCCTACATGGCGGGCGTGATCGCTGGTGCCATGACCAAGTCCAACACCCTGGGCGTGGTGGGCTCGGTGCCGATCCCTGAAGTGATCCGCAACATCAACAGCTTCACGCTGGGCGCGCAGTCGGTCAACCCCAAGATCAAGACCAAGGTGGTCTGGGTGAACGAATGGTTCAGCCCACC
>CAYXSL010000289.1:0-4107 GCA_964466605.1 uncultured Verminephrobacter sp.
TCCAGCGGGGTTTCGATCTCGATGTCCTGCAGCGGCATGTCGCGCGTGACTTCGTAGGCCATCAGGGTGGAGAGTTCGCCCAGCAGGCGGCGAAAGCTGTTGGTGCTCGCGTCCTTCTTGCGCATCAGCGTGAGCTTGTGCTGGACGAGGGGGTGGGTGATGACGGTGACGTTGCTCATGGCAGGAAGTAGGAATTTGCTTTTTTGAAACGGGCATCAGTCTGCCAGAAACCGCGAGTAGCGCGGCAGATCGACGTTGCCCCCGCTCACGATCACGCCCACGCGCTCGCCGTGCAGCAGCTTGGCGCCATCGTCCTCGCCCGAAAACGCCTGCACACCTGCAAAGGCCAGGGCGCCCGTGGGCTCGACCACCACCTTCATGCGCGCTGCAAAAAAGCGCAGGGCTTCGATGAGCTGCTGGTCGCTCACGGTGACGATGTCTTCGACATGGTCGCGGATGATGGGGTAGGTGAGTTCGCCCAGGCTCGGGGCCTGGGCACCGTCGGCAATGGTGTGCGGGTTGGGGATGCGCACGATGTGGCCCGCGCGCAGTGACTGCTGGGCGTCGTTGGCGGTCTCGGGCTCGACGCCAATCACCTTGCACCTGGGCGCGAGCGCCTGTGCGGCCAGCAGGCTGCCCGACAGCAGCCCGCCGCCGCCCAGGCAGACAAACAGGTAATCGAGGTCGGGCACCTCCTGCAGCAGCTCCAGGGCGGCTGTGCCCTGGCCCGCAATCACATGGGGGTGGTCGAAGGGCGGGATCAGCGTCATGCCCCGCTCGTGCGCCAGCTGGCGGCTGATGGCCTCGCGGTCTTCGGTGTAGCGGTTGTAGGTGACCACCTGGGCGCCGTATTCGCGCGTGGCGGCCATCTTGGAGGCGGCGGCGTCCTCGGGCATCACCACCAGGGCGGGCATATCGAGCAGCCGGGCTGACAGGGCAATGGCCTGCGCATGGTTGCCGGCCGAGAAGGTGAGCACGCCATGTTCGCGCTGCGCGTCGCTGAACTGGGCCAGGGCGTTGTAGGCGCCCCGGAACTTGAAGGCGCCCGTGCGCTGCAGGTTCTCGCATTTGAAGAACAGCTTGGCGCCCAGCCGCTCGTCGATGGTGCTGCAGCGCATCACCGGCGTGTGGTGCGCCACGCCCGCCAGCCGCCGGGCGGCGGCGGCCACGTCTTCATGGGTGGGCAGGCTCACAGAGGGGGGCATGCTGGGCACGGTCATGGTGGCGTCCTTGCTGCGGGGCGTGCGCCGCCCCGTGTCGCCACATGATAGCCCTTTGGGACCGGAACTGGCGTAAAAATAGCTGCCAGCGCGCGGTGGGTAAGCTCTGGCAGCTATGAATTTAGTAGTGCGCGAGGTTTTTGCCTCAGCGCCTGGCCTGGCTCCGGCCCCTGAGGCCTGCGCCGCAGGCAGCCGGGCGATCCTGCGGTCTGTGGCTGGGTTTTCGGCCTTTTCTCCAGCCCCGTTCGCCAGCCCCGCCCCTCAACCCTGTTCGCTGAACCGGATCAGCGGCGTGAGCGCCGGGAACTCACCCGCCCGCTTTTGCTTCATCGCCGTGACGGATTCCATTACATGCCGGTTGCTCCAGATGGCGCCTTGCAGCCAGCCCATCTGGCGCAGGCTGTCTTCCACGCTGTGGTCGCGTGCGTAGTTCACGGCCTGCTTGGTGCCCCAGATGGCGACGGGGGGCTTGCTGGCGATCTCTTGCGCGCACTGCAGCGCGGCAGCCACCATGGCTTCGTGGGTGTCGAAGACCTCGTTGACCAGGCCGTAGCCCTGGGCCCTTTGCGCGCTCAGGCGGCGGCCGGTGTAGGCGAGTTCCTTGACCACGCCCAGCGGGATGAGCTTGGGCAGGCGCTGCAGCGTGCCCACGTCGGCCACCATGCCGATGTTGATCTCCTGGATGCAGAAGAACGCGTCGGCCGTGGCGTAGCGCACGCAGGCCGTTGTCACCATGTCCACCGCGCCGCCAATGCAGCCACCCTGGATGGCCATGATCACGGGGATGCGCAGGCTTTCGATGCGGGTGAAGGTGGCCTGCATGTCGGTGAGCAGGTCAAAGATGGCGGCGCGGCCCTCGGGGCTCTGGTCGTCCATGGTGATGGCGCCGCCGAACGTTTCGAGCGCCATGCCCGCGCTGAAGTGTTTGCCGGTGCTGCTGACGACCAGCGCGCGCGCCTCGCCGCTCTTGTTCAACGCAGCCAGCACCTCGTCCAGCTCGCGCCAGAAGGTCGGGTGCATGGTGTTCATGGCCTCGGGGCGGTTCAGCACCAGGTGGGCCACATGGTGGGTGATGCTGAGGGAGAAGCAGGTGAGGGTGGTGTTCATGGGCCGTCACTGTAGACGCGCTGGCCGCAGGCGGGTCGTCGCCTGGGCGACTTTGCGTGATTTTGGCTGTCTCCGCCTGTCCGGATTGGATTGGCTGCTATCAAAAAAGGAGCAATAGCGGGCGGGCGTATCAGTCGCCACCCCCGCCGCAGCCACCGCCGCCATCGCCTCCACCGTCCCCTCCATCCCCGCCGCCACCGTCCGAGCTTTCGGCGCCGCCAAAGTCGCCCGAACTGCCGCTGTAGCTGCCGTCCGAGAAGCTGGTGCCGCAGTAGCTGTCGCCGCCGCTGCCGCCCGCGTCGCTCTTGCGGGCGATGTCAGAACAGTCGGGCACGTAGGTAAAGCCCCCGGCAATGGCGAACTTGGCATCCAGCGCAAACAGCAGGGGCAGGCGGCTCGGGGCCTTGGGGTCGATGGATTCCTCTTTGCACACCCAGTACCAGCAGCGGCGCAGGCCGTCGTTGTGGCGGGCTTTTTTGCCCAGGGCTTCTGCCGGGGTGTGGTGCAAAAAGAAGCCCAGGGCGTTGTGGCACCACTGTTTGTAGGCTTGCGTGTGCAGGATGAACTCATGCCACAGCGCGTCCACGGCCCTCGACGGCATGGCCACAAAGTCCTTGTTGCTGCGCAGGCAGGCCATGAAGAACTGGCGCAGGCCGCGTTCGACCAGTTCGCAGTCGCGGGCGCTCAGGTGGGGGTAGGTCTCGCGCAGCTTGCGCTGCAGAAAGCGGGGCAGGGGCGCTTCGCGGATGTAGCGCTCGCGCACGGCGGTGGTCCAGCGGATCAGCACCACGGTGAGCAGCACCGTGACAAACACATACAGCAGCCAGATCCACTGGAGCTTCCAGACCCCGGCAAACACCCCGACGAAAGCCAGCACCCACAGGACGATGGCCGCCTGGACCACCTTGTTGCCCCAGCGCACCAGGGCGTGTTCTACGCGTTGCATCGTGTCCCTCCTTGTTGTTGTGTGTTTCGGCCATTGCACGGCCGCAATGTGACCAAATCGTGACAAACGCGTGGCATTGTCGCCAGCCTGTCACAAGGCCACCACACCTGTGGAGGGCTCTGGGCGGTAGCGGGTCGGGGGCTGCCAGGCCGGGCCGCCGCGCTGCCCTTTCTCCGTTCAGCGGCGCTTGCTGCCGCCCCCGAAGATGCCGCCCAGCACGCCGCGCAGAATCTCCTTGCCCACGTTGGTGCCCACGGTGCGCACGGCCGACTTGGCCATGGTCTGTACAAGGCCGTCCTTGCGCCCGCCGCGCGGGCCGGTGGTGCCAAACAGCAGGTCGTTGAGGAAGCTGCTCTCCTGCGGCTGGGCGCCGCCGGGGGCTGTGCCCACGGGGCTGGCGCCTCCCCCTGTGCGGCCGGCAGGTGTGCCTGCGGGCGCGGGCGGGGCGTTTTCGGCGCGGCCCTTGAGCTTTTCGTAGGCAGATTCGCGGTCCACCGTGGTTTCGTACACGCCGGCCACCAGGGAGCTTGCCATCAGCGCTTGGCGCTGCTGCGGGGTGATGGGGCCCAGCTGGCTGCCGGGTGGCAGCACAAACACGCGCTCCGTCACGCTGGGGCGGCCCTTGGCGTCCAGAAAGCTCACCAGCGCCTCGCCCACGGCCAGTTCGGTGATGGCGGTTTCGATGTCCAGGCCCGGCTTTTGCCGCATGGTGGTGGCCGTGGCCTTCACGGCCTTCTGGTCGCGCGGGGTGAAGGCGCGCAGCGCGTGCTGCACGCGGTTGCCCAGCTGGGCCAGCACGCTGTCGGGAATGTCGAGCGGGTTCTGCGTGACGAA
>CAYXSL010000290.1:0-3916 GCA_964466605.1 uncultured Verminephrobacter sp.
CGCGAGGCGCAACGCGAGGAACAGCGCGATGCTCAGCGCGCCCCCGCCGTGGCTGCGGTGGCGGCGCCCGAGCAAAAGCGCGTTGATGCCCAGCGCCGCCAGCAACTGGCCGAAAAAACCAAACCACTGAAAAAAGAGCTGGAGCAGACCGAGAAGCGCATGGCGCAACTGGCGCAGGACAAAGCCCGCCTGGAGGCCGCCATGAGCCAATCGCTCAGCCCCGCCGACATGGCCAAAAACGGCAAACAGCTCAAGGCTGTGAACGACGAGAACGAGACGCTGGAAGCGCGCTGGCTGGAGCTCACCGAAGCCATCGAGGCCGTTGACGCCTGAGCTTGTGACGACCCGCCCGGGACACGGCCTGAGACCGACACAAAAAGCGGCTAGAGTGCAGACTCTATTACTTTTGTATCAACCACAACGCTCAGGAGTTTTCGAATGATGTCCATTCTCGGCACCCTCTTCATCGGTCTCATCGCCGGTTTCATTGCCCGCGCCCTCAAGCCCGGCAATGACAGCATGGGCTGGATCATGACCGCGCTGCTCGGTGTGGCCGGCTCTTTCCTTGCCGGTTTCCTGGGTACCGCACTCGGCCTGTACCGCCAAGGCGATCCCGTGGGCTTTCTCGCGTCGGTGGTTGGCGCGATCGTCCTGCTGATGATCTACAGCTTCGTGAAGAAAAACTGAACCTCCACAAGCCAACGACCCGCAACAGCGCATGCGGCGGGCAACAAAAAAGCCCTGATCTTTCGATCAGGGCTTCACATGTTTTGGTGGGACGTGCGGGGGTCGAACCCACGACAAACGGATTAAAAGTCCGCTGCTCTACCAACTGAGCTAACGTCCCATCAGGGTTTCGCGTTCTGCACACTGTTTGCACACTGTGTATCCCGCGAAGCCTCAAATTATAGCTTCTTTTTCGGGGCCTTTTGAAGACCTCGCGAAGATTGCTTGTGCATCTTTCGCCAGGGTGTTCATCACCCACCCGGCCGCACAAAAACCAAACGCCGCCGTGACGCTCACCACCGAGCCGTAGCCGTGGCAATTGAGCGAACCATCCACGTCTTCGATGTTGCACGACGCATCGGGTGGCGCCACCGTCTCGCGGCTGAACACGCAGCCCACGCCCATGCGGCCTGTGCGTGCGCCACCATGGTGTTTGCGCAAGCGGTAGCGCAGCTGAGCCAGCAATGGGTCGTGCGTGACCTCGCTCAGGTCCGCCACATCGACCGCGTGCGCGAGCCGCTTGCCGCCCGCAGCGCCCACGGTGACGAAGGGGATGGCGTGGGTTGCGGCCCAAGCGGCCAGGGTGGTCTTGGCACGCACCTGGTCGCAGGCATCAATGACCGCCGAAGGCAACCCGTCAAGACCCGACACACCGTGCAGCAAGGCGGGCCAGTTCTCCGGCGTCACAAAATCATCGACCACGTCCACCACGCAGTCGGGATGAAAGAGCGCGATGCGATCGCGCATGGCCTCGGCCTTGGCCTGGCCCAGCGTGGGTTCCAGCGCGTGAATCTGCCGGTTGATGTTGGACTCGGACACATGATCGAGGTCGATCAGGGTGAGGCGCCGCACGCCACTGCGCGCCAGGGCCTCCACCGCCCACGAACCGACCCCACCGATGCCCACCACCACCACGTGTGCGTTGAAGATGCGCTGCGCCCCATCAACGCCGTAGAGTCGACGCAGGCCGCCAAAGCGGCGCTCGAAGCCTTCGTTCGTGTCTTGCGTCACTCGCGGTCCAGCAACCAGATCTGGAATCGGAAACCACCGACGGCACCGAGCACGATGCCAGTGACCGCGATGATGCTGGTGAGGCTCAGGGTGGACAGGCCCGACATGCCCTGCCCCACCGTGCAGCCCAATGCCGTGACGCCGCCCACACCCATGCACACGGCACCGACCATGTGCAAGGCCGTGTCTTGCGTTGTGCGGAATCCTTCCCAGCGGAAGCTGCCTTCCAGCACGGCGCAGGCAAACGCACCGACCACCATGCCAACCACCGTCACAGTGCCAAAGGTGAGCACCTTGGAGGTGTCGCTGAAGAAGATGAGCCAGTCGAGCGTGTAGGCCATGGGTGCGGTGAAGGTCAGCGCGTCCATGCGGCCGGTGTTGCTGCCCAGGAAAACAGCGTCCAGCGTTTCGGGATGTTCGGCCACAAAGCCCAGACGGCCGCTCACCCACCACATGGCGGTCACCACCAGCCCCAGGCCGATGCCGGCCAGCAGGTTGTTGCCGGTGCGGAAATCGCGTCCCAGCAATGCCCAGACCACCAGCGCTCCACCCACCACCAGCGCGAACAACAAACCCGTGAGCGCTGGCGCGGAACCCATCACACTGGCCAGCCAGGCGGGCAGCGCCGAGCCCGACGCCATGTTGAAGGACACGGTGTCCACCGTGTTCACGCGCAGCACGGCGGTCACACCGCGCAAGGTGGCAAACGCCGCTATGGCCATGACGAAAAAGACCACCAGCGACTTGAGACTGCCAGCGCCGATGCGCACCAGCGTCTTGCTGCCACAGCCCGAAGCCAGCACCATGCCGAAGCCGAACAAGGCTCCGCCCAGAATGGCAGACAGCCAGATGACGCGGGAACCGGTGTAGATGCTTTGCGAGGGATCGATCCAGCCCAGCCAGGCCATGCCGTAGAAGCCGATCATCGCGATGCCCACCGCCATGCCCCACATGCGCATGCGGGTCCAGTCGCCCATGTTCACGATGTCGCTGATGGCGCCCATGGTGCAGAAATGGGTGCGTTGTGCGATGAACCCAAAAACAAGGGCCACAGCAAAGGCGGCCCAGAGAACGAGGGTGTTGAGTTTGGCGAGGTCGGCGAGTTCCATGGCCGCCATTGTAGGAGGCCGCACCCCGCCCTGAAGGACGCGTGTCAGGGCACGCGGCTCACATCAACGCAGGCGGGCCAGGCGCTCGCGCGCTGCGGCAGCAGCCTCGGAATTCGGGTACGTCTTCACCAGATTTTCGAGTGTGCTTTTGGCGGTGCGCGCGTCTTTCAGCTCCACATGGCTGTTGGCCATGGCGAGCATGGCCTCGGGCGTGCGCATGTGTCCAGGGAACTCACGCACCAGCCGACCATGGGTGGCCACCGCTTCCTTGTAGGCTCGGTTGGCGTACTGCGCATTACCCAGCCAGTACAACACCGAGGGCGTGTAGCCGCTGGCGGGGTAACGTTGCAGGAACGCTGCGTAGGAAGCCGACGCAGGCTGGAACTCCGACTTGCGCAACTGCGCCATGGCAGCTTCAAAGTCGTTCTTCTCGACCGGTGCTGCCGTGAAGGTCTGGCCATCAAACTCGATGCGCAGCGGCTCCACCTGTCTCAGGCGCTCGTCAACGCCAGCCTGCACATCTTTCTGCTGGCGCTGCAGTTCAGAGACTTCGCGCGCCAATTGTTCGTTCTGGCCTCTGAGGCGAGCGAGTTCGGCCCGCAACTGCTCGATCTGGTTCGACAACTCCAGCAGGCTGCGGCGCGTGCTCGCATCGCCTTCGCGCGCTTCGGCCGCCGCAGTGTCGGCAGCCTGTTTGTTGGCGTCGACCTTTTGCCGCAGCTCGATGATGGCCTTACGCGCCTCGTCGTCGCCAAACAAGGCGTGGGCCTGCAAGGGCCACAGCGTGGCCAGGAAAAGCGCCCAGGGCGCGGCGGCTGTGAGCTTCATGTTCAGCGGTAGGTCAGTTCAACGCGGCGGTTCTTGGCGAACGATGCTTCGTCCAGTCCGACCTGGGCGGGCTTCTCTTCGCCGAAGCTCACGGCTTCCATCTGCGCGTCGGACACACCCAGCAGGCTCAGCGAGCGGCGCACGGCTTCGGCACGCTTCTGGCCCAGCGCCAGGTTGTATTCGCGACCGCCGCGCTCGTCGGTGTGGCCTTCCAGGTTCACACGGCGGGGGCGTCTGGCGTT
>CAYXSL010000291.1:0-3862 GCA_964466605.1 uncultured Verminephrobacter sp.
CCGGCACGTTGAGCGACGCCGCCAGCGCCGTGCGCACCGACACCCAGCCCTTGAATTGGCGGTCATAGTTCTGCGGGATGTAGAGCCCCCCCGCCGTGGTGATCTGCGCGGGCGAGTCCTCCACCAGCGACGCCGCCGTGAGCCGCCGCTCTGCAATCGCCTGGGCATACAAAAAAGGCTTGAGCGTGGAACCCGGCTGGCGCAGCGCCAGCACGCCATCGACCTCGCTGGCCTGGCTGAGCTGGCCGGACGACCCCACCCAGGCCAGCACCGCGCCCGTGGCGTTGTCCAGCACCAGCACCGCGCCGTCTTCCACATGCCGCCCACGCAGCTCGCGCAGGTGCTGCTGCAGGCTCTGCATGGCAAAACGCTGCAACGGTGCGCGCAGGGTGCTGGTCACCCGCTCGGGCACGGCGCTGTCCTTGTCCCGCTGGCGCAGCAGGTAGCGCGCAAAGTGCGGCGCCACGCCTTCGCTGGCATCAAAAGCGCGGCGTTGCAATGCGGCCGTGGTGAACAGGTCCAGCGCATCGCAATCCACACGCGCCGCCTGGGTACCGGTGCGCTGCTGCATGTCGCGCAGCACCCCGCAGGCGCGCTGCGCCACCAGTGCGGGCCGTGCGTTGGGCGCGCGCACCAGGGCCGCTGCCACCGCGGCTTCGCGGTCATCCAGGCCGTGGGTCGCCTTGTCAAACACAGTGCGGCTCAATGCATCGATGCCCACCAGCTCGCTGCGAAACGGCACCAGATTGAGGTATGCCTCCAGGATCTGGTCCTTGCGCCAGCGCCGGTCCAGCACCTGGGCGGCCACGGTCTGGCCGACCTTCTGCACCACCGTGCGCCCTCCGGGGCCCTGGCGCCAGTCACCGTCGAGCAGGCCAGCCAGTTGCATGGTGATGGTGCTGGCACCGCGCGTGCGCTGGTTCCACAGGTTGCCCCAGGCAGCGGCCGATGCGGCGCGCCAGTCCACGCCGCTGTGCTCAAAAAAGCGCTTGTCCTCGCTGAGCACCAGGGCCGTGCGCAGGGCGGGCGACACCTCCGCCAAAGGCACCCACTGGCCGCGTCGCACGGTGGCATCGGTGCGCAGGCGCTGTAGCACCTCGCCTTCGCGCGAGAGGATCAGGGTGTCCGAGGGCTTGAAGTCCGCGCGCACCTCGTCAAACGTGGGGATGGCCCAGGCGCCCGAGGCGCAGGCCGCCAGCACCAGCGCAGCGGCCTGCGTTCGCAGGCGCAAGGTGAAGAAGAAATCGAAAGGAAGGAACACAAACGCGCAGAGATAAAAAAAGCGCCCTCAGCGCGCCGCGCGCAGGCGTACGGCGTCGCACCAGCGCTGCGCCACGCTTGGCACGGTGACACACACCGCGTCGTGCGTGGCGGTGGTCACGGCGCGCTCCAGCAGCTGGATGTCGGCCTCGTGCTGGCGCGCCACATGCGGATCCTCAAAAAAAACGGCGCGGTGGCAACGGCGCTCCAGCACCAGGTCGGCAATCTGCGCGTCGCCACCCAGCGGCCCGCTGTTAAAGCGCTGCACCCAGGGCTGCCCCTCGGGCCAGCCCTTGCTCCACGCCAGGGCGTTCAGTCGCTGGCCCGTGGTGCCGGTGGCCACCCGGTGGCGAAACTGCGACAGCACATCAAAGTTGCGATCCGCGAAGTCGAGCATGGCCTGTTTGCACGCATCGTGCGCAATCAGCGCCAGCGTCTGGTTGCCATGGTCATGAAACCGGTCGGCCTGCGGGTCGGGCGCCAGCCCGGCGTGGATGCGCTCCATCTCGATCCAGTCGCGCGCGCTGGCCACGGTGGAGAGAAACGGCTTGCCATGGATCACGCACTGCCGCTTGAGGGCCAGCGCCTCGGGGAAGATGGAAGAAGGGTCCACAGGGTCGGTGAGGTAAATCGCGCCGTCGAGCGTGCGCCCTTCCCCCATGCCCACCACCTCTGCCACCACTTTCATCAGTCCACCGTCGCGCCCGTAGGGATAGCGCACCAGCGGGCGGTACCCCTGCAGCATGCCCGCAGCGACGATGGCATCGTGCGTGCGACCCACGGCGTGCAGCCCCAGCTGCAGCTCCCGGATGCCCGCCTCGCAGGCGCGCAACCAGGAAAAGAGCGCCGCGTCTTCGGTGTGGTGGTGCAGGCGGTTGGCAGCGAGACCCAGGATCATGGCAGGTTGACTTTCTGAAAACGAAGGGATCGGAGCATCGTAAGCGCCTCATGACTCAACGATCGGAGTGCTCACGGTCAAACCGCCCCTCAGCCTCGGTCAGGTGGCGCAGCAGCACGTGCGAGATCAGGTTGACGCCGATGCCGCCGAACACCACCGGCAGCAGGTACAACGCAATCGTCAGCTCGGAACTGAACCACGCATCGTCGGCCAGCGACGGCGTGCTCTTGGCCTGCGCGGCGATGGACTGCAACAGGTACACATCCACGCCCGCAATGAGCACCAGCGCCACCCCAAACCCCAGCACCGCCCAGCGCGAGATCGACCGGGTGACCAGCAGCAGCGCATAGATACCCACCGGCAGCACCAGCGAGAACCCCACCAGCAGCCAGAACCGCAGCTCCAGAAAGACGCTGAGGCTCATGGCATGCGTGCCTGGGGTGGACGATGGGCAAGGCGGTGCATGGCGGCGTTATGACAGAGTGGCGTTGGAGCGTCGCAGCCTATTTGGCCACCTGCACCTTCACCCGTGCGTTGGGCAGTTCACCAAACATCTCGGGCGCGTACATGGCCTCGACGCGGCTGGGCGGCAGCGCAAAGTCGCCCGCGTTGTTCAGGCGCACGGTGTACTCCATCTTGACGGTGCCCTTGGGCAGGTACTCGTAGTAGCTGCGGAAGGACTCGAAGCTGCGCTCCTCGAACGCGGGCCAGCCCGCGCCGGTCTTCTTTTCGCCCTGCGTGGCGATCTCGGAGTCGCGGCCCAGGCCGCTGCCCAAAATGGTGGCGCCGCCGGGGATGGGATCGGTGATGGCCACCCAGGTCATGTCGGCTGTGGCGTTGACCTCCAGCGTCACGCGCAGCACGTCGCCGCGTGTGTACTGGCCGGCGGGCAGCGACTTGTTGGCCTGCTCCACCGGGGTGATGGTCTTCTTGATCGCATAGCCCGCCGCGAACGGCGCCTTGAGATCGATGGCCGCCACCGACTGCAGCGTGAGCCAGGGCTTGCCCGGGCCCTGGTGCGTGACGGCCAGCTGCTCCTTGCCGCCCGCCTTGCCCGCAGCACTTGCCCAGGGCAGGAACATGCCGTTGTTCTTGAGGTTGCCGGGCGATGCAGGGGCGCCAAACCAGGTGATCTGGTTGGGAGCTCCGGTGGCGTCCGATGCCTTCACGCGGTCCACCTTGCTCCAGTCCACGCTGGCGGTGTTGCCACCCATGCTGGCCTTGGTGGTGCCCGACACCGGTGTGGCCTCGAACTTGGCGCTGAATTTTTCCAGCGCCAGGCCGCCCCACAGGTTGGCCGTGGTGGTGTGCCAGGCGCCCGCCTGCTGGCGGCTGATGAAGCCGTTGGCCAGACGGCCCATGTCGTCCTTCCAGGCCGGGTCGTCCATAACAGCCAGCATCAGGCGGGCGGTGTTCACGTCGCCGTTCTGCATCAGCCACCACCAGTAGTCGTCCTGCTCGTTGCTGAAGATGAGCTTGGTGCCCTGGAACGACAGGCGGCCGCGCAGGATCTGCATCGCCTCGGCCAGGCGCTTGTCGCGCTCGGGCACATCGGCCACACGCCTCAATACATTCACCCAGTCGATGACCGTGTGGGTGGGCCACTGGTTGGGCGCGATGGTGATGCTGCTCACCATGCGGCCCTGGGCCTTGCCGTAGCGCGACAGCGCTTCAAGCGCGGCCACCTTGCGCATGTCCAGGTCC
>CAYXSL010000292.1:0-3841 GCA_964466605.1 uncultured Verminephrobacter sp.
TTTCCTCGCGGTAGATGCGCATCATCTCCTGCTGCATCTGCTGCGGCTTGTCCTTGAGGCGCTCGCGCATCTCCATGATCTTGGGGTTGATGGCCTTCATCTTGGCCATGCTGGCGTAGGCCTTGGCATTGAGCCAGTAGAACGCGATCTTGAGCAGCAGCACCAGGCCCACAATCGCCCAGCCCCAGTTGCCCAGGAGCTTGTGCAGCTGGTCCAGCAGCCAGTACAGCGGCTTGGACAGGATGGTGAGCCAGCCGTAGTCCTTGACCAGTTCCAGGCCGGGGTAGAGCTTCTCCATCATCGTCTCGACCTGCGGGCCCGCAAACAGGCGCGCGTCCACGGTCTTGGTCGTGCCGGGCTCAATGGCGCCCAGCGAAGTCAGCATGCCCACGGAGTACAGGTTGGTGTCCACCTTGCGGGTGAACAGCTCGCGCTGGGTGCCGTCGGCCAGCAGCCAGGCGGTGGCAAAGTAATGCTGCACCATGGCCACGTAGCCATTGGGCGAATCGCGGGGGATATCGACCTTGCCGTTTTCGATGTCCTTGAACTCGATCTTCTGGTACTTCTTGGCGTCGGTGTACACGGCCGGGCCGGTGAAGGTGGAGTAGAACGACGACTCGCCCGGTGGCTTGTTGCCGTCACGCACCAGCTGCAGGTACAGCTGGGGCGACACGGCAGCGGCGCCGGTGTTGACGACTTCGTGCTTGACGGCGATGTCATAGGCGCCGCGCTTGATGGTCCAGGTCTTGACCAGCTTCACGCCACCCTGGCTGGGCGACTCGAAGCGGATGCTCAGCTCGTCCTGACCGTCCTTGAGTTCACGCGGGCCGGGCACGGCCGCCATCACGGTCTTGTGCGTGGGGAAGCCGCCACCGATCAGCCCCGTTTGCGCCACGTAGACGCGCTGGGCGCTCTCGTCCAGCAGCAGGAAGTTGCGGTTCTTCTCGGTCATGTCGGCGTGCTGCAGCAGCTCGGCATGGGTGAGCGTGCCGCCTTCGCTGTCGAAGGTGAGGCGGTACAGGTCGGTCTTGACCTCGATGCGCTCACGCGCGGCAGCGGGAGCCGCCGCCGGGGCGGGCTGGCCCGGCACGGCCGCAGCCCCTTGGGCCGCCGCCGCCACAGGCGCAGAGGACGCGGGAACACTGGCCGCGCCCGTGGCCCCGGACGCTGCGCCTGCTGCGGCAGGCGCGGTCACGGCCGGGGTGGTGGGGAAAAACGTGGCCTTGTTGCCGTTGTGCAGTTGCCACTTGTCCCACAGCAGAACCATGGAAAAGCCAAAAATCACCCACAGGATGGTGCGGCGAATGTCGTTCATGAAGACTTCTTTGGTGAGGGTGGTTGGGTGGTGGAGGATTGTTGCAGCCGCGAAAAAAGCCTCATGCCGCGCGGCAGTTCTCGGGGGACGGGATCGTGGCCCCCATCACACCAGGGGTGGCAGCGTACCAGCCTGCGCAGCGTGAGATAGCTGCCCGCCGCCGCGCCATGCCATTCCAGCGCCTGCAGCGAATAGGCCGAGCAGGTGGGCTCGAACCGGCAGGCCGAGCCCAGCCAGGGGCTGAGGAAAAACCGGTAGCCCTTGACCACGCCCATCAGCAGGCGCTGCATGATCATGGTGCCACCTCATGGGCAGACCCCACCTGCGGCGCAGGCACCGGAGGAGCAGGTGCAGCAGCCCCGCCGCCCGCACGCCGGGCGGCATGGCCAAACAGCTGCAGCAGCTCTGCACGCACGGCCTGCTTGAGCTGGTCGGACGTGGCGCTCACGAACTGCTTGCGGTCAAACGCCGTGCGCAGGCGCACCACATGGGCTGCCTGGGGCAGGCGCGCTTCAAACGTCGCGCCCACGGTGTAGATCTGCCGCTTGATGGTGTTGCGTGTCACGGCACGGCGCGCCCAGCGCTTGGGCACCATGGCACCCAGCCAGACATCCGGCACGGCAAACAGGGCCTGCGGCCCTTGCGTTGGCGGCAAGGAACCGGGCCCTGTGGGTGCAGCACTGGCGGGGTTGGCAGCACAGCTGCCAGCAGCATCCAGCACCAGACGGTGCAGCGCAAAATGCGCTGTGCGGGAGACGGTGCCCCCAGCCATGGCGGCCTGGAACTGCGGACGGGTTTTCAGCCGTTGCATGCAGGCACCCCGTTTGGAACCTGACGGTACAAACCGGGGGCAGGCGGGGAGCAGGCCGTAGACCGGGACGGCCTTAGACGGCCAGGCGCTTGCGGCCCTTGGCGCGGCGTGCGTTGATAACGGCACGGCCGCCGCGGGTCTTCATGCGGACGAGGAAACCGTGGGTGCGCGCGCGGCGCGTCTTGGAGGGCTGGTAAGTACGTTTCATGGTGCTATTCCTTGAGGTTCAGTTCCGGACTGCTGCTCTTGAACCCCTGCCTTGCTCAGCTGAAAACCAGCCAGGCAGAAGCAGAAATAACGGCGCGCCGGGTCAAATCACCCTGAACACATTCAGGGAAACCCAAAATTATCGCAGGCTTGCAGCCCTCTGGCAATGCCTTTCGGCGGGCAGGCCTATCCACAAGCCGCCCGGAAGGACGTCGCAGCCCGTTTGCCCCTGTGCCTGTAGGAACCTTTGACGATCCCCACGCGCACGTTTTGACACCCCGGGATGCCAGCCCATCAACCCCGGAATCCCCCGATGACAGCCGCCGCAAAAATGTGGATAACTCCTTGACAAGCTACAATCCGCCGCCCAGCACCGTTCCTCCTATCCACAACAAGAATTCCCGATAAATGACCGAGGAACCCACCCGCGGCACCCAGCCATCCCCCGGAGCCGATGCCGGCCAAGGCCTGTGGCAAGCCTGCGTAGAGCAACTGGCGCAAGACCTGCCGGAACAACAATTCAACACCTGGATCAAGCCCCTGGTCGCCCAGGTGGCCGAGGATTTCTCCAAGGTCACCTTGCTGGTGGCCAACCGATTCAAGCTGGACTGGATCCGTGCCCAGTATGCAGGCCGCATCGCCGCCCTGCTGGAAGGCCTGTACGGCCAGCCCGTCTCGCTGGAGTTAGCGCTCGCTCAGCGGGAATCTGTTACCCGCACTTATGTGCGTCCCGCATCGCCAGAGCCTTCCAGCGCCCCCGCGCCCGCCGAATCGCCTGCTTCCAGCAGTGACGAGCCCGCTGCCGGAGCGTTTCGCAACCGGCTGAATGCGGCCCTCACGTTCGAGACGCTGGTGGAGGGCACGGCCAACCGCATGGCGCGCTCGGCGGCCATGCACGTGGCGGGCATGCCCGGCCACCTGTACAACCCGCTGTTCATCTATGGCGGCGTCGGCCTGGGCAAGACCCACCTGATGCACGCTGTGGGTAACCGCCTGCTGCAGGACAAGCCCGACGCCAAAGTTCTCTACATCCATGCCGAGCAGTTCGTTTCGGATGTGGTTAAGGCCTACCAGCGCCGCACCTTCGACGAGTTCAAGGAACGCTACCACTCGCTCGACCTGCTGCTCATCGACGATGTGCAGTTCTTTGCCAACAAGGACCGCACGCAGGAAGAATTCTTCAATGCGTTCGAGGCCTTGCTGACCAAGAAGAGCCACATCGTGATGACGTCGGACACCTACCCCAAGGGCCTGACCAACATCCACGACCGCCTGGTGTCGCGCTTCGATTCGGGCCTGACGGTGGCGCTGGAACCGCCCGAGCTGGAAATGCGCGTGGCGATTCTGATCAACAAGGCCCGCGCCGAAGGCACCGAGATGCCCGAGGAAGTCGCGTTCTTCGTCGCCAAGAACGTGCGCTCCAACGTGCGCGAACTCGAAGGCGCGCTGCGCAAGATCCTGGCGTACTCGCGCTTCAACCAGAAGGACATCTCCATCCAGCTGGCCCG
>CAYXSL010000293.1:0-3812 GCA_964466605.1 uncultured Verminephrobacter sp.
CGCCATCCCTTCCCCGGCCCCGGCCTGGGCGTACGCATCCTGGGCGAAGTGAAGAAGGAATACGCCGACCTGCTGCGCCGTGCCGACGCGATCTTTATCGAAGAGCTGCGCAACTTCCGTGATGAAGCCACCGGCAAGACCTGGTACGACCTCACCAGCCAGGCCTTCACCGTGTTCCTGCCCGTCAAGAGCGTGGGCGTGATGGGCGATGGGCGCACCTATGACTACGTGGTGGCTCTGCGCGCCGTGCAGACCAGCGACTTCATGACCGCCGACTGGGCCGAGCTGCCGTACGCGCTACTCAAGAAGGTGTCGGGCCGCATCATCAACGAGGTGCGTGGCATCAACCGGGTGACGTACGACGTGAGCAGCAAGCCGCCAGCGACGATTGAGTGGGAGTGAGGGCAAGGGCGCGCGCACGTCTTCTCACGAGTGCGTGTGCGCGTGCCAGCTGGCTGTTCCATTTGACGGCGCAAGCCTGCAAATTGGTCGGTGAGAGCCGCAGGTGTTTCAGGCCTCTGGGGGGCATCAGGTGGTAGACGGTGCGCCGCAGGTTGTGCTTCAGGCTTTCACTTCTCCCGTCAGCGGGTCGTAGATCCGTCCGTCGTAGTTAATGATGTTGCCGGTCGCTGTATCCAGCCGGCTGCGCTTGTAGGTCCCCGCGCCTTTGCCATCCAGGCCGATGTAGTCCGCGTTGGCATAGGTGACACGATTGTTCTCGGCCACGATGCCATCCTTGGTCCACTTGTTGCTCGTGAGCCATTCAGACACTTCGGTTCCTGTGGGCGCGCTGATCTCTCCCTTCATGCGCATTTTGGCCAGCGTGGGGTCCATGTTGAAACCCTCGGCGGCAAGCAAGGCGCTGGGGTTCTTTCGGTAGTAGGCCGCAGTCTCCGCAGACATCTTGGACAGGTCACTTTTTACCAACGTAGACCCATCCGTTGCAAACTTGGACAGATTGCCGCTCCGGATGGACTGGTAGTCAGCCGCAAACTCCGGATGGTTCTTGAAGAACATGTACCGTCCAACGACCGTATCGTCACCGCCGCTGAGGACCATGGCATGCATCCTGACGTAGTCCGGTGGCTCATAGTCCGCCGCAAAAGTGCCCCCCAGGCCCTTTTCCCATTGCTTGAACTCTTCCAGATTCTTGAACGGGACTGTGGCTGCGGCTTTGTCGGCCGGCGCCTTGGTGCCGTTGGCCGCTGCTGAGGAGGTGCTCTTGTTGTAGCGGTCTGTGGTGGACGTATACGCCGCTTTGTCTGATGAGGCAGCGCCTGCCGCTGAGCCCGCTGTGCCAGCTGGAGTTTGTGCGGACAGCTCTTCCAAGGTGGCTCTCAGCTCTTTGAGAAAGGTGAGTGGGTCCGCGCCGGAGTGGTTTTGTGCCGTGCGCTCCGCAGCGCGAGTCGCCAGGGCGCTGGATACGCCCATGGAAGTCAGGAGATTGGCGGCCTGAGAAATGTCGAGCATGTGGGACTCCATCGTCGGTTGGTCGCTCGCGCTGCCTGTGGAGGTAGGGAGCTTGGCCGATCATCCTCCAACGGCCGGTGTCCAATCCCCGCGAAAGCAGCAGGAATCCCGGGCATTTCCCGCCGATGAGGGCGTGGGTCTGGGGGAGGCAGAAATGCCCTGGGCCGGGACCCTTTGCACGATCGTGCTGGTCAGATAGGCGCTGCAAGCCACCCGAAACCGCAGTTACACATCCCGCCGAGCTTCCTGCGCGGATTGCTCGGGTCCAGAACCGTGCCCGATAAGATGCAAGCAAACTCCGACCGATTCGTGCGGCATCTGGGCAACCCGTTTGCCAACCCGTTTGCTCTTCGTGCCGCCACACGATTCCCGATCTCCATCCTGTTCTTCTTTTGGACTGGTTTGTAAATCCCCATGCCCACCCTTGTTCCTGATTTCTGGTCCCGCAGCGGTTTGATGCACCTGGCGCGGGACGAGCGCGGGTGGTTGCGCCCCACGGATGCGTATGTACGGCACCTGCTGGGCCGCCCAGAGCTGGCGCTGGTTCCCGAGTCTTGCACTGCTGAGATAGCCTTGCATGAGGGCTTGCGGGTGGCGCCTTTCAGGCCCGTGGCTGAAGCCGAGCTGGCCGCAATGCAGGACGCCGACGCACGCGAAAACTACGCCGTGTTCCTGCGGTTTCGGGATGGCCTGCTCGCGGCAGGCACGCTGGAGGCTTGCTACCTGGGACTGATGAGCAGCCATGCCGTGGATGTGCCAGCGGTGTTTGTCGATGGGCTGGTGCACGCGCTGCTGCACAACCTTCTGGACGGGGATGGCGTGGATGCGTTCGAGGCGCGGGCCGCCGAGATGCTCTTCAGGCCCCAGCGGATCACCCGGCAGGATGGCCAGATACTCGCGGGTGACCGTGAGGCGCTGGACCTTCTGCACGAAACCGCTGGCCTTGGCGAGGTGGGGCGCCTGCTGCTCCAAAGCGGGGCCCTGCAGCCTACGGCGCAGGTGCAGGTGCTGACGGACGAGACTGCGGTGGACTACTGGCAGGCGGCCCGTCACCACCACTTTCTGCTCGACCTGACCCATGAGCTGACGCAGGACCTGAGCCATGGCCTGACCTTCAAGATGACCCGCGCCCGCTCGGGCTTGAAGGCGTTGGCGCGGGTGCTGGAGCGATGGGTGGCGCACCTGCTGGGCGTGCAGGTGTCGATCACGCCCGCGCACCAGATCACCGACGCTGCCTGGCGCTGGCACATCGGGCTGGACGTGGAGTCCACTGCCATCCTCAACGACCTGTACCAGGACCGCCCGGTGGAGGCCGAGCGCATGCAGCGCCTGGTGAGCCTGTTCACGCTGACCTTTGCCAACCCGGCCGAGATGCGGGCCGATGTGGCAGGCAAGCCGGTGTACCTGGGGTTGGCCACCAATGCCGAGGGTGTGGTGCGCATCAAGCCGCAGAACCTGCTGCTGAACCTGCCGCTGGCATTGCAGACTTGATTTGCTATAAATTTAGTAGCATCAAGTGCTTTTCCCGCGCGCGGTAACGGCCATTTTTCTTGGATTTTTACCGTTCAACGCGCTGCATGGCATCGAGGGCCTATCCAATTGTCATCAGGCTCGCGTTGCCGCCGGCCGCTGCCGTGTTCACGCTCAGGGCGCGTTCGATGAGCAGGCGCTCCAGCGGGATGTCCGCTGCGCCGGGCTGCAGCGCGGTCACGCCCACGATGGGGCCCGCACGGCGGGCGAGGGCGGTGCACATGGCCTGCAGCGATGAGGTGTCGCCATGGTGCAGCACAGCGTCCAGCGCCTGTGTGCTGTCGCTCAGTGTGTTGTCCTGCAGCAGGATCTGCGCTTGCACCAGCGTGGGCAACTGCGTGCGCAGGTGGGCCTGGGCCGTGGGCCACAAGGCGGTGCCGCCGCTGGCAAGCACGGCAGCCGTCTGCACCAGCAGGTCGTCCGTGCTGTGCGCCAGGCACAGCACGCGCGCGCGGGGTGCCAGGGTGTAGACGTTGCGTTCCCCTGTGGGGCCGGGCAGGGTGCGGGCGGTGCCGCTGTGGGTTTGCTTGGCAAAACGCTGGCAGGTGGCGGCCAGCGTGGCGTTGCCTTGTTGCTGCGCCCATTGTTCCAGCGTGGCCAGGGGCGCCAGCAGGCGCTCGCGCAGATCGGCGTCGGGTGGGCTGGTGCGGTCGGCCTCGGCAAAAGTTCGGGCCAGTGCGTCGGCAGGGCGCTGCGACAGCAGGCGCAGCAGGTACAACGGCCCGCCAGCCTTGGGCCCCGTGCCGGACAGGCCTTCGCCGCCAAACGGCTGCACGCCCACCACGGCGCCGACCATGTTGCGGTTCACGTAC
>CAYXSL010000294.1:0-3780 GCA_964466605.1 uncultured Verminephrobacter sp.
TTAGACAAACAAGAGCAGCCACGATTTCATGGACCGCAAGGCGCGCCGCGCCGAAGAGAGCCGCGCCGAGTCCATGGCGGCGGACCTGCATTGATCTGAGTACCTATCAGCCCATGAGCGCCCGTCCTTCCCGCCGCACCACAGCCGCTGCACCCCGCAGCACCACGCCCACCAAGGCAGTGGTTGCCGTGGCCGCGCCTGCGCAGGCCATGGCGCTGTACGAGCAGGTCAAGGACCACATCTCCCGCAAGATCCAGGAAGGCCTCTGGCGCGCGGGTGACCGCCTGCCGTCCGAGAACGAGCTGGTCACCCAGTTCGGCATCTCGCGCATGACGGTGAACCGCGCGCTGCGCGAGCTGGTGGAGCAGGGCCGCATCGTGCGCGTGGCCGGTGTGGGCAGTTTTGTGGCCGAGGACAAGCCCCAGTCCACGCTCTTGCAGATCGCCAACCTGGCCAGCGAAATCCGCCAGCGCGGGCACGACTATCGCTGTGACGTGCTCACGGTAGAGCGCACCTCTGCCACGCTGGAGGTGGCCGCCGCGCTGGACCTGCGCACGGGCGAGTCGGTGTTCCACTCGCTGTGCATCCATCGCGAAGACGGCCTGCCCGTGCAACTGGAAGACCGCCACGTGAACCCGCGCCAGGTGCCCCAGTTCGCCGCGCAGGACTTCACGCAGCTGCAGCCCTCCGAGTACCTGGTGCGCAACGTGCCGTTCGACCAGATCGAGCATGTGGTCGATGCCGTCATGCCCACCGCCGAGCAGGCCACGCTGCTGGAGATGTCTCCGCAGGAGCCTTGCCTGCTGCTCACCCGCCGCACCTGGTCGCGCGGCGTGCCTATTACCGTGGTGCGGTGTTTGCACCCTGCCACCCGCTACCGCCTGGGCAGCCGCTTCCGCGCCGACGGCAATCCCGTCGCTGGTTGAAAGTTTTTGCCAAAAGCACAGAATTTTTTCGCTTGTACCTACTTGTATATACAGGATCAACGCCATGACACATAACGCTTCATCCCTCACCCTGCACCCTGGCCGCGTCACGCTGGCCGAGCTGCGCCGCATCCACGCGGGCCCTGTGCAACTGGTGCTCGATGCGTCGGCCCGCGCGGGTTTGCAGAAGTCCCTGGCCACGGTGCAGCGCATCGTCGATGAAGACCAGGTCGTCTATGGCATCAACACCGGCTTCGGCAAGCTGGCCAGCACCAAGATTGCGCACGACCGCCTGGCCGAGCTGCAGCGCAACCTGGTGCTGTCGCACAGCGTGGGCACGGGCGATGCGCTGCCCGACGACGTGGTGCGCCTCATCCTCGCGACCAAGGCCGTGAGCCTGGCACGCGGCCATTCGGGCGTGCGCCCCGCGCTGGTGGATGCGTTGCTGGCCCTGGCCAATGCCAACGTGCTGCCGGTGATTCCGGCCAAGGGCTCGGTGGGGGCCTCGGGCGACCTGGCACCTCTGGCGCACATGGCTTGTGTGCTGATTGGTGAAGGCCAGGCCAAGGTGGACGGCAAGGTGGTGCCGGGGGCGGAGGCCATGCGCTCCATCGGCCTGCAGCCTTTTGTGCTGGGCCCCAAGGAAGGGCTCGCGCTGCTCAACGGCACGCAGGTGTCCACCTCGCTGGCGCTGGCGGGGCTGTTTGGCGCCGAGAGCGTGTTTGCTGCCGCACTGGTCGCCGGCTGTCTGTCCCTTGAAGCCATCAAGGGCTCGGTCAAACCCTTTGATGCACGCATCCACGAGGCACGCGGTCAGTCCGGACAAATCGCGGTGGCCGCCGCCGTGCGCGCGCTGCTGGACGGCAGCGCCATCGACACCTCGCACCCCAACTGCGGCCGTGTGCAGGACCCGTACTCCATCCGCTGCGTGCCGCAGGTCATGGGCGCGTGCCTCGATAACCTGCACCATGCCGCGCGCGTGCTCACCATCGAGGCCAATGCGGCTTCTGATAACCCACTCGTGTTTGACAACGGCGACGTGATCTCCGGCGGCAACTTCCACGCCGAGCCCGTGGCGTTTGTGGCGGACATCATCGCGTTGGCCGTGGCCGAGATCGGCGCGATTTCCGAGCGCCGGCTGTCTCTGTTGCTGGACCCAGGCCTGTCAGGCCTGCCTGCGTTCCTGATCCGCGACAGCGGCGTCAACTCCGGCTTCATGATCGCCCAGGTCACCGCCGCCGCGCTGGCGGCCGAGAACCAGTGCCTGGCCAACCCCAGCAGCGTGACCAGCCTGCCCACATCGGCCAACCAGGAAGACCATGTCTCCATGGCCACCTACGGCGCGCGCCGCCTGGGTGACATGGTGCGCAATGCGGCCGTGATGGTGGGCATTGAGGCCATGGCCGCTGCGCAGGGCATGGAGTTTGATCGCAGCCTGAAATCCTCGCCCCTCATCGAAGCGCAGTTCGCCGCCATCCGCGAGCGCGTGGCCTACCTGGAGCAAGACCGCTACCTGGCCCCCGACATCGAAGCCATGCGCGCATGGGCCCAGCAGTCCGCATGGCCTGAGGCGCTCCAGAAGTGCCTGCCCAGCTTCGCCTGAATCCCATGCACGGATCCACCTCCCAAACCGTTCGGGCTGAGCCTGTCGAAGCCAGGGCCCTCCCTGTGCAAGCCCTTCGACAAGTTCAGGGCGAACGGGGTGGATGACCGCCGCCACACTTTCATCGATCCACTGTCACCACCTTCATCCAGGAGCCCACCATGAACGCCAACGACGCCATCATCGCTGCCGCAGCTTCTTCCACCCCCAGCACTGACCCCCGCCACGACGCTACCCGCGTGATCCGCGCGCCGCGCGGCAGCCAGCTCACCTGCAAGAGCTGGCTCACCGAGGCGGCCTACCGCATGATCCAGAACAACCTCGACCCCGAGGTGGCCGAGCGCCCGCAGGACCTGGTGGTGTACGGCGGCATTGGCCGCGCGGCGCGCAACTGGGAGTGTTATGACCAGATCCTCGCCTCGCTCAAGGACCTGAATGACGACGAGACCCTGCTCATCCAGTCCGGCAAGCCCGTGGGCGTTTTCAAGACCCACGCCAACGCGCCCCGCGTGCTGCTGGCCAACTCCAACCTGGTGCCCAAGTGGGCCAATTGGGAGCACTTCAGCGAGCTGGACCAGAAGGGCCTGTTCATGTACGGCCAGATGACCGCCGGCAGCTGGATCTACATCGGCACGCAAGGCATCGTGCAAGGCACGTACGAGACCTTTGCCGAGGCGGGCCGCAAGCACTTTGGTGGCTCGCTCGAAGGGCGCTGGATCCTGACCGCAGGCCTGGGCGGCATGGGCGGCGCGCAGCCGCTGGCCGCCACGTTTGCTGGCGCGGTATCGCTCAACATCGAATGCCAGCAAAGCAGCATCGACTTCCGCCTGCGCACGCGCTATGTGGACAAGCAGGCGCGCGATATCGATCACGCGATTGAACTCATCCAGCAGCACACAGCAGCCAAGGAAGCCATCTCCATCGCACTGCTGGGCAATGCGGCCGAGATCCTGCCCGAGCTGGTGCGCCGCGCCAAGGCGGGTGGCCTCAAGCCCGATCTGGTCACCGACCAGACCTCGGCCCACGACCTCGTCAACGGCTACTTGCCCGCAGGCTGGACGGTGGCGCAATGGCGCGCCGCGCAGCAGGACGTGACGCAGCATGAAGTGCTGAAGAAAGCTGCCGCCAAATCCTGCGCCGTGCATGTGCAGGCCATGCTCGACTTCCAGGCGATGGGGATCCCGGTGGTGGACTACGGCAACAACATCCGCCAGGTGGCGTTTGACGAAGGCGTGAAGAACGCGTTCGACT
>CAYXSL010000295.1:0-1666 GCA_964466605.1 uncultured Verminephrobacter sp.
GATGGAAGAACTGAAGGCGCTGATCGACAAGCTCGGCCCGCAGTAAGCGCTGCCCGGTTGTAGGGCCTGGTTCTCCAGGCCCTTTTTTTGCCCGCAGCCCCCTTCTCCCCCAACACCCCGGGCCTGGCCGTGCACAGGTCCGGGGGGCAGTCGTGGCACGCACATCCCCAAACCGCAACACAACAACGGAGACAGACAAGATGTTCAAGCAAATCGTTCTCGCAGCGGCCGCGGCCGTCACCATTGCCACACTGGCGGGCTGCGCCGCCCCCGCCCCTGCGTCCGCCTCCTCGGCATCGGCCGAACAGGCGGTGGCTGCGGCCGCAGAAAAGCTGCGCGTGGCCATGATCGACCCCACGCCCGCTGCACTGTCCGCCCTCGTCGCCGACGACCTGAGCTATGGCCACTCGGGCGGCCGCGTGGACACCAAGGACAGCTTTATTGGCGACCTGGTGGCGGGCAAGTCCGACTTCGTGACCATCGCCATCACCGACCAGACCATCAAGGTCGTGGGCAACACCGCCCTCGTGCGCCACACCCTCACGGCCGACACCAACGACTCGGGCAAGCCCGGCAAGGTGCAGATCAAGATCCTGGGCGTGTGGCAACAGCAAGGCGGCCAGTGGAAGCTGCTGGCCCGCCAGGCCGTGCGCGTAAACACTTGATGCCCCCTGAGCCGCTTCGCGTCATCCCCCTCAGGGGGACGCCGCCCCTGCGGCGGGGCGGCCCTTGCATGGCGGCGCTGGCGGAGCCGCGCCAGTCTCCGCAGCACAGCGATCAGCGACACTGCGGCTCCAGCTCGTCTTCTCGATATTCCAGGTTGCACTTCATCCAATGACTAAGAACTCCCCGCCCCGCATCCTGCAAATCGGCCGCTTGCCCTTGCCCGCCCTCGAAACCGAACTGGCCGCGCGCTACAGCGTGGCCTGCCTGGCCGACCAGGCCGACCCGCAGGCGTTTCTGGCAGCACGTGGCGCGGAGTTCACCGGCGTGGTCACCACGGCGTCCATCGGGCTCCAGGGTGAGGTGATTGCAGCCCTGCCCCATCTGCAGGTCATCAGCAGTTTTGGCGTGGGCTTTGACGCGCTCGACATCGGCGCGGCCAAGGCACGTGGCGTGCAGGTGGGCTACACGCCCGGCGTGCTCAACGACTGCGTGGCCGACATGGCGTTTGCGCTGATGCTGGACGTGTCGCGCGGCATTGCCGCCAGCGACCGTTTTGTGCGCCAGGGCCAATGGCCCCAGGCGCGGTTTGCGCTGGGCACACGGGTGTCGGGCAAGCGCCTGGGCATTGTGGGCATGGGCCGCATCGGCCAGGCCGTGGCCGAGCGCGCGGCGGGTTTCCGCATGGAAGTGGGCTACCACAACCGCCGCCCGGCCGAGGGTTGCACACTGCCCTACTTCGAGTCGGTGGCCGCACTGGCGCAGTGGGCCGACTACCTGGTGCTCACGGTGGCGGGCGGCGCGGGCACGCGCCACCTGGTCAACCGCGATGTGCTTGATGCCCTGGGCCCCCAGGGCTACCTCATCAACGTGGCGCGGGGCAGCGTGGTGGATGAGGCCGCGCTGATCGACGCACTGGCCGAACGCCGCATCGCCGGGGCGGGCCTGGACGTGTTCGACAACGAACCCCAGGTGCCCGCCGCCCTGATGGCGCTGGACAACG
>CAYXSL010000295.1:1766-3768 GCA_964466605.1 uncultured Verminephrobacter sp.
CCCCGGCGGCCCTGCATCACACCTGCCCCACAAACACCTGCGGCCCCAGGCGGGGCTTGCGCGCCTTGCGCTCGAACAGCCACATGCCATACAGCGGCAACGCCTCGGCCAGTTGCAGCGGCACCACCTGCTCTGCCGCCGCCCCCAGCAGCGCGGGGTGCGGCACCACCGCCAGCAGGTCCGAGCCCACCACGAGGTTGAGCAGGCTGGCAAAGTCCGGACAGCGCACAGCCATGTGGGGTGCGGGCATGCGCCGCACGTGGTGTGCCTCGGTCAGCACATCCACCGGGCCGCTCACGCTGGGGCCCACGCAGCCCCAGGTGGCGCCCTGCAGCGCTGCCAGCGACCGGGCGCGCGCCAGCGGGTGGCGGCGCCGCGCATAGATCTGCGGCTGCAACTCGTACAAGCGCCACTGCACCACATCGGGGTGGGCAAACTGGCGCGGCCGGGGCGCAATCACGGCATCGAAACTGCCGTTCAGCAGGCCCGCCAGCAGGCTGCCTTCGTCGGTGGTGGTCATCTCCAGTGACCGCTGGGGCTGCGGCAGGCACCAGGCGCTGTACAGCAAGGGCCCGCAGACCAGCGCGGCAGAGGCCGTGAGCCCCACACGCAACACCCGGGGGTCTGCCGCACCCGCGCGGGCCTGCGGCAAGGCGTCGATGCGCTGCACCAGCGGCGCGCCTTCGGCCACCACACGCCGGGCCAGGTCCGTGGGCACATAGCGGCGCCCGTCCCGCACCAGCAGCGGCGTTTCGAACTGCGCCTGCAGCGCCTTCATGCCCTGGCTGATGGCGGGCTGCGACACCCCACAGGCCTGCGCCGCGCGCGCAAACGAGCCCTGGTCGATGACAGCTTGGAGGTAGTGCAGGTAGCGCAGATACATAAGCATCTTTTATGTATGAATCGCCATTGTCTCTTGCGGCAGGTGCCTGGCACGGCGAAGCTCCGGGCATCTTTCTTCACCACGCTCCCGCCCATGACCACGCCACTCGACACCGTCCGCACCTACCTCGCCCACCTGCACGCCAGCCATACCGACGGGCTGATCGCCTGCTTTGAAGACGATGGCGTGGTGCACTCGCCGTTTCTGGGCACCATGCGTGCGAGCGACTTTTTCCAAAAGCTGGCCCAGGCCTCCAGCGGCAGCGTGATCACTGTGCTGGATCTGTTTGTCTCTGCCCAGCCAGACAACGGCGCCGCCCTGCGGGTCGCTGCCTATTTCCGCTACGACTGGACCTTGAGCGATGGCCGCGAGGTGACCTTCACCTGCGTGGATGTGTTCACGTTCGACGCGGGCAGCACGCGCATCCGCGACATGAACATCGTCTACGACACGCACCCGCTGCGTGAGGAAGTGGGCGACAAGTACGCGCCTGACCCGGCTACAAAAGCTCAACACCCTTGAGCGTCACAAAACTCGTTTCCCGCGTCACCTGCACAAAGTCCTGCAGGTACGGCTTGGCCGACAGGCTGGGCAGGCAGGCGGCGTGCAGCTCGCCGCGCAGGCCTTTGTCGCCCGGCCCGGCCGCGATCGGCCGCGCCGTCACATAGCCCCGGTCCAGGTAGCTTTGCACCGCCCACAGCGGCAGCGCCGCCACGCCGCGCCCGCTGGCCACCAGCTGCAGCATGGCCACCGTCAGCTCGGTGGTGCGGCGCGGGGGGCGCACGCCAGCGGGCTCCAGCACCTGGCGGATCAGGTCCAGCATCTCGTCGGGCACGGGGTAGGTGATGATGGTCTGGTCGGCAAAGTCCTGCGCCACCAGGTGCGGCTTGGCCACCAGCGGGTGCGTGTTGGCCAGCAGCGCGCGGATCTCAAAGCCAAACAGCGCGTGGTAGTCCACGCCCGCCTCGTCACCATCCACCTCGGACACGATGGCCACATCGGCCCGGCCCTGGTGCAGCAGGCCCACGGGGTCGGCATGAAAGCCGCTCACGATGTCCAGCTCCACCTCGGGCCAGCGGGTGCGCTGCAGGCGCTGGCGCAGGTCGTCGAGGGCCGCGT
>CAYXSL010000296.1:0-3766 GCA_964466605.1 uncultured Verminephrobacter sp.
TCGACAGCAAGCGCTGCGAGGGCTACCGCAACTTCTGCAACAAGCTCTGGAACGCTAGCCGCTTCGTGCTGATGAACTGCGAAGGCCAAGACTGCGGCCTGAAGGAGCACACCAAGGAAGAATGCCAGCCCGGCGGACCCGCACACGGCTACATGCAGTTCAGCCAGGCCGACCGCTGGATCAGCTCGCTGCTGCAAAAGACCGAGGCCGAAGTCGCCAAGGGCTTTGAAGAGTACCGCCTGGACAACGTGGCCAACACAATCTACGACTTTGTCTGGAACGAATACTGCGACTGGTACCTGGAAATCGCCAAGGTGCAGATCCAGAATGGCACCGAAGCGCAGCAACGCGCCACGCGCCGCACGCTGATCCGTGTGCTGGAAGCCATCCTGCGCCTGGCCCACCCCGTCATTCCGTTCATCACCGAAGCCCTGTGGCAGGTGGTGGCGCCTGTGGCCGGTATCCCTGGCGAGTCGGTCAGCATCGCCCGCTACCCGCAGGCCCAGCCCGAGAAGATCGATGAGGCCGCGATTGCCCACATGGGCCGCGTGAAGGGCCTGGTGGACGCTTGCCGCGCGCTGCGTGGCGAGATGAACGTGTCCCCGTCCACCCGCCTGCCGCTGTACACCGTGGGCGACACCGACTTCATGCGCGGCGTGGCGCCGGTGCTGCAGGCCCTGGCCAAGCTCAGCGAGGTCAAGGTGTTTGACGACGAGGCCGCCTGGGCCGCCGCCGCGCAGGCCGCGCCCGTGGCCGTGGTGGGCGAGGCCCGCCTGGCGCTGTACATGGAAATCGACGTGGCCGCCGAGAAGGCCCGCCTGTCCAAGGAAATCACCCGCATCGAAGGCGAAATCACCAAGGCCAACAACAAACTCTCGAACGAAGCCTTTGTGGCCAAGGCCCCACCGGCCGTGATCGATCAGGAGAAGAAGCGCATTGCCGACTTTGGCGCCACGCTGACCCGCCTGCGCGACCAGCTGGGCCGCCTGGGCTGAGAAGCCGTGAGTTTGTTGCCCCCTGCCAGCCTTGCACGCCAAGACACCCGGCCGCTGACCGCAAGAAGAAAGAGAAAACCCGGGCAGCCCGGGCTGGACACTGGCATAACCCCGCGACAATAACAAACCCAACCCTGCCACCAAGGAGACCCATGACTGTTGCCACCACCGTCCGCAAAGCCGTTTTCCCCGTTGCCGGCCTGGGCACACGCTTCTTGCCCGCCACCAAGGCATCGCCCAAGGAGATGCTGCCCGTGGTGGACAAGCCGCTGATCCAGTACGCCGTCGAAGAGGCCTATGCCGCTGGCATCCGCCACATGATCTTCGTGACCGGCCGCAGCAAGCGCGCCATCGAAGACCATTTCGA
This sequence comes from uncultured Verminephrobacter sp., assembly GCA_964466605.1. Taxonomy (GTDB): domain Bacteria; phylum Pseudomonadota; class Gammaproteobacteria; order Burkholderiales; family Burkholderiaceae_C; genus Acidovorax. The sequence goes on from CAYXSL010000296.1 coordinate 1,363, forward strand.
CACTGCGTATGAGCTGGAGGCCGAGCTGGAAGCGGCCAACAAGAAGGAACTGCTGGCCCTGGTGCGCTCCATCCAGCCCAGCGACATGGACTGCGCCTTTGTGCGCCAGCCCCGCTCGCTGGGCCTGGGCCACGCCGTGCTGTGCGCGGAGCCGCTGGTGGGAAAGGAGCCGTTTGCCGTGCTGCTGGCCGACGATTTGATGGTCGCCCCCCAGGGCGGTCAGCCGGTGCTGGCCCAGATGGCCACCGCCTTCCGCCAGCAAGGCCGCTCGGTCATCGCCGTGCAGGAAGTGCCGGAAGACCAGGTGCACAAATACGGCATCGTGGCGGGCGAGCCCGCAGGCGGCCCGCTGATCCGCATTGAACGCATTGTGGAAAAACCCAAGGCCGATGTCGCCCCCTCGCGCATGGGCGTGGCAGGCCGCTACATCCTCACGCCCGGCGTGTTCGACGAGATCCGCAATCAGCCACGCGGCGTGGGCGGCGAGATCCAGCTCACCGACGGCATCGCCCGCCTGATGGGCCACGAAGCCGTGTATGCCTTCCAGTACCAGGGCAAGCGCTACGACTGCGGCAGCAAGGAAGGCTTCCTGGAAGCAACCGTGGAGCTGGCCCTGCAGCACCCGCAGGTGGGCGCGCACTTCCGCGACTACCTAAAGACGCTGGCGCTGTAAGCGCGCCCCGCACGCCATCGCCCCCGCTTTCGCCCGCGGGCGTGACGCAAAAAAACCCTCCTGCAGCCCAGGCTGCCGGAGGGTTTTGTGTTTGGGAAAGGCTGCGGCCAGGCCCCCAAGGGCCACGGCGCGCCAGCCTCAGCGCCGACGCAGGATGTGAATGAACTCCTCACCCACCGTCTGCTGCTCCACCAGCTCGTTGCCCGTCTGCTTGGCAAACGCCTGGAAGTCGCGCAGCGAGCCACCGTCGGTGGCCACCACCTTGAGCAACTGGCCGCTGGCCATGTCGGACAGCGCCTTCTTGGCTTTGAGGATGGGCAGGGGGCAGTTCAGGCCCCGGGTGTCGATTTCTTTGTGGATGTCCATGGTGTGGTTCTCTTCTAGTCCTTGGGCGGCAGGTTCAGGCCTCGGCGGCGTTCCTCATTTTCCTCTGCCGTGAAGAACACGGGTTCATGCCCCCGCGTACGCAGCCAGTCGGCCAGCGCGTAACCCGTGCCAGCAGGCCAGCACTTGAGCTCGTGCAAGTCGTAAAACCGGTAGTCCACCAGCTCGGGCGACAGCTTCACCTGCCCAGTAGCCACCACGTGGTAGGCAATGATGATCTGGTTCATGCGCAGGAACTCATACGCGCCCACCAGGGTGGTGGCCTGCACATCGAGGTTGGTTTCTTCCTTCACCTCGCGCGCAATGCCCTCCTGGGGCGACTCGCCCGCCTCCATGAAGCCGGTGATCAGCGCAAACATCTTGGCGGGCCAGGCCGCGTTGCGCGCCAGCAGCACCTTGCCATCCACCTCCACGATCGCGGCCAGCACGGGCGTGGGGTTGTTCCAGTGGGTCCAGCCGCAGGCGGGGCAGCGCAGGCGCTCCTTGTCGCCACCGTCTTCGGCCAGGGTGATCGGCTGCAGCGCGGTGCCGCAGTGGGTGCAGTGGCGAACTTCGTAGTGCATGGTTTACTATTATTTTGATAGCTACCAGCGCTTATCCATTGCGCGCAAGCGGCCATTTTTGTTCACATTTTCAGCCCCGGCGGCGTGTGGCCGAGGCCTTGCTTCACGCCGGGAACACGCCGGTGGACAGATACCGGTCGCCCCGGTCGCAGACCACAAACGCGATGGTGGCGTTGCTCTCGCGCGCAGCAATCTGCTGCGCCACCCAGCACGCACCGGCGGCCGAGATGCCAGCAAAGATGCCCTCTTCGCGCGCCAGGCGGCGGCACATGTCTTCGGCATTGTCCTGGCTCACGTACACCAGCTCGTCCACGGTGCTGGCGTCGTAGATCTTGGGCAGATACTCCTGCGGCCACTTGCGGATGCCGGGGATGCGCGAGCCTTCCTCGGGCTGCGCGCCGATGATCTGGATGCCGGGATTCTTTTCTTTCAGGAAGCGCGACACGCCCGTGATCGTGCCCGTGGTGCCCATCGCGCTCACAAAGTGGGTGATGCGCCCGCCGGTCTGCTCCCAGATCTCGGGGCCCGTGGTTTCGTAGTGGATGCGCGGGTTGTCGGGGTTGGCGAACTGGTCGAGCACCTTGCCCTCGCCACGCTTTTGCATGGCCTCGGCCAGGTCGCGCGCATGCTCCATGCCGCCGCTCTTGGGCGTGAGCACCAGCTCCGCGCCAAAGGCCTTCATGGTCTGAGCGCGTTCGATGGACAGATCCTCTGGCATCACCAGCACCATGCGGTAGCCCTTGATGGCCGCCGCCATCGCCAGCGCAATGCCGGTGTTGCCCGA
>CAYXSL010000297.1:0-3757 GCA_964466605.1 uncultured Verminephrobacter sp.
CTTGCAGCGAGGGGATGGTGAGCATGGGGTGGTGTCTCCGCTGTAGTGGGTGTGGGAGGCACCACTGTAGGCCGCCCGCGCGCGGGTGACTGTCAGCCAGGCTACACAGGCGGGGTGTGGCTGGGGATAGGTGTGCTATATAAATGATAGCTATTAAAGCAATACAGTCGCGCGGTGACGGCTTTTTTTGCTTGAAATTACACCGCTGGTGTCTCCGGAATCGGCGCACGCATGCCTGCGTTGATCAGGTTCCAGCCGTTGATGACCGCAATCGCAAAGCCCAGGTCGGAGATTTCCGCATCGTTGAACACGGCCTGCAGCCGGGCGAACTCTTCGTCGCTCGCATCGCTGTGCGGCGTGGCGGTGATGACCTCGGCCCAGCGCAGCGCGGCACGCTCGCGGTCGCTGAAAAACGGTGCCTCGCGCCAGCCTGCCACCGCGTTCAGGTGGCGCGGCGCCATGCCGTCCTTGACCAGCACGTGCCAGTGCATGTCCATGCAGTAGGCGCAGCCGTTGATCTGCGAGACGCGCAAAAACACCAGCTCGGCCAGGCGCAGGCCCAGCGGGCCCTTCTTGATGGTTTCGGACAGGCTAACCAGGCCCATGAAGGCCTTGGACGACAGCTGGTGGTAGGGGAGGCGGGCGGTGTGCTGGGGCATGAAAAACTCCTGAAGGGTTGGACAGAAAACAAGCCGTTGCGGAAGGAGCCGCAGCGAACGGGCTGCTGCCGCCTTCCATACCCTTCAAGACGTTGCGTGGTGCGCGGTTGTGACAGATTGGCCCGCAAAAAAACCGTCGCTTCTTTGGCCTCAGCGTTCGCCCAGCACCGCAGGCACCCCCACCAGCTTGTCCGGGTTGCGCACCGCATAGATCGCCACAATCCGCTCGCCGTCCGTCACCAACGCCTGGGCCGACTCGATGCGGCCATCCACATAGCGCAGCAGCCCGGGCTCGCCATTGATGAGCGCCATGCGGTAGGCCACCTGCGTGCCCAGGCGACGGAACAGCGCCCAGTACAGGTTGGCGATGCGGAACGGCCCCACCAGCGGCCTGGGGAACGAAGGCACCTTGCCACCGCCGTCGCCAATCAACTGCGCGTCTTCGCTCAGCAGCGCCTCGATGGCACTGCGGTCGCCGCTGTGGGCGGCTTGCATGAAGCGCTGCAGCAACTGGTGGTGCACGTTGCGCGGCACCTCAAAACGCGTGCGCGCCTGCTGCACGCGCTCGCTCGCGCGGTGCACCATCTGGCGGCAGGCGGCCTCGGTTTTGCCCAGCTGGGCGGCGATCTCGGGGTAGTCGTAGTCGAACACCTGGCGCAGCAAAAACGCCGCGCGCTCTTCCGGCCCCAGGCGCTCCAGCACATACAAAAAGGCCACCGACAGCTCGCCCGCCAGCTCGGCAGCGGCCTCGGGCGAGTGGTGGTGCTGCGCGTCGCCGGTGCTGGGGTCGTGCAGCTGCACCAGCGGCTCGGGCAGCCACCAGCCCACATAGGCCTCGCGCTCGGCTTTCAGTGCCCGCAGTCGGTCGATGGAAAGCCGCGTGACCACTGTCACCAGCCAGGCCTCGGCCGACTGCAGCGCGGTGGGGTCCTGGCGGCTCCAGCGCAGCCAGGCGTCCTGCAGCACATCCTCGGCATCGGCGCGCACGCCCAGCATGCGGTAGGCGATACCAAACAGGCGCGGGCGCAAGGCGGTGAAGGGGTCGGCGGTGGCAGGAGCGGAAAGCGTCATGGCAGCGGAGCAGGGAAGGTAGAGTGTGCGCCCACAGCACCGGATCGGGCAGGGCCTGGGCGTAGACGCGCGGGGCAGCGGCTGTGTGACACCAGAGTATCCAGCGCTTGATTTCGGCAGGGCCTGTGTGCGGCGGTGGCTATAGTGAGGCCGCGACCCGCTACACCCTCCCCCAAAGCACAATGAGCATTCATCTGAGAATCGCACGTCCTGTGCGCGACCTGCGTCACGCCGTCGTGCAGTACAAGCAGGGCCTTGGTCTGGAAGAGCTTGCAAGCTTTGCGGACCATGCTGGTTTTGACGTGCCATGCTTGGGTTGCGCGGGGCGGATTTCCACTTCGAGTTCACCGTCTGCCGCACACACCCTGTGGTGCCTCGACCGACGCCTGAAGACCTGTTTGTCTTCTATGTGCCCGATGATTCAGCGTGGACAGAACGTTGCGAGGCAATGCGCCGCGCAGGCTTCAAGGAGGTCAAACCGTTCAATCCGTACTGGAGCCAGCAGGGCTGCACGTTTGAGGATGCGGACGGGTACCGGGTGGTGATTCAGCGCGCTGGTTGGAACCCTCCGCTTGCCTGTCACCAGTAGCTTCACCATGCGTCTATTCCTCGTATCTCTGAGCCTTGCACTGTTGGCGCTCTCCCTGACCGCCTATTGTTTTGTACAGATTCCGCTCATCAAAGACCCCATCGCAGCGGTGATTTCAAATTTGGAAGATCAATTTCTGGCGGACCGCTCCCAGCTGAGCCAGCCGGAAGCCGAGCGTCTTGACGCTCATTTGCGGGTTCTTCGCTTCGACACTCAAGCTTTGAATACCGCACACACAAACCTTTGGCGTGCGGGAGTGCTTGGTTTTCTGGGTTTGGGGGTTGCGAATCTGGTGGTGGCCGGTGTCGCATACAAAAAGCGCAAACCGCAATGAGGCACCACCATTGCACGGGTCAGAGCAAAGGTTCACAGTGCTGGTTTTCAATCTCCCAACCCCAAGGAGCGCCCTCATGCCCCACACCCTGAACTGGTTCGAAATCCCCGTGACCGACTTTGCCCGCGCCAAGGCCTTCTATGAGACGGTGCTGGGCATCAGCATTGCGCCCATGGCCATGGGCCCGACCATGATGGGCATGTTGTCCACCGACCCCGAGGCCGTGGGCGGTGCCATTGTGCAGGGCGAGGGCGGTGTGCCGTCGCAGAACGGGACCATGGTGTACCTGAACGGCGGCGATGACCTGGCCCCCTTGCTGGCGCGTGTGGCGCAGGCCGGTGGCCAGGTGGTGGTGCCCAAGACGGAGATTGGTAGTGACTTCGGGTTCTTTGCCCATTTTGTGGACACCGAGGGCAACAAGGTAGGTCTGCACTCGATGAAGTAGCAGTCACCTGGTCAGGCGGTAAGAGGAGGAAGACCGGCTATTCCACCGGTTCGCCCACGCTTCCCGGTTGCGTCAGTCGCTCCAGCCGCGTCAGATACACCAGCGCTTGCTCGTTGCTGGCGCCGCACATTTCAGTGGAAGGCATCAACCCGCCGCACACCGCCGGCCGCTCGGGCTGCCCAAAAATAAGGCAGCGTGCATCGTCCCCCAGCTGGATGCAGCGCACCCCCGCCGGTTTGCCCTGGGGCATGCCCGGGATGGGCGAGCTGATGGAAGGAGCGGTGCAGCAGGCGCCGCAGCCGGGGCGGCAGTCCATGAGTATTTGCTCTTTTTTATATAGCTATCAGGGTATACGGGGCGAGCGTAAGGGCCTGCTTTGGCCCTTTTTTTGCGCTCACTGGCCCGTGACGGCCTCAGCATTCAGCCGGGCCGATGCCCACAGCACCTGGTCCACCACGGCGCGCACGCGGTCGCGGTGGGTTTGCTGGATCAAGGCGCCGCTGTCGTCAAACGCGCTGCCCGCCGAGCCCAGCGCAAACGCCTTGGGTGCGAGCCAGCATTCGGCGTTGATCAGCAGGGGTGCCAGGTGGCTTTGCGAGCGCAGGCCGCCCAGGGCGCCGGGCGAGGCGCTGAGCATGCCCACCACCTTGCCGCGAAAG
>CAYXSL010000298.1:0-3728 GCA_964466605.1 uncultured Verminephrobacter sp.
TCCACCAGCTTGCCGATGGGTGTGAAGCGCTTGCTGCGCTTGCCGATGTCGAGCAAGAGCGCGCCGGCGGTGTCGGGCGACACCTCGGTGCTGCGGCCGGTGAGCGCGCCCTTCTCGCCCACGGGCGGCTTGCGCCTGCTGCAGGGGCGGCTGGGCCGCGCGGTGATCAAGGTCTCGGCCGTGCCGGAAGACCGCCACATCGTCGAGGCACCTGCCCGCGTGTTCGATTCGCAAGAGGCTTTGCTCGCCGCCTTCAGCGCGGGCGAGGTGAACCAGGACATGGTCGCCGTGGTGCGCTTCCAGGGCCCGCAGGCCAATGGCATGCCCGAGCTGCACAAGCTCACGCCCCCGCTGGCGGTGCTGCAGAACCAGGGCTTCAAGGTGGCGCTGGTGACCGATGGGCGCATGAGCGGCGCCTCGGGCAAGGTGCCCGCCGCGATCCACGTCACACCGGAGGCGCTGGCCGGTGGCCCGCTGGCCAAGGTGCGTGATGGCGACATGGTGCGGGTTGATGCCGTGGCGGGCACGCTGGATGTGCTGGTGGATGACGCCACCTGGGCCGCACGCTCCCCCTCGCCTTACAACGCCCCGGCGCAAACCGGCTTTGGCCGAGAACTCTTCACCAACTTTCGCCGCCACGCTGGCGGTGCCGAACAAGGAGCCTGCACATGGCTGTAACCCCTGCTTCCACCCCCTTGAATCCTCTCGACATCGCCAGCCACGGCCCCGTCATTCCCGTCATCGTGATCGACCGCGTGGAAGACGCGCTGCCCCTGGCCGAGGCCCTGCTGGCCGGCGGCGTGAAGGTGCTGGAAGTGACGCTGCGCACCGCTGCGGGCCTGCCCGCCATCGAAGCCATCGCCCGCCACCTGCCCGAGGCCGTGGTGGGTGTGGGCACCGTGCTCAACGCCGACGACGCCCGCCGCGCGAGCGAAGCGGGGGCGCGGTTTGCCGTGAGCCCCGGCTACACCTCGGAAGTGGGCAGCGCCTGCAAGGGCCTGGGCCTGCCGCTGCTGCCCGGTGTGGCCACGTCGAGCGAGATCATGGCGGCGCTGGCCGATGGGTTCTCTTTCCTCAAGCTGTTCCCGGCCGAGGCGGTGGGGGGCATTCCGCTGCTCAAGTCCTGGGCCAGCCCGTTCGGGCAGGTGAGCTTTTGCCCCACGGGCGGCATCACCCACACCACGGCACCCAACTACCTGGCACTGCCCAATGTGCGCTGCGTGGGCGGCTCGTGGCTCACGCCCACCGACGCCGTGCGCGCGGGCGACTGGGCGCGTATCACCGAGCTGGCCCGCGCCACGCAGGTGCTGCGCAAGGCGGGTTGAGGAAAAAAACCATAAAAATGGCTGCTTGCGCCTGATGGATAAGCCTTTGTAGCTATAAAAATCATAGTGAATGCTGGAGGCATGCCGCGTGCCGCCCGCACTGCGCGGCGGCGCCAGGCAATTTCCATCGAGGTCTGACGCAGAGCCCCCCTATCATGGCGCGGGGGCTCCGTCCCCTGTATCGCTGGTTTGCTTTTTCAACCAAGAGAGGGAGTTCACTATGGATTTTGTTTCTGCTGTCAAAAGCTGCTTTGCGCAGTACGCGGGTTTTTCGGGCCGCGCGCCACGGTCGGAGTTCTGGTGGTTTGCCTTGTTTCAGCTGGTGCTGCTGCTGGTCACCGGTTTTGTGAGCCAGACGCTGTACGGCATTGTGGCGCTGGCCCTGCTGCTGCCTGCCCTGGCCGTGGGCGCCCGCAGGTTGCATGACATCGGGCGGTCGGGCTGGTGGCAGTTGCTGTCGCTGACCGGCATCGGGTCGCTCGTGCTGATCTACTGGTGGGTGCAGCCCAGCGGCGACGCTTGAGCCGGTCTCGCAGGCGCCCATGCCCATCACAGGGGCCGCCAGGAAAGACAAAGCCCGCAGGCCGTGAGGTCTGCGGGCTTTTTTGTGTGGCGGGCTGTGCAGGTCGGGCGCCCGCGCGGGGCTCATACCTTGAGCGAGCGCTCGATGTCGGTCAGCTTGTAGCGCGCCAGGGCGAGATTGCCCCTGGCCTTGTCGAGCACCAGGTACAGGAACAGGCCCAGGTTGTTGGGCACCAGGCGGATCAGGTGGTACTGGTCGCCCAGCGTGATGAGGATGTCCTCAATGCCACGGCGCAAGCCCAGCATCTCCATGGTCTTGAGCTTGGCCCTCACCACTTCGGTGTTGCCCGCTGCCGCCAGGTCCAGGTTCATGCCGCCACCCGACTGGGCCAGGCACATGCCGCTGCGGTAGTCCACCAGCGCCACGGCTTGCGCGCCGTCAATGGTCATTGCGGCATCCATACATTGCTTCAGGTTGGAACTCATATCGTCGGTCTGCAAAAAGTGGTGGGTTTGTTGAAGGGCCAGTGCATCCATGGCGCTGAGCTTGCCCAGCTGTTCCATCAGGATGAACCACAGGGTCTGGGGGCTGCTGTCGGGCAGCTGGTACACATGGGTGCGCGCCATCTGCGCGGGCGGCGCGGCCTTGAAGACGGACTCTTCCATCAGTGCGTTGGGCATCAGAAAGACCCAGACCACCGCAGGATTGAGCGGGGCCAGCCACTCCAGCGTGGCGCGCACCAGGTTCACCGAGCCCGGGCCCACCAGCAGGATCACGGCGGCGCTGGCGGGCGAGGGCAGTTGCAGGTCCTTGGCGCTGGCGGGGCGCAGCCAGTCGATCATCGGCGTCACGCTGGTGTCGGCCAGCGGCACCTGCAGCCAGGGTCCGGCGCCGGACGGGTTGGCCACGCCAAGCTGCGCCAGGGCGTGCAGGCCCAGGCGGGAGGTCAGGTCAAGAACGGTGACAGTGGGAGGGGCGAACGCCATGATCGTCGGTGGAGGAAGAGGCTCCGAAACGAGGCGTCGTGAGGAAAATCGCCAGCGAATCCACGCAGATGGGGACGGAACGCTAAAAATTGTATAGAGATGCCAACAATTCGTTGCCCGGCGCAGAATGGTGTATTAAATATGAAGACTTATTAATTGTTGATATGTGTTAACTGTTGATATCGCATATAGGCGCGTAAGTGGGCGGGAGCTGGACTGGTGAGCAGCGTGCCCTGCGCGGTGCCACCGCCATGAAAAAAGCCCGCAGGCCGTGGGGCCTGCGGGCTTGGGGTTGCAGAGCCGGGGGGCTCAGCCGCCGGGCAATTACATGCCCATGCCGCCCATGCCACCCATGCCGCCCATGTCGGGCATGCCGCCGCCAGCGCCGGCTTCTTCCTTCGGAGCCTCAGCCACCATGGCTTCGGTCGTCAGCAGCAGCGATGCCACGGAGGCAGCGTTTTGCAGGGCCGTGCGGGTGACCTTCGTGGGGTCCAGAATGCCCAGCTCGAGCATGTCGCCGTACGTGTCGTTCGACGCGTTGAAGCCGTAGTTGCCCTTGCCGGCCAGCACAGCGTTCACCACCACCGAGGCTTCGCCGCCGGCGTTGTTCACGATTTCGCGCAGGGGGGCTTCGATGGCCTTCAGCACCAGCTTGATGCCGGCGTCCTGGTCGGCGTTGTCGCCCTTGACCGAGTCACCCACAGCTTGCTTGGCACGCAGCAGAGCCACGCCGCCGCCAGCCACGATACCTTCTTCCACTGCAGCGCGGGTAGCGTGCAGGGCGTCTTCAACGCGGGCTTTTTTCTCTTTCATTTCGACTTCGGTGGCAGCGCCGACCTTGATCACGGCCACACCGCCGGCGAGTTTCGCAACACGCTCCTGCAGTTTTTCGCG
>CAYXSL010000299.1:0-3715 GCA_964466605.1 uncultured Verminephrobacter sp.
AAGGGCCGCCCCGCCGCACGGGCGGCGTCCCCCTTGGGGGGGATGGCGCGAAGCGCCTCAGAGGGGGGCCTCACGATGGCTCGCATGATCTTTTCCTGCGAGGCATCTGAAGTTGGCATCTCGGCCACAAAGCGGCCCTCGTTCATCACATAAATGCGGTCGGTGATGCCCAGCAGTTCGGGCATTTCCGAAGAAATCACGATCACGCACTTGCCCTCGGCCGCCAGCTGGGCGATCAGGGTGTAGATCTCGTACTTGGCGCCCACGTCGATGCCGCGTGTGGGTTCGTCGAGGATGAGCACCTCGGGGTTGGTGAAGAGCCATTTGCTCAGCACCACCTTCTGCTGGTTGCCGCCCGACAGGTTCAACGTCTTCTGTTCCACGCCCGAGCAGCGAATGCGCAGTTTCTCGCGGTAGCCTTGGGCCACGCGGTGTTCCTGGCCGCTGTCGATCACGCTGGCAAACGACACGCCCGGGAGGTTGGCCAGAGGGGTGTTGAACTGGATGTCTTCGTTCAGCACCAGGCCGTTGCCCTTGCGGTCCTCGGTCACATAGGCCAGCCCATGGCGCACGGCCTTTTCCACCGTGCTCACATCGATGGGCTGACCGTGCAGCCGCACCTCGCCGCTGATGCGCTGGCCCCACGATCGGCCGAAGACGCTCATGGCCAGCTCGGTGCGGCCTGCGCCCATCAGGCCTGCAATGCCCACGATCTCGCCGCGCCGCACGTTCAGATCAATCCCCTTGAGATGCTCGCGCTCGCTGTGCTGCGGGTGGTGCGCGCGCCAGTTGCGCACCTCAAAAACAATGTCGCCGATCAGAGGCTGACGCTGGGGGTAGCGGTCGCTCATCTCGCGGCCCACCATGGCCTGGATCACGCGGTCTTCGCTCACCGGGCCTTCGCGGCAGTCCAGCATCTGCACGGTGCTGCCGTCGCGCAGCACGGTGATGGCATCGGCCACGCGCGAGATTTCATTGAGTTTGTGCGAGATCAGGATGCAGGTGATGCCCTGGGCTTTCAGCTCCAGCAGCAAGTCCAGCAGGGCCTGGCTGTCGTTCTCGTTGAGGCTGGCGGTGGGCTCGTCCAGGATCAGCAGGCGCACCTTGCGCGACAGGGCCTTGGCAATCTCCACCAGTTGCTGCTTGCCCACACCCAGCTGGCCCACGGGGGTATCGGGCGACTCGCGCAGGCCCACCTTGTGCAGCAGCGCCTGGGCACGGCTGTGTGCGGCCATCCAGTCGATGACGCCGTGCCGCGCGGTTTCGTTGCCCAGGAAGATGTTCTCGGCAATCGACAGCAGCGGCACCAGCGCCAGCTCCTGGTGAATGATGATGATGCCCAGGTGCTCGCTGTCGCGGATGCCCGCAAACTCGCGCTCCTGCCCGTCGAACAGGATCTGGCCGCTGTAGCTGCCGTGTGGGTACACACCCGACAGCACCTTCATCAGCGTGGATTTTCCCGCCCCGTTTTCGCCGACGATGGCATGGATCTCCCCGGCCTGCACCTGCAGGTTGACCTGGTTCAGCGCCACCACGCCGGGGAAGGTTTTGCGGATGTTCCGCATTTCAAGAAGCATGGTCTCTCAGTCTGTTGGCGGGCTTTTGATCCTCTGGCCGGTTGCAGGCCGCCTGCGCTGCCCCGGTGGCATTCGCAGGCGGCGGCTTTAGATGCACAAGCCGCTCTTGCTCACTTGATCTGAGACTCTTTGTAGTACCCGCTGCCCACCAGCACCGCGTTCCAGTTGGAGGAGTCCACCGCCACCGGCTTGAGCAGGTACGAAGGCACCACCTTCACGCCGTTGTTGTAGGTCTTGGTGTCGTTGATCTCGGGCTGCTTGCCCGTCAGCACGGCGTCCACCATGTTGGCGGCTACCTTAGCCAGCTCGCGGGTGTCCTTGAACACCGTGGAGGACTGCTCGCCCTTGAGGATGGACTTGATGGAAGGCACTTCAGCGTCCTGCCCGCTGACCACGGGGCAGGGCTGCTGGGCGGTGCAATAGCCCACGCCCTTGAGGGAGGACAGGATGCCGATGGAGATGCCGTCATAGGGCGAGAGCACGGCATGCACCTTGTCCTTGCCGTAGTAGGCCGACAGCAGGTTGTCCATGCGTGCCTGGGCCACCGAACCATCCCAGCGCAGCGTGCCCACCTTGTTCATGCCCGTCTGCTTGCTGCGCACCACCAGCTTGCCGCTGTCGATGTAGGGCTTGAGCACACTCATCGCGCCGTCGTAGAAGAAGAAGGCGTTGTTGTCGTCGGGCGAGCCGCCGAACAGTTCAATGTTGAACGGGCCCTTGCCTTGCTTGAGACCCAGCTTGTCCACGATGGAGGTGGCTTGCAGCACGCCGACCTGGAAGTTGTCGAACGTGGCGTAGTAGTCCACGTTCTTGGATCCCTTGATGAGGCGGTCATAGGCGATGACCTTCACGCCCTTGTCCGCCGCGTTTTGCAGCGCCTTGGACAGCGTGGTGCCGTCGATCGACGCGATCACCAGCACCTTGGCGCCCTTGGTGATCATGTTCTCGATCTGCGCGAGCTGGTTGGGGATGTCGTCTTCGGCGTACTGCAGGTCCGTCTTGTAGCCCCGGTCCTTGAGCACCTTGACCATGTTGTCGCCATCGGCAATCCAGCGCGCCGAGGACTTGGTGGGCATCGAGATGCCGATGGTGCCCTTGTCCTGGGCCGATGCCACGGACGTGGCGCCCATGGCAGCCAAGGCCACGGTGGCCAACACGGCCTTGAAAATTGCACGCTTCATTTGCTTGTGTCTCCTGGTGTGAATCTTTTTCTGATGGATGCCTTGGCATGCGCCCTGGCCTATGAAACCGGCGCGGCCCAAGGCCTGTGCCACCGCGCAAGGGCCGCCCCGCCGCCCCCCCCCGGGGGGATGACGCCGCAGGCGGCTCAGGGGGAGTCAATACTTGCGGTTAGGAAATTCCTTGGCCGCGACCTCCATCGGAAAGATGCCTTCCTCGGTCACGATGCGCTTGGGCACGGCCTTGCCCGCCTTGATGTCTTTCACGGCGCTCATCAGCTGCGGGCCCAGCAGAGGGCTGCATTCCACGCTCACGTTGAGCTTGCCGGCGATCATGGCCTCGAAGGCGCCCTTCACCGCGTCGATCGAAATGATGGTGATGTCCTTGGCGGGCTTCATGCCGGCCTCTTCAATGGCCTGAATGGCACCGATGGCCATGTCGTCGTTGTGCGCGTACAGCACATTGATCTTCTTGCCCTCGGCCTTCAGGAAGGCTTCCATCACTTCCTTGCCTTTGGCGCGGGTGAAGTCGCCGGTCTGGCTGCGGATGATCTTGAACTTGGCGTCGGCCTTGATGACTTCCTCGAAGCCCTTCTTGCGGTCGATGGCAGGGGCGGAGCCCACGGTGCCTTGCAACTCGACGATGTTGACATCGCCCTTCTGATCCTTCATCTTCTCCACCAGCCAGCGGCCGGCCTTGCGGCCTTCTTCCACAAAGTCCGAGCCCATGAAGCTCACGTACAGCGAGGTGTCCTTGGTGTTCACCGCGCGGTCGGTCAGCACCACAGGGATCTTGGCGGCCTTGGCCTCGCGCAGCACGGGCTCCCAGCCCGACTCGACCACGGGCGAGAACGCAATCACATCCACCTTCTGGGCGATGAAGGAGCGGATCGCCTTGATCTGGTTCTCCTGTTTTTGCTGCGCGTCCGAGAACTTCAGTTCAATACCCGCTTCCTTAGC
>CAYXSL010000300.1:0-3676 GCA_964466605.1 uncultured Verminephrobacter sp.
CCACAACGTGGGCCTGATGGAAGACCGCGCCACGCTGCGCATCAGCAGCCAGCACCTGGCCAACTGGCTGCACCACGGCGTGGTGACCGAGGCGCAGGTGCGTGCCACGTTCGAGCGCATGGCAGCCGTGGTGGACGGCCAGAACGCGGGCGACCCGCTGTACCAGCCCATGGCCGGCCATTTCGACACCAGCATGGCCTACAAGGCCGCGTGTGACCTGGTCTTTAAGGGCATGGCGCAGCCCAGCGGCTACACCGAGCCGCTGCTGCACGCCTGGCGCTTGAAGCTGAAGGCCGCGCAAGCCGCTTGATCCGGCGCCTTCGGAGGCCGTGGTGAGCGGCCCGGTGGGCGCCATCGCGGCGCACCGCAGGCCATTGCTATTTATTTGATAGCTGTTAGTGCAATACCAACGCGCGCGAGCAGCTATTTTTGTGGGTATTTCTGTCTCATCCGCTCGCTGCGGCGCACCACAGCGCACGGAACCTTGCCTCGTTGGCAGGAGTGGAATGGGGCAGGCCGGTGGCGTGGCCGCTTCATCCCGCACACATCGCCGTACACTGGTTGCCCCACGCCGCCACCGGCCCGGCACCATGTCCACCCCGCCCCTTTCCAGCCCTTCCTGCTGCCCGCTGTGCGGCGGCCTCAATCAATGCGCCATGGCAGCAGGCCGCCCGCCAGAAAGCTGCTGGTGCATGACCCAACCCATCGCGCCTGCCGCCTTGGCCGCCGTGCCCGAGGCACAGCGCGACAAGGCCTGCATCTGCCCGGCCTGTGGCACGCCCTCCAGCAACATCCAGCAACCCTTTGCACGCCCTCTGGGGCCCGCGCCGATATGATTTCCGCTTTTTGCGGCGATACGCCCTGAAGGAGTCTGATATGCCCACGTACCACGTTGAAATGATGGAAGGCCGCACGGTCGAGCAAAAGCGCAAGCTGGTGGAAGAGATCACCCGCGTGAGCGTCGAAGTGCTGGGCGGCTCGCCCGAGTCGGTGGACATCCTGATCACCGATGTGAAGCGCGAAAACTGGGCCACCGGCGGCAAGCTGTGGCTGGAGCGCAGCTGACCTGAAGCACGGCCTGGCCCTGTGGTGCGACACCCCATGGCCGCGTTGCATCCAACCCCCTTGAGCTCTCTCCACCCGTTGCGCACGGTGATTCGCCCATGACAGCTGCTCCTGGCTCCCTGTCGGTGCTGCGCGAGCGCTATGGCGAGCGCTACCGCTGGTTGCTCTTGCTCTCGGTCATGGTGGGGACCATGGCGTCGATCATGTCCTCCACCATCGTGAATGTGGCCATCCCGGACATGAGCCACTATTTCACGCTGGGCCAGGAGCGCGCCCAATGGGTCACCTCAGGGTTCATGGTGGCCACCACGGTCTCGATGCTCACCACGCCCTGGCTGCTGTCGCGCTACGGCTACCGCGCCACCTATGTGGGCGCCATGCTGGTGCTGCTGCTGGGGGGCGTGGGCGGCGGCCTCGCGCAGGACTTCGGCCTGGTACTGGCCGCGCGGGTTGCCGAGGGCCTGGCTGCCGGTGTCGTGCAGCCCATTCCCGCCGTCATCATCCTTTATGCCTTCCAGCCGCATGAGCAGGGCCGTGCCAGTGGCATCTTTGGCATGGGGGTGGTGCTCGCACCCGCCATCGGGCCCAGCGTCGGGGGCCTGCTGGTGGACTGGTTTGGCTGGCGCTCCATCTTCTTCATGGTCGTGCCGCTGTGCCTGGCCTCGATCTGGCTGGCCTACAAGTTTGTGCCCGTCACGGCACCCGGGGGGGTGGAGGCCAACCGCCAGGGCGAGCCGCTGGACTGGCGTGGCCTGCTGCTGGGCACTCTGGGCACTTTGTGCCTGCTCAATGGGCTGGTGTCGCTGCATGGCGGCTCCATGGCCGAGGCCATTGCATTGCTGTTGGGCGCAGCCTGCGCGGTCGGCGCATTCATTGCCTGGCAGCGCCGGCTGATCCACCAGGGCCGCAAGCCCTTGATGGACCTGCGTTTATTCCAGTACCGGCAGTTTGCGATGGGCAGCGTGGTGGCGTTCATTTATGGCACGGCCTTGTTCGGGTCCACCTACCTGCTGCCGGTCTTCATGCAGCTGGGGCTGCAGTTGTCAGCCTCGCATGTGGGCACGCTCATGCTGCCGGCCGGGTTGGTGCTGGCAGCCACCATTGCCGTTGTGGGGCGGCTGGCAGATCGGCAACCCACGCATTTTCTGGTCAGCACCGGTCTGGGGCTGCTGGCGCTTTCTTTTGGCCTCATGGTGTGCGTGGGCCTGGGGTCGCCGCTGTGGATGCTGGTGGCTTTTGCGATCCTGGGACGCATCGGGCTCGGGTTCATCCTGCCCTCGCTCAACCTGGGAGCCATGCGGCCGCTGGACAAGTCGCTGATCTCCCAAGGCTCCAGCGCCATTGGCTTCCTGCGCATGCTGGGCGGTGCGGCGGGCGTGAGCCTGTGTGGCATCGTCCTGGAATGGCGGTTGGGCGTCCACGGCGCTTCGCTGGCCGCTGGTAACAGCAATCCAGCTCGCATCGCGGCCTTTGGCGAAACCTTTCTGATGCTGACCTTGCTGTGCCTGTTGGCGCTGGCGGCGGCTTGGCAATTGCGCGAAGCCAAGCCCCACTGAGCCAGGGCGCGCCGTCCCGCCCGTTATCCTGTCGAAGTGGGCGCAGGCGAGCCGTCCTAACCGTACCCTGTACAACACCGAAGAAACGAACGGAACCCCCACCATGTGCCAATTGCTAGGCATGAATTGCAATGTGCCCACCGATGTGACTTTCAGCTTCACGGGGTTTGCACAGCGTGGCGGCAAAACCGATCACCACAGCGATGGCTGGGGGATCGCCTTTTTTGAAGACAAGGGCCTGAGGCACTTTGTGGACCACCAAGCGGCGGTGGACTCTCCCGTGGCCGAACTGATCCGCCGATACCCGATCAAAAGCAAGAACGTTATCGCGCACATCCGCAAGGCCACCCAGGGCGTGGTCAGTTTGCAGAACTGCCACCCCTTCGTGCGGGAGCTGTGGGGGCGCTATTGGGTGTTTGCCCACAACGGAGACCTCAAGGATTTCCGCCCCCGTCTGCATTCGCACTTCCGCCCCGTCGGCGATACGGACAGCGAACATGCGTTCTGCTGGATCATGCAGGAACTGGCCAAGTCCCACGCCACGGTGCCGTCCGTTCCTGAGCTGACCTTGACGCTGAAGGAACTGGCGGCTCGGATTCGTCCCCACGGCACATTCAACTTTTTGTTGTCCAACGGTCAGGCGCTGTGGGCACATGCATCCACCAACCTGTACTACATCGAAAGACGTCACCCATTTGGGTCCGCGCAACTGAGCGACGAAGACCTGGCGCTGGATTTTTCTCAAGAGACGAATGAGAAAGACGAAGTGGCCGTGATCGTGACCAGCCCGTTGACCACCAACGAGCAGTGGACAGCGTTCGGCCAAGGCGAACTCCTGGTGTTTGAACAGGGACGGCGAGTACCGGTCTGAACGCACGACCTCACACTGCTCCCGCAGATGGGAGGAGCGCATGGAACGTCGTTGAAGCGTCTGGCGCCGACATACCCGCACGGGCCAAGGGCACGAGGCAAAAGCATTCGCCCTCATGGCTCTTGCTGAAGCCGTCGGCACAAATGAGGACAGGAGCGATCGCAGCGCCCAATAAGTCAATGCA
>CAYXSL010000301.1:0-3664 GCA_964466605.1 uncultured Verminephrobacter sp.
CGTGGTCATCGTGGTGGGCAGCCCCACCAGCTCCAACAGCAACCGCCTGCGCGAGCTGGCGGCCAAGCTGGGCACCACCGCCTACATGGTGGACAGTGCCGACGAACTGCAGGGCGAGTGGTTCAAGGGCCGCTCGCGCGTGGGGCTCACGGCGGGGGCATCGGCGCCGGAGATCCTGGTGCAGCAGGTCATCGACCGCATCAAGGCGCTGGGCGCGGTGTCGGTGCGCAGCATGGCGGGCATCGAGGAGACCATCAAATTCCCGCTGCCCAAGGGGCTCAGGATCGACGCGGCCACGGGGCTGGAGATTCGCGAGCGCACACCCGAGACGGGGCCGTCTGCACACTGAACACTGAACACTGAACACTGAACACTGAACACTGAACACTGAACACTGACAGTCGGGCGGCTCAGTCGAGAAGAAGGGCGCTCATGGGCGCCCTTTTCATTTTTGCTCCTGAATTGATAGCTGTCATCGCATGACCATCGCGCGGTAACGGCCATTTTTATTCAAGTTTTTCGTCACAGCGGCACCGCAGGCCCGCTCCACAGGTCCAGCGGCGGGTCGGCCGCCACGGCGCGCAGGATGTCGGTGCGCGAGATAAAGCCCGAGAGCACGCCCGCTTCGTCCGTCACCGGCAGGCCCGGCAGGCCGGTGTCCAGCAGCACGGCCGCCACACGGCGCAGCTCGGTGTCGGCCGAGACGGTGGGCACGGGGCTCACCATCACCTCGGCCACCGGGCGGCGGGCCAGGTCAATGGCCTGCTTCACGGCACCGGGTTCGGGCAGCAGGTCCAGCGGCGCCATGTCGGCGCGCACCAGCAGGCCAATCACGCGGCCCAGCGCATCCACCACCGGGGCCTGGGCCACCTTGTGCTCGGCCAGGGTCTGCCAGGCATCGTTCACACGCGCAGTCGGCTGCACGCTGAGCGCGCCTCGGGTCATCACGTCGCTCACCCGGGTCAGCGGCTGGCGGGCATGCTGGGGGCCTTGTTCGGTTTGCGCGTAGGCGCTCACGGCGTCCTGCGTGCGCAGGTTGACCACGGCGGGCGTGGTGGCTTCTGCCGTGGCCGCGTGGGGCGGGGCGGGGAAGACAGGCGCGGGCTCCCCCGGCAGGTCCAGCGCCCGGGTGCGCAGCGCCTGGGGCCGCTGCACGCGCCGCACCGACGAGATCTGGGCCAGGTTCTCCGGGCCGCCCCGGTACATCTGGCCCGACGGGCCGAACACAAAGAACATGTCTTTCCTCCTGCGGCTGGCCCGCAACGGGCGTTGGGTGGGGGCTGCTCTGTCCATGTTATCGGCAGTTGTGGGGCGTTCGTGCAGTCAGCCTTGTGACTGCATGTTGCGGGCAGCCCCTACACTGCCCCTTCTTTTGACACCACCTGCCCTCCGGAGCCCCTGCATGATCGACCGCGCCGCCATAGCCGCTGCCCGCCGCCAACTGGCCACCCAGCCCGACTTTCTGCGCACCACGCCGCTGATGCGCCTGTCCGGCAAGTCGTTGGGTGTGGACTGCGCCGAGGTCTGGCTCAAGCTGGAGCACCTGCAGGTGGGCGGCAGCTTCAAGGCGCGCGGCATGCTGTACCGGCTGCTCGCCAATCCCGTGCCCGAGAGCGGCGTGATCATCGCTTCGGGCGGCAACGCTGGCATCGCCGTGGCGGCCGCAGCCCAGGCCCTGGGCGTGCGCTGCGAGGTGTTTGTGCCCGAGGTCTCGCCCGAAGCCAAGCGCGCCCGCCTGCGCGCCCTGGGGGCCGAGGTGGTCGTCACCGGCGCTGCGTATTCCGAAGCCTTTGAAGCCTGCGTGGCCCGCCAGAAGACCACGGGCGCACTGCAGGCCCACGCCTACGACCAGCCCGAGGTGGTGGCGGGCGCGGGCACGCTGGCGCTGGAGATGGAGGAGCAGGGCGGCCGCCTGCCCGACACGGTGCTGGTCAGCGTGGGCGGCGGCGGCCTCATCGGCGGCGTGGCCGCGTGGGTGGAAAGCCGCGCCCATGTGGTCGCGCTGGAGCCCGAGCGTGCCCCCACGCTGCATGCGGCGCGTGCTGCAGGCCAGCCGGTGGATGTGGACGTGGGTGGCGTGGCCGCCGACTCGCTCGGCGCCCGCCGCATCGGCGCCATCGGCTGGGAGGTGAGCCAGCGCCACGTGCACGATGCGCTGCTGCTGCCCGACGACGCCATCCGCGCCGCCCAGCTGTGGCTGTGGAAGGAGCTGAAACTGGCCGTGGAACCTGCTGCTGCACTGGGCCTGGCCGCGCTGCAGACCGGCGCGTACAAATCGCAGCCCCAAGAGACCGTGGCCCTGATTCTTTGCGGCGCCAACTTCGACCCGGCAAACCTCGCCTGAGCCGAGGCCGACCACCCCTTTAAAATCCAGCAATGCTTGACATCTTCCTTCTCCGCAAAGACCTCGACACCGCCATCGCGCGGCTGGAAACCCGCAAAAAACCCCAGGCCTTCCTGGACGTCTCCGCTTTCCAGTCCCTGGAGTCCGAGCGCAAGACGCTGCAGACCCGCACCGAAGAGCTGCAGGCCCAGCGCAACCAGCTGTCCAAGCAGGTTGGCATGCTGATGAGCCGGGGCGACAAGGACGGCGCCGAAGCCGTCAAGGCCCAGGTGGCGGCAGGCAAGGTGGAGCTGGAGCAATCCGCCGCCCGCCTGGAGCAGATCCAGTCCGAACTGCTGGCCATGCTGGTGGCTGTGCCCAACCTGCCGCACGAATCCGTGCCCGTGGGCAGCGATGAATCGGGCAATGTGGAAGTGCGCCGCTGGGGCACTGTCCCCAGTTTTGCGTTTGAAGTGAAGGACCACGTGGACCTGGGCACCCCGCTGGGCCTGGACTTCGACATGGGCGCCAAGCTCTCGGGCTCGCGCTTCACGGTCATGAAGGGCCCCATCGCCCGCCTGCACCGCGCGCTCGCCCATTTCATGCTGGACGTGCAGACGCAAGAGCATGGCTACACCGAGTGCTATGTGCCCTACGCCGTGAATGCCGACTCGCTCAAGGGCACGGGCCAGTTGCCCAAGTTTGAAGGCGACCTGTTTGCCGCCAAAAAGGGCGGCCAGGATGGCGAGCCCGTGCCCGACAACACCGCGCTGTACCTCATCCCCACCAGCGAGGTGCCGCTGACCAATTTTGTGCGCGACGTGGTCACGCCGGAGGCCGACCTGCCCATCAAGCTCACGGCCCACACACCGTGTTTCCGCTCTGAAGCCGGCAGCGGCGGGCGTGACATCCGGGGCTTGATCCGCCAGCACCAGTTCGACAAGGTCGAGATGGTGCAGATCGTGCACCCCGACAAAAGCTATGAAGCGCTGGAAGAAATGACCGGCCACGCCGAGGCCGTGCTGCAAGCGCTGGGCCTGCCGTACCGCGTCATGCTGCTGTGCACCGGCGACATGGGTTTTGGCTCGACCAAGACCTATGACCTGGAAGTTTGGCTGCCCGCGCAAAACACTTACCGCGAGATCAGCGCGGTGTCCAATTGCGAAGCCTTTCAGTCCCGCCGCCTGCAAGCGAGCTATAAAAACGCACAAGGCAAAAACGAATTCGTACACACACTCAACGGCTCGGGGCTGGCGGTCGGTCGCACACTGGTGGCCGTGCTTGAGAACTACCAGCGCGAAGACGGCAGCGTTGCCGTGCCCATCGCGCTGCAGCCCTACA
>CAYXSL010000302.1:0-3653 GCA_964466605.1 uncultured Verminephrobacter sp.
CCTGGTCAATGTTCGACTGGCACTGCTGATCACGTTTGCACTGGCACTAACACCAGCCCCTTGCGAGAGTCGATGGGACGTTGGCAGCGCCCGGGACGATAACCCGTATACCTGCCAGTCTGCTCATTCCCCATTTCAGGGATTGACAGGCATGAATGGAACGCACGGCTTTAGATTTCTCCTGTTTTGGTGCTACAAAGCCCAATCACTCTTCCACGATCTCGACGACGCTTTTCAGAAGCCCTTGCTCCATGACCACTTACGCCGAACTCCTGGCCCAAAAAACACTCCTCGACGAACAAATCGCCAATGCCAAGAAGGCCGAGTCCGCCCAGGCCCTGCAAACCGTCCTGCAACTCGTTCAGGAATTCGGCTTCACAGCCCAGCAGGTCTTCCCCTGGAAGCCCGCCCCCAAGAAGGTTGCCGCCAAGTACCGCGATCCCCAAACGGGAGCTACCTGGACCGGCCGAGGCAAGCCCCCCCAGTGGATTGCAGGCAAGGATCGCGACCAGTTTCTGATTGGTTAGAGCGCATGGGCCAAGTCTTCGGGTGCAACGCGATGCCGGACGCCCCGGCAACAATGCCGCACGCATGACCCCCGACTCCTTGCCCCCAGAGATCAGCGCCCCAGAAATCCAGCGCGAAGTGCAGCGCCTGTTGGGCCGCTGCATGGTTCGCATCCAGCAGTACGAGAAATCCCTGAAGGTCCTGCTCGCACACCACGAGTTCGTGGGCCCCGCGGAGACACTGGAAACCCAGCAAACTCAGCGCGCACAGAAGCTGTCCAACCAGACACTCGGACAGCTGGCGGGCCTCCTCTTCGAAACCTTCGTAGTCCCAGAGGGATTCGAGCGTGAGCTTCTGCCCGAAGGCAAGACACCGACCGACCGCATCTCATTCGCTCACAGCTTCCGAATGCCCCAGTCCTTGGAGCGAAGGGAGCAGACCAGGTCCGCCATCCAGGAGCTTGTGTCCCTGCGCAACGAGCTGGTGCATCACTTCCTGTACCGCTTCGATCTCTGGGATGAACAAGGGTGCATAGATGCCATGGCCTACCTGCAGGAGGCTTTCCAGCGGATCGACATCCATTACCAGGAACTGAGAGCATGGTTGATGACCTTGCACCAAGGGAGAGTGGCCCTGGCCTCGCTTGTGCAGTCTGACGCCTATCTCAATCTGTTGATCTACGGCATCAACCCCGATGGCAGCTTCGAGTGGCGAGATACCGGCATCGTGCGAGCGCTGCGCGAGGAGGTGCAAGCCCTCGCGGGGGAAGACTGGGTGGCTTTCGACGTCGTCAAAGCGCAGATGCTCGCGCGCCATCCCACCCAGACCCCACAAAAATACCGCTGCAGCAGCTGGCAACAGGTACTCACCGAATCCTGCGAGTTCGATCTCACGTACCGCCGCGACACCGACACAGCCCCTAAAACCGCCTGGGTACGCCTGCGCCCCCCGAGCCCACCACGCAGCGGGACCAAGGAACGCAAGCGCCCCGGGCGCGGCGCAGTAACACCTCCGACTGATCCGGCGACAGAGCCAGGTTGAGCAAGAGGTAGGACCGTAGGACTGCTGTCACAAAGACACAGGAGGTTGAAGGACCACAGCCGCAATCACCAACCCACAGTCCAGCCCGCCGTTCAAAGTGCGTGCCGTCCACACCGGCCGAAACAACCCCGCCCGGCGTGCCCCCGCATGGTCCGGATGGGCCCCGGGCTTGAGATGCTGGTTGTGCCCACACCCCCAAACCGGTGGCACCGTGACATCCAGCACGAGCAAGGCCGAAGCCGAAGCCGAAGCCCCGGTCTCTGCCTGCACCAGATCGCCCACCCCGCCTGAATGCCAAGGCCCTTCCATCCCGACCACAAGCATCCAGCGCGAAGGCGGGGCGTGTGTGCGCCGTGAGTCGTGCGGGTTCTGAGACAAAGACTGCCACTGCAGCAACACCAGACCGCCAGCCGACACCGCACCCAGGCACTGCGCCAGCAAGGCCGAAGATTCCTGCTCCCAGGCCAGTTCCACACGAAACCCTCCCAAATGCCTTCGGGCATGGCGCCACATCGCCGCAGCAGTGACCACCGAAGGAACCGCAACGCGCTTCCCGTTGAGCAAAGCCACCGCTTGCTGCAGTGCCACTGCCCCCGTGCGGTGGGGCGGCACTGGCGAGCGCACCAGGGTTCCGGGCAATGCCACGAGGCCTGATTCTGGGTCCGTGCTGTGCCGATAGCTGGGTGCTGTCTCCATCACCAACCCCAACGCATACCGGTGGACCACGCCCTCAGGCGGCGACATGGGCTGCCCCAGGATCACCGGTTGCCGCTGTACGCGCCGCCACGGCTTCCTGTCGCCGGTTCAGCTTGCTGCGCAGGGAGATGGGGCCGGAGGGATCTTTGGCCGATTGCGGCGAGACTCCCGCGCCATCGCCGTCCGTATCGGATTCCGGATAGAACTCCTCCACAACGTCTATCCCTTCCTCCACCGACTCCTCGAACTCCCCCAGCGCCAAACCCTGCCGCGCAGCGTCATCCAGCGCTGCCTGATCCAGCCCCAGCGCAGCCTGCTGCTCCCGCTCCTGCCGCGCCAACGCCACAACCTGGGCCAGATTACTTCCCGCTCTCAGCGTCAAATCCACGTAGTAGATCGGCGTGCGGTGCGACAGCGTGGTGGACTTGCCCCGCAGCCGAAGCTCCAGAGGCAACCCGGCCAGCAACCCACCCGACACCGCAAACAGATACCGCAGCCGAGCTGAGAGGGTCCGGATGCTGTTGAACCCCGTCGTCCGGAACACAAAGCTGCCCAGTTCATCGCCACTCATATCCGCCATACCCGCTTCGGTATTCCCCTCAGCCTCTACCCGCACATGCAACCGCCCATAGGGCTTGCAGTTCCCATCCTGCGCGAGTGCACACACTGCAGGTGAAGGGCAGGGCAGGGACTGCATCCCCGACAGCGTCACCCGCTTGCAGCTCTCGCCATCCCCGACACACAGCGGCCTGCCGGTCGCCCGGTCAAACATGGTGTAGTTCGCCCGCAGGCTCAGATCCGGATCGTCAAACAGCAGCCGCACCGGAATGCTGCGCAGCTTGGCCCCTGGATCCTTGCGCAACTGGGCATCCACCGGATGTGGAACCCACCCCTCCTTGTTTTGCACCTGGCTGGTCAGGGTGAACTCATCGTCCTTCTCCGGAAGACGGCGTCCCGCCTTCTCCACCACCCGCCCAATCGCAATGCGCCCGATCACGGGCGGTGTCAAAGCCAAACCTTTGAGCATGTGAATCTCCTTGTTGAATGTGAACACCCCCCAAACACAACGGGCCTCACCGTCACCGATGAAGCCCGTCTGGGGATGCGTGTATGAAAAATGAACTGAATGAACCTGTGACGCAGATGGCCAAGATGTCCTCGATGGCCCACCTCAGGTCTGCACCAGAAACCTTCTACTCCCCGGCTTCGGCACCGTGTACGCCTTCACGATCTCCGGCTGCTCCTTGGTCAGCCGCGCTGTATCGAGCTGCGTCCCATCCCGGCTGCGTTTGAAACTCACCTCACCGTTCTCAAACACCGCCCGACTGGAATCCCCCATGCGCTGTTGAATCGTCTGCTTGAGCTGGGCTTCCAGCGCCGTGTTGGTCGCCAGCACCTCCCGCACCGCC
>CAYXSL010000303.1:0-3581 GCA_964466605.1 uncultured Verminephrobacter sp.
CTGCATCCAGCTGTCAAAGTTGCTGGCCGCCATGTTCTTGATGGGGATGCCTGCCAGGTTCAGCCCGATCACCGCCACCACCGAGCCCGTCACCACGGGCGGCATGAAGCGCTCGATCCAGCCCGTGCCAATGGCCTGCACCAGCGCACCAATCAGCGTGTAGAGCAAGCCGCAGGCGATGATGCCGCCCAGCGCCACGCCGATGTTGGCATTGGCCCCTTGGCCCGCATAGCCCGTGGCCGCAATCACCACGCCAATGAACGCAAAGCTCGACCCCAGGTAGCTGGGCACCTTGCCGCCGGTGACCAGGAAGAAGATCAGCGTGCCCACGCCACTCATCAAAATCGCCACGTTCGGGTCAAAGCCCATCAGGATGGGCGCCAGCACCGTGGCGCCAAACATCGCAATCACATGCTGCACCCCCATCACCGCCGTCTGCGGCCAGGGCAGCCGCTCATCGGGCGCAATCACCCCGCCTTGTTGCAGCACATCGGCGCTTTTTGTGCGCCAGTTCATGAATCCCATCTTGCTGGTTCCTTGTTGTTGAGGCGCGAATGCTAGTGGATGGGCATGGCTTTGCCGTGAACCTGCGCGTCATTCGCCCGGCGCCCGCCTGCCTTGCGCCGGGTTAGCATTTGGGCCAACCCCGCTCTGTCTGCTACAGGCACCGCCGCCATGCACCCTTTGCCGTCCTGCCCCTCCTGCCGCCAGCCCATGCAGGCCCACCGCTTCACCAGCAACCAGGGGCACACACTGGAGCTGGACATCTGTTTTGCCTGCCAGGGCCTGTGGTTCGATCGGCACGAAAACCTCAAGCTCACGCCCCAGTCGGTGGTCGAGCTGTTCCGCCTGCTGCACGAACACCGCACCGACCAGCACCATCCCCTGGCCGACAGCATGGCCTGCCCACGGTGCAACACCAGCCTGGCCAAGGGTTTTGACGTGGTGCGCAGCGGCCGCTACATGATCTACCGCTGCGCGCGCCAGCATGGCCGCTTCAGCACCTTCTCGTCCTTCATGGTCGAAAAAGGCTTTGTGCGCCACATGACGCGCCCCGAAATCGACGACCTGGCCAAACGCGTGGGCGCCATCTACTGCACCAGCTGCGGCGCCCCCGTGGACATCCGCAAGGACCACGCCTGCCCCTACTGCCGCGCCGCCTTCTCCCTCATCGACCCCGACGCCGTGGTGCGCGCCATGGAGGGCTACGCCAAGGCCAGCACCGAGCGCACCACCCACGCCACCCCCTCGGTGGACATCGGCGACGCCCTGGTGGCCCTGGAGCGCGACCGCAGCCGCGCCGAACGCGAGCGGCAAAAGCGTGCATTCACCAGCGCCAGTGATGCGAGCGACAGCTCGTTCACCGGCGACCTGGTGGCGGCGGGGGTGGCGCTGGTGTGGGCGCTGGTGAAAGACTAGTGGGCACCAGGGTCTGGCATGCAAGCCGGGACTGGTCAGCACCAGGGCGTATGAGGCTGGATGCGCTGGCGGCCCCGCAGCGGCGCTGGCATTCCTGGGTTTGGAGCCAAATTGGGCGTTTCCGCCTGATGGGTAAGCGCTAATAGCTATCAATTTAGGAGCTTCTAACAGCCGCAAGCCCGCACTTGGGAGTGGGCTGTACTTCAGCTTGCATCCTCCGCTTCGGGATGCGACAGCTACCTTCACGTCCCTGACACGTTCCGGCGGCGCAGATCGTCAACAAATGTCATGCCTCCTTCTCACAGTTGTTGGGCAGAGGTATCTTTCAAATCGCACTTCCCGACCCGTTGCAGGCAGTCAAAAAGCGACAACGCGTTGCATGGGGTTCAGCCAAATGGCGCAAAGGGGAGTCTCCAAAACACATCCAAACACCCATCCCAATTAACCCACCAGCAGCATGACCGTCGAACACAGAAGAAGCGCGGAGCGGCGCAGCGGCAAAGATCGCCGCCAGATCGACAATGGCCCTCCCACCAACTATGAGCGTCGCCGCGCAATCGAAGCGAGGCAGCCAGAGCTGATAGAGGTGCATATGAGCGAGGACGAGATCCGCGCACTGGGGTTTGTGTTTGAACAAGCCACGGCTTCAGCGAACGGCTGAGGCCGGTACACCCTGTTGTGTCACGGCTCAATGCGCGTGCCAAGGCCTCGCAGTGCAGCGCGGGTTGAGCAGCGCCTCGAATACCTGAAGGTCCAGCCCAGCTTCTCGGCATCGCTGGTGGCGGGGCTCCAGAGCTTGCTGAAGAAGAAGTTGAGCAGTTGCTGGATGAGGCCGGGCTGTTCGCCTTGGGGGCCTTGTCGCTGTCTCCGTCATCGCCGTCATCGGCCAGCAGATTGTTCAGGTTGTTGGTGCTGGCGGGTTTGCATGCGGCGCTGTTGCATCCAGCGCCAGCGGGCTGCGCAAGGCCCAGCAGGCGGTTGGCCTTGCTGGGTTTTGAGTCAAATTGGGCGTTTCCGCCTGATGGGTATGCGCTGGAAGCTATCAATTTGGTAGCACGAGGCAACTACAAGCAGGCATGCGTGGGGCGGGTTGCACTTCGGTCTGAACCCTGCATTTTGTGATTTAGGCAAAAGACAAGACCTGACCCCGTTACGTAGACGAGCAGCTATGAATTTTGAAGCACTATCGACCTGCGTCTAATCGCCATGGCGCAACCTCTTTAGCGATCATTTTGAAGATCGCTTGTGACATGACCTCTTTGAAAGCGGCGCCTGCAGGTGGGCTGGTACTGCACGCCAAATCAAGTTGAGTTTTTGACCCGTCTAGGTAAGGTTCAAATACTTCGACGAGCAGCCTAGTGCAGTCATCCCACTCAACGTCTGATTGCACTTCGTCGGCTTGCACATGGACGGAACACGTCCCAGGACTGATGGCAATGTAGATGCATCCAATCCAAGTAAACGAGGGCCATATCAACTCAAACAAAGCCAGTTGAATGCCGCCCAGTTTTTCATTCAGCACATCGTCAGGTACTGCACTCATTGTTCAGAGCCTCCGCGTGTCCAGCCACCTCTACGCATACCGTAGTTGATGCATTGATTGATGATCATTCGGCGATAGGACGCAACACGAGGATCGCCGCTTCGCATCACCTCGCGTACAAAGTCCTGCGCCTGGGCTTTAGACATGTTCGGCGGATCAAATTTCTTGGAATTCCATAGCTCTTGAACCCCCTTGTTGTATTCCGAGTGCGGCTTATCCCAGCCGTGGCGCTCCCCGTAATAGCCTGTTTTTGCGTCTCGAAACACTTGGCGCGCTTCGGGCGACAAATTTGGATCATTGCGAATGGGGCCAATCACCCAATGATGACCATCCGGCGCTAAGCCAAGCGGGTCTGTAAACATCAGGGGACTAGCTTCAGCGTAGAGGTATCCGTTCCACCCCCCATCCAGCCCAATCGGATCAGCCTGCGTGTAGGTTCCGTCCGCTGGCCGGTAGCTGCGGAAGTAGTTGTAATGGAGCCCCGTCTCCTTATCAAAGTACTGCCCCGGGTACCGCAGGTTGAACGTGACATCCGGAATGCTGGTCGCCCCCGTCGTCGGCACGGTCATCTCACTCGTAAACCGCTTGGCCGCCGTGGTCGGCTGCTCATCCCCAAACG
>CAYXSL010000304.1:0-3530 GCA_964466605.1 uncultured Verminephrobacter sp.
ACGCGCCCGTGCAGGACCGTTTTGCCGAGGGCATCCTGCAGACGCTGATCGAGGTGGGCCCGCGCCTGCTGACAGCACCGGAGCCCGTGTACGACGACCGTGCCAACCTCATGTGGGCGGCCACCATGGCACTCAACGGCCTGATCGGCGCGGGTGTGCCGCAGGACTGGGCCACCCACATGATCGGCCATGAGCTGACGGCCCTGCACGGCATCGACCATGCGCGCACGCTGGCCATCGTGCTGCCTGCGCTGCTTAACGAACGCCGGGTGGCCAAGCGCGCCAAGCTGCTGCAGTACGGCGAGCGCGTGTGGGGCATCACCACCGGCACGGACGACGAGCGCATCACCGCCGCCATCGAGCGCACGCGCGACTTCTTTGAAAGCATGGGCATCGCCACGCGCTTGTCGGGCTACGGCCTGGGCGCCGACACCGTGAACGCTGTGGTGGCGCAGCTCGAAGCGCACGGCATGGTCACGCTGGGTGAGCAGCGCGAGATCACGCCCGCCGTGAGCCGCCGCATCCTCGAAGCCGCGCTGTAAGCCGTCGTGCAGGGGGGCGGGCATCTGCTCCCGCCTTCCGTTCTGCATTTCGCGCCGCGCTGCGGCGTTTCGTCGCAAGGCGCTGGAGCCTGCAACGGGCGCTGTCTACAGTGCCGTCAAGCCGCCACCCCGGGCGGCCATTGACGAAAGGCGCACCGTGATCCTCATCCTTCTCCTCCTGGCCCTCCGCACCACATGGCGGTTGGCCCGTGCCCCGCTGCTGGCTGCCTTCGTGGCGCTGCTGACCTGGGCCGCCCCGGCATCGGCGCAATACGCCGGGCTGCGCACCCTGGTGGTCCCGGGTGCCGAGCCCGTGACCGTGGCCTTGTATTACCCCACCCCCGCCGTGGCGCGCACCCAACCCATGGGCTCGTGGCGGCCTGTGGTCACGCCGGGCGCTCCGGTGGCCGCTGCGCCGCTCAAGGGCCTGGTTCTCCTCTCGCACGGCACGGGCGGCCATGAGCTGGGCCACCACAACCTGGCCACGCGCCTGGCGGCCGATGGCTACCTGGTGGCCGCGCCGCGCCACCCGGGCGACAACTGGGAAGACCGGTCGATGATCACCTCGGGCCGCTACTTCAGCGAACGCCCGCGCCAGGTGAGCCGCGTGCTGGACGCGTTGCTGGCCCACCCCGACTGGGGCCCCCGCATTCCCGCCGGGCGCATCGGTGCCGTGGGGCACTCGGCCGGTGGCTACACCGTGCTGGCCTTGGCCGGTGCACAGGCCGAACCCGCCCGCGCCGTACAGCATTGCCGCAGCGTCTCGGACGACCCGGGCTTCTGCAGCCTGGGCAAACTCACGTCGGCCCAGGGCGCCAGCCGCCCCGTGGCCCCGGCCGCTTCTGCGGGCGGCGCGCAGGATGGCCCGCTGGTCTCGGTGGCCGACCCCCGCATCCGCGCCGTGGTGGCCCTCGCGCCCATGGCCGTGGTCTTCACCCCCCAGAGTCTGGCCGCCATCTCCGTGCCCGTGAAGGTGGTCATGGCCGAGCGCGACGTGGTGCTGCAGGGCAAGTACCACGGCCAGCATGTGGCGGCCCATGTGCCCGGGGTGGACGCGAGCACCGTGCCAGGCGCCGGGCACTTTGCCTTCATGGCCCAGGCCGCCTGGCCCCTGCCATCGGACGCAGGCGACGCAGCCGCCAACCCCGAGGGCTTCGACCGCGTGGCCTACCACGCCACG
Source organism: uncultured Verminephrobacter sp. (assembly GCA_964466605.1). Classification (GTDB taxonomy): domain Bacteria; phylum Pseudomonadota; class Gammaproteobacteria; order Burkholderiales; family Burkholderiaceae_C; genus Acidovorax. The sequence continues at coordinate 1,723 of CAYXSL010000304.1, forward strand.
CTGGAGAACCAGGTGGCGGAGTTTCTGGGGCGGCAGTGGCGGTGAGGGCAGCGGATTTTTAAGCAAAAAGGCCGTCTGCGCGCAACGGATAAGCCTTTTAAGCTACAAAAATAATAGCATTTCAGGTGTATCCGCTCAGGCGGGGAGTGTCGTCTCTGCCGCGCTGGCCTCCACCTCCACCAGGCAGTCATAGAACGTGGGCGCGCGGCCCAGGTCGGTCAGTGCCTGGCTGGTCACTTCGTTCACGTTGGTGCCTTCCAGCCCCATCTTGCGCCACCAGATGCCCAGGCCGTTGACCACACCCGGCCGTGCGCGGCGCGACACCGTGGCGTGGCACAGGTAGCTGCCCCGGTCGTTGAACACGCGCACCACGGCGTCGTTGGCAATGCCACGCGCTTCGGCGTCGTCGGGGTGGATCTCCAGCACCGGGCGGCCTTCGATGTTGCGCAGGCTCTGCACGTTCACGAAGGTGGAGTTCAAAAAGTTGCGCGCAGGCGGCGAGATCATGGCCAGCGGGTAGCGTGCATCCGTGCCCTGCAGCTCGTAGTTGGGCAGGTGGTCGGGCAGGCCGTCCAGGCCCTGTGCGGCCAGGCGGGCGCTGTAGAACTCGCATTTGCCAGAGGGGGACGGGAAGTGCCCCTCGGCAAACGGCGCATCGGGGATGGCCAGCGTGGCAAAACCCTGGGTTTCGAGCAAGGTGTAGTCCACCGCGTCGCCAAAGGCCTGGCGGCACAGGGTTTCGTCGCTGTCGGCAAAGCAGGGCGCGGTGAAGCCCATGCGTGCGGCCAGGTCGCGGAAGATCTGTGCGTTGCTGCGCGCCTGGCCCTGCGGCGCAATGGCCGGGCGGTTCAGCACCACGTCGGTGTGGCCGTAGCTCAGGTGCACATCCCAGTGTTCGAGCTGCGTGGTGGCGGGCAGGATGTAGTCGGCGTAGTCGGCCGTGTCGGTGCGGAAGTGCTCCAGCACCACGGTGAACAGGTCCTCGCGCGCAAAGCCCTGCACCACCTTACCCGACTCCGGCGCCACGGCCACGGGGTTGCTGTTGTAGACCACGAGGGCCTCCACCTTCGGGCCAAACGCGGGCGAGGCCTCCCGCAGCAGGTCGTCGCCAATGGTGGACATGTTGATGGTGCGAGGTGTCTTGGCGGGCATCAGGTCGGGCCGCTGCAGCACGGCGCGCTGTGCGGGGAATTGGCCCGAGCTGGACAGCAGCATGCCGCCCGCACGGTGGCGCCACGCGCCGGTGAGCGCAGGCAGGCAGGCCACGGCGCGCACCGCATTGCCGCCACCACGCACGCGCTGCATGCCGTAGTTCAGGCGGATGGCGGCGGGTTGCGTGGTGCCGTAGTCGCGGGCGAGCTGGCGGATCTGCTCCACGGGCACGCCGCAAATTTCGGCGGCGCGCTCGGGCGGCCATTGCAGGGCGCGTTCGCGCAGCTGCTCCCAGCCCAGCGTGTGGCGGGCGATGTAGTCGTGGTCCAGCCAGTCGTGCGCGATCAGCTCGTGCATCAGCGCCAGCGCCAGCGCGGCGTCGGTGCCGGGGCGCAGGGCAATGTGCTCGTGGCACTTGTCGGCGGTTTCGGTCTTGCGCGGGTCGATGCATACCAGCCGTGCGCCGTTGCGTTTGGCCTGCTGCGCATAGCGCCAGAAATGCAGGTTGCTGCCAATCGAGTTGCTGCCCCAGATCAGGATGAGCTTTGCCTGCGCAAAAAACTCCACCTTCATGCCCACCTTGCCGCCCAGCGTTTGCACCAGGGCTTCGGCACCGGCCGACGCGCAGATGGTGCGGTCGAGTTGCGAGGCGCCCA
>CAYXSL010000305.1:0-3518 GCA_964466605.1 uncultured Verminephrobacter sp.
AACCCACGACCCTTGGCTTCGGAGGCCAATACTCTATCCACTGAGCTACAGCCGCTGGACTGAACCGGTACAGCCTTGAATTATCGCACGCGGCTGACCTCTATTGGCAACAAGCCGCCCCGACACAACACCAAACCTTCAAAACCCCAAGCCAGCCACCACCAAAACCATCACCCAGCCGCCGCAGACTCTTCAGCAACCGGCAAGGTCAAACCCAACCCCACCAGGAACGCATCGGTCCCCACCCGCCCCACCCGCTCCAGATCAAATACTCCGCCGCCCAGAATCCAGTTGCGAATCAATCCATCAAACAAGGCATGCAACCCCACCGCCGCCTCCACAGGCGTCATCGGCAAAACCACGCGCTGCGCCTGGGCAGCCAACTCAAAGTCGCGCGCCAACTGGTTGGTAAAGCCATCCGAGGCCGCGATGTGCCGATCACGCACGCCAATCAGCTCCCCCACGTACTCGACCTTGTAGAGCGCAATCTCGAACACCCTGCGGGTTCGCTCGTCTGACGCCACCCCGTGCAACACCAGCGCCAGCACCGCACGCAGCCGCCCCACAGGATCCGGACAGGTGCTCTCCTCCAGCGCCCCAAACCCCCGCTCCAGCGGCAAGGTCACCCGGTCCATCATGGCACCAAAGAGATCCACTTTGTCCTTGAAGTGCCAGTAGATAGCCCCCCTGGTGGCGCCTGCCGCCTGGGCAATATCACTCAACGAGGCCCGCGCCACCCCTTTTTCGCCAAAAACCCGCTCAGCCGCATCCATCAGGCTGTTACGCGTGGCAATCGCATCTTCCTTGGTTCGACGCGCCATATCTATTTATCTCCTCGGCTTGGCCATCCCATCCGGCAACGGCACCCCCTCGGCACCGGCTTGTCATAATTATACATTCATGATTGTATGTATAATCGCGCACTTGTTTTGTCGGGCTCTTGTTTTGGGTTGCCGCTGGCGGGCACCCCATCCCCTACAACCCCATTTCTTGACGCCAATCACAAGGACTCTCATGCCCAAACTGCGTGACGCATCCGTCATACCCTCCTTTCGCTCGGCCTCCAACCGCACGACGCTCGCCTTCGTAGCGGCCGGCACCCTTGCAGTCCTACTGGCAGCCTGTGGCAAAACCGATGGCAAAGCGGCTGCTGGCGCCCCCCAGATGCCTCCGGTAGAAGTGGGAGTGGTTACCGCAACGCCTGGAGATGTGGGACTTGTGACCGAGCTGCCCGGCCGTGTCGAAGCTTCCCGAGTCGCGCAGGTTCGTGCCCGCGCGGCAGGCATCCTGCAGCAGCGCCTGTTCAAGGAAGGCAGCGATGTGAAAGCCGGCCAGCCCCTGTTCCGCATTGACCCGGCCCCTTACGCTGCAGCGGCAGAGAGCGCCCGCGCCAACCTGGCCAAGGCCCAGGCCAACCTCGCACAAGCCAGCGCCCAGGTCGAGCGCTACCGCCCGCTGGTGAGCGCCAACGCCATCAGCAAGCAAGATTTTGTGAACGCCGAAGCCGCTGAAAAGCAGGCGCAAGCCGATGTGGCGGCCGCCAAGGCGGCGGTGCGCACAGCCGACATCAACCTGGGCTATGCCAGCGTGACCTCGCCCATTGCAGGCCGCATCGGCCGGGCGCTGGTGACCGAAGGCGCCCTGGTCGGGCAGGGCGAGGCCACCGCCTTGGCCGTGGTGCAACAGATCGACCCGGTGTACGTGAACTTCACCCAATCGGCCAGCGACGTCTTCCAGCTGCGCCGCGCGATGGAAAGTGGCCAATTCAAACGCGCTGGCAGCGCCGAGGCCGCGAGCGTCAAGCTGGTGCTCGGGGATGGAACGGAATACGCCCAGTCCGGAAAGCTGCTGTTCACCGATCTGTCGGTCGATGCCACCAGCGGCCAGGTCACGCTGCGCGCCGAAGTCCCCAACCCCAAGGGCGAGCTGCTGCCCGGCCTGTACCTGCGGGTGCGCCTCGAGCAAGCACAGGCCAGCAACGCCATCACCCTGCCCCAGCAGGCGGTCACCCGCACCCAGCAGGGCGACACGGTCAGCGTGGTGGGCGACGATGGCAAGGTGGCCGCGCGCACCGTCAAGATCAGCGCCGCGCAAAACAACCGCTGGGTCGTTCTTGACGGCCTCAAGGCAGGCGAAAAGGTGATGGTCGATGGCTTCCAGAAGCTGCAAATGCTGCCGCCCGGCACGCCGGTAAAACCTGTCCCATGGCAGGCACCTGGTGCGGCCACAGCACCCGCTGCCCCGGCGGCGGCCCCCGCCTCCTCACCGGCCTCTGCCGCCAAGCCATAAGGGGCACCCCAGCATGGCCAAGTTTTTTATCGACCGCCCCATCTTTGCATGGGTGATCGCCCTGTTCATCATGGTGATGGGCGGCGTGGCGATCACGCAGTTGCCGATCGCCCAGTACCCGCCGGTGGCCCCGCCCGCCATCGTCATCAATGCCGCCTACCCCGGTGCCTCCGCGCAGACGCTGGAGGACAGCGTTCTGTCCGTCATCGAACGCGAAATGAACGGCTCACCCGGCCTGATCTACATGGAATCGGTGGCCCAGGCGGACGGCTCGGGCAGCATCACCCTGAGCTTCCAGCCCGGCACCAATGCCGACCTGGCGCAGGTGGATGTGCAGAACCGCCTGTCGCGTGCCACCCCCCGCCTGCCTTCGGCGGTGACCCAGCAGGGCGTACGCGTGGACAAGTCGCGCTCCAACTTCCTGCTGTTCACCATGCTGTCGTCTTCCAACCCGGCGACCGACACTGTGGCCCTGGGCGACTACGCCTCACGCAACATCGTGCCCGAGCTGCAGCGGCTGCAGGGCATCGGCCAGGCACAGCTGTTCGGCACCGAACGCGCCATGCGCATCTGGATCGACCCGGCCAAGATGATGAGCTTCAACCTCTCGGCCGCTGAGATCACCGCCGCCATCCGCGCCCAGAACGCGCAGGTGGCCAGCGGCACGATCGGCGACCTGCCCAACGTCGCAGGCCAGGGCATTGCCGCCACCGTCGTGGTCAACGGCCAGCTCAGCAGCGTGGAGCAGTTCGGCAACATCGTGCTGCGCGCCAACACGGATGGGTCCACCGTGCGCATCAAGGATGTGGCGCGCGTGGAACTGGGCGGCCAGGCCTATGCCACGGCCGCGCGCCTCAACGGCAAACCTGCCGTGGGCATTGGCGTCCAGCTGTCGCCCAGCGGCAATGCGCTCGAAGCCGCCAAGGCCGTGCGCACCAAGATGGATGAACTCTCGCGCTACTTCCCCGAAGGCATGGGCTGGAGCATTCCCTACGACAGCTCGCGCTTTGTGGACATCTCCATCAAGCAGGTCGCGCAGACCCTGTTCGAAGCCGTGGCCCTGGTATTCCTGGTGATGTTTTTGTTCCTGCAGAACTGGCGCTACACCATCATCCCCACCATCGTGGTGCCCATCGCCCTGCTGGGCACGTTCGCCACGCTGCTGGCGCTCGGGTTCTCGATCAACGTGCTGACCATGTTCGGCATGGTGCTGGTGATCGGCATCGTGG
>CAYXSL010000306.1:0-3502 GCA_964466605.1 uncultured Verminephrobacter sp.
GTCATCGACACATCGCCCTGCGTGATGTCGTGCAGCAGGTTCTGCATGCCCTTGGCAATGCTCTCGCCCTTGGTCTCGATGGCTTTTTTCTGCGCTTCGGCGTTGAAGGCCAGGAAGTTGCTGGGCGCCATGGCGGCCATCCACTGCTCCACGCCAAAGCGGATGCGGGCCTTGGTCTTTTCGTCGGCCTCTACCGCGTCGGCCAGGCCCATCAGGGTGCGGGCGTTGAGCAGGTAAGCGGCGGCCGAGAACGCCGCCACCGGGTTGCTGGCCCAGCCTTCGCCAGCAAAGCGCTTGTCCTTGACTTCGGGCGCCCCTTGCAGGCCCTGGGCCCACAGCTCCTGGGCTTCTTTCAGGTATTGCTGCTGCAAGGCCTGCAGCTTGGGTTGCGAAAGCTGCAGCGCCGGGGCCGTGGGCATTTGCGTGCCCAGGTCCATCTTCTGAAACGATTGCAGCGCCTGCGACCAGCTTTGCCCGAAAATCTGTTGGAACTGCTGGGCGCTCTCGGCCCAGGGTGATTCAGAATTCATGCTCTTTCCTCAATGGTTGATCGCTCGCAGCGGCAGAAGACCTTGGCGATCTCCCCCTCGGGTTCATTGTTGCCGACCCATTGGCGCATGGCAACGGATCCGGCACTTGCAGTGAACACAATTCAATGTACCTCATCGTCATCGCCTGGACCTACGTCACCCTCATGATGGCCGTAGCCGAAGCCACCAGCCCCACGGGCACGCTGCTCGGCGCCATCATCACCTTCGTGCTGTATGGGGTGCTGCCCATGGGCATCCTGGTCTACATCCTGGGCACACCGTCGCGCAAGCGCGCCATCAAGGCGCGCGAGGCCGCGGAGCAGGCGGCCTACGATGCGGAGCAAGGGGCAGCAGCAAGCGCATCAGCCACGCCAGATGCAGGCGGCGAACCGGCCGCTGGCGCCGAGCACGGCAGCGTCGCGCCGGTGCGAAAAGAACCGTGAGACGTTGGTCACCGTGCACCAGGGGGCCGTGCCGTCGTTGCCGTAGATCTGGGTGATGCCCAGGGCCCGCAGCCGCAAGCGGGCCAGGCCTGCCAGGTCGCACAGGTATTTGCCCGGGGCGTCTGTGCGGGCCACAAAGCAGGTTTGCGCGGCGGCATCGGCGTCGCAGAACGCTGCGCGCACCTCGGGGCCCACTTCAAACGCCTGGGGCCCGATGCAGGGGCCCAGCCAGGCCAGCGTGTCCACAGCCACCGCAGATGCGCCGGTGTTTGCTTCATTTTTTATAGCTGGAAGGGCAATAGGGTCGCGCGCAAGGGCCTTAAAAAGCCCAAAAGTTGACTCCAGTACCCCTTGCCCACCCTCGCCCGCCAGCCCCCGCCAGCCCGCATGGGCGGCTGCCACCACCTGGCCATTGCGGTGGGCCAGCAGCACCGGCAGGCAGTCGGCCACCATGATGGTGCAGACAGCACCCGCAGCCGTGGCCACGCAGGCGTCGGCCTCGGTGCCATCGGGGGTGGCAGTATCCAGGTGAACCACGCCGTCGCCGTGCACCTGGTTCAGGAACACGGCCCGGGCCGTCGGCGTCTGGGATTGCAAGGCTGTTTGCAATGCCAACCGGTTGGCCGCAACGGCGTTCGGCTCGTCGCCCACGTGGGTGCCCAGGTTCAGGCTGTCGTACGGCGGCAGGCTAACCCCGCCCGACCGCGTGGTGCACAGCGCCCGTACGCCGGGCGGCGCGGGCCAGTCGGGCACCAGCCAGTCGGCGCCCGCACCACCCGGCGTAGGGGGGATGGCCATCAGGCCTCGAAGTCCGGGCAGGCCGAGGGCTGCGCCTGCTGGAATGCAGGCAGCGCCATGCAGGCCTCGAACGCCCCCATCGTGAGTGGCAAGCCGTCCAGGTTCACGTTGAAGCGCTGGCCATTGAAGATCTGCGGCACCAGGCAGCAATCGGCCAGGGTGGGCGTATCGCCCCAGCACAGCACCGAAGGCGCCAGGCCCTGGGCGGCGCGCTCTTGCGCCAGCAGCGCGAGCTGCCGCTCGAACGCCTCGAGCCCGCTGCGCACCCAGTGGCGGTACCAAGCGTTCTTGGCATCCTCTTCCACCTTCAGGTCGCGCACCAGGTACTTGAGCACACGCAGGTTGTTGAGCGGATGGATCTCGCACGCCACCATCTGCGCCAGGGCCCGCACACGGGCGCGGGCCAGGGGGGTTGCGGGCAGCAAAGCGGGCGTGGGGTGGGTCTCGTCCAGGTATTCGATGATGGCCATCGACTGCGACAGCGCCGTGCCACCGTCCGTCACCAGCGTGGGCACCAGCGCATCGCCGATGCGGCTGGCGTACTCCGGCGCCTTGTGCTCGCCCTTGACGAGGTGCACGGGCAGATAGTCGTAAGCCAAGCCCTTGACCTGCAGCGCGATGCGCACACGGAACGAGGCAGAGGAGCGGAAGTAGTTGTAGAGCTGCATGAGAAACCCGTCGATGAATCGATGAACCGGCGGAGGGGCCGGGGAATGTTGGTGCGGCTGCGCCCCGGCGCCCCGGCGGCCGAGAGCGCAGATCAGGCGCCCGAGGTACCCGCCGGGTCCTGGTGGTTGTAGACCACCTTGGAGAGGATGGACATCAGGTCCACCCGTTCCTGCGCGTTCAGCGGAGCCATCAGGCGCTCCTGCACACGCTGGGCGGCATCGCGCATCTGCAGCGCGGCCACCTCGCCTTCGGGCGTGATCCACAGGAGCTTGCGGCGGCGATCGCGGGTGTCTGGCTCGCGGCGGATCCAGCCGCGTTTTTCCAGCCGCCCGATGACCGAGCCCGAGGTCGCCGCATCAAACGCCACCCGCGCTGCCAGGGTGACCTGGTCTTCACCCGGCTGGGCCAGCAGCTCGTGCAGGATGGCGAACTGCACCGGCGTCACATCGAACCCGGCCGTCTCTTCCATGAAAAGCGCCACGGTCCGCTGGTGGGCGCGGCGCACCAGGTGGCCCGGCGTGTTGTGGAAATCGAAGCTCTTTGCCATGGGTGCCAGTGTAGCGCCCCACAGCACGCGGCCCGCAGCCATGGCACACTGCCACGGGGCGCGCCCCAACGAATAAAGACCAATGAAAGGCAGACATGAGCTACGTGTTTTCTCCCGCCCCCGTGGCCAGCGTGCCCGTGGTGGGCAGCGGCAACCGCTTCCCCGTGCACCGCATCTACTGTGTGGGCCGCAACTACGAAGAACACGCCAAGGAGATGGGTTTCACCGGCCGCGAGCCGCCCTTCTTCTTCATGAAGCCCGCTGACGCCATCGTGGTGGTCAACAACGGCGAAACCGGCGAGCTGCCCTACCCCAGCCTCACCGCCAACCTGCACCACGAGATCGAGCTGGTGGTGGCCATTGGCAAGGGTGGCAAGAACATTGCGGCGGTTGATGCGCTATCGCACATCTACGGCTACGCCGTGGGCCTGGACATGACCCGCCGCGACCTGCAAAACGACATGAAAAAGCAAGGCCGCCCCTGGTGCATTGGCAAAGGGTTTGACCACAGCGCC
>CAYXSL010000307.1:0-3477 GCA_964466605.1 uncultured Verminephrobacter sp.
GCGCGGGCTTCGCCGCCGAAAACTACGTCTTTTGCTGCCATGTTTGGCTCCTAAAATTTGATTCAAACTGGCTGTTTGCGCCTGTCCAGTAAGCGCGAGCAGCTATGAAAAAATGAGTAAATGAGGTAGAAGGAGTTACTTCTCGACGACTGCAAAGAGGTCGTCTTCCTTCATCACCAGCAGCTCGTCGCCCTTGACCTTGACGGTCTGGCCCGAGTACTTGCCGAACAGAACGCGGTCGCCGACCTTCACGTTCAGGGCAACCACTTCGCCCTTGTCGTTCTTCTTGCCAGGGCCCACGGCCAGCACTTCACCTTGATCAGGCTTTTCCGCAGCGTTGTCGGGGATCACGATGCCGGAGGCGGTCGTGGTTTCGCTTTCGATACGCTTGACGATCACGCGATCGTGCAGAGGGCGAAGGTTCATTGCAATGCTCCTGTTTTCAGTAAAAAAGCTGACTTACTCAGCGCCCGGGGCATCCAGGCGCAACCAAACTTCCGGCAGGCAAAGTGGTGTTAGCACTCGTCTGCAGTGAGTGCTAATGATACGGGCATTTGTGGCGGTTTCAAGACATGACCAGCAATGGCATGGGGGCTGCCGCTCCCGAGGGCTTGCAGGGCGGCAGCCCCGGGCAGGGCGCGGGTTGCCACGCTGGCGGCGCTGCAGCCTGTCAACCCCGCTTCGGTGGGGTGGGTGTACAGGCCCGCAAAACCTAGAGTGCGTGCAGGCCTGCGCTTGCCTTCTGCCCGACGGGCTGGGTGGCCGCTTTGTCGTCAGTTCTGCGGAAAACCACCGATGCCCTCCTCCGACACCCCCTGCACCGAAACTCCCCGCCCGACCGGGAACAAGCCCCCCCAGCAACCGGGAGAAGGGGCCGGGTCGGCGAGGCCCCGGGTGCCCCCGCACCGGTGGGGGCTGTTCCGCGCGGCCTCGGTGGCCCGGCGCTGGGTGAGCCGCTGGCTGGCAGGGGCGGCGGGTGCCCTGCTGGTGGCTTGCGGTGGGGGCGGCGGCGACGCCGTGCCCGCCCCGCCGCCCACTGCGGTACTGCACCCGGTGGGCGGCCAGGTGTCCGGGCTTGCGGGGGTGCTGGTGCTTGCCAACGGCACGCGCGGGGAGTGGACCATCACCGCCAGCGGCAGCTACGCCACCCAGGTGGCGCAGGGCGAGCCTTACAACATCGTGGTGCGCGCCCAGCCCACCGGGCAGACCTGCCTGGTGGAGAACGGTACCGGGGTGGTGGCGGGGCCGGTCACCAATGTGCTGGTCCGTTGCACCACCAACACGTATGAAGTGGGCGGGACCGTGGTGGGCCTGGCGGGGGCGCTGACCCTGCGGCTCAATGGCATGTCCGATCTGGCGCTGGCCGCTGACGGAAGCTTCCGCTTTGCGCTGGCCGTGCCCCATGGCAGCACCTATTCGGTGGCCGTGCAGGTGCAGCCCCAGGACCAGTTCTGCGAGGTCAGCAGCGCCTCCGGTGTGGCATTGGCACCGGTCACGCAGGTGCGGGTGAACTGCCGCACGATCGATGTGCCGCCCCCACCGCCGCCGCCGCCACCCATCGCCGCTGCCCCCCTGGGCCTGGGCATCACCTATGGGGCCAAGGCCTTGAACTTCTCGTGGCTACCGGCCACCCACGCCACCAGCTATACCGTGTACGAAGACCCCGATGGCGCGGGCCCGCTGGCGGCCGTGCAGATCGGCTCCACCGCCACCACCGCGCTGGCGCATGCGGTGCCGGTGTTGCTGCACTTGCGGCTGAATGCCACCTACACAGTGCGCGCCTGCAACATCAGCGGCTGCAGCGCCCCGTCGGCCCCGGTCGCGGCAGACATGGTGCAGGCCATTGGCTACTTCAAGGCTGCCAGCACCGCAGTTCAAGCGCGCTTCGGAAACCGGGTGGCCTTGTCCGCCAACGGCACCACGCTGGCCGTGGGGGCCTATGGCGAAGGTGGCAACATGGGGGCGGTGTATGTTTTTACCCGCACCGGCAGCACTTGGTCGCAGCAGGCACGCATCACCGCGCCGGGTGGCGAGGCCAACGATTTCTTCGGCAATGCCGTGGCCCTGTCGGCCGACGGCAACACCCTGGCCATTGGTGCGGACGGTGAAAGCGGCGACCAGACAGGAACCTTCGCGGTGATGCCACCCAGCAACAACCTGGCCAGCAGCTCCGGCGCGGTGTATGTGTATTCCCGCTCGGGCAGCACTTGGTCGCAGCAGGCCTTCATCAAGGCCAGCAACACGTTTGCGTTCGACCTGTTCGGCGCGTTTGTTGCGCTCTCTGCCGATGGCAACACCCTGGCTGTGGGCGCCTACTACGAGAGCGGGGACCTCACTGGCGCCCATGGCAATGCGGCGTTCGCATCGTCCGGTGCGGCCTATGTGTTCAGCCGCACGGGCACCAGCTGGGCGCAGCAGGGCTACATCAAGGCCGCCAATGCGGGCGCAGGTGATTTTTTCGGGATCTACCTCAGCCTGTCCGGCAGTGGCGACACGCTGGCGGTAGGCGCGTTTTTTGAGCGCAGCGCCTCGGCCGCCACCCCAGCCGATGACTCTTTGCAGGACGCTGGGGCTGCCTATGTGTTCCAGCGCACGGCGGGGGTCTGGGCGCAGCAGGCCTACCTCAAGGCCCAGAGCCCTCTGGCGCTGGACCGTTTTGGCGTGGCGGTCATGCTGTCGGGGGACGGCAACACGCTGGCCGTGGGCATGGACGGGGACAGCAGCGACCACACGGGCGTATATGTGGTGCCCCCGGCCAGCAACGGCCTGGCGACCAACTCCGGGGCCGTGTTGGTCTACACCCGCGCAGGCGGCACCTGGCAGCCGCAGGCCTACCTGAAGGCCTCCAACACCCGCGCGAACCACCGCTTTGGCAACAACCTCGCCATGTCCAGCGACGGCAACACGCTGGCGGTGCCCTCGTACCGCGACGACAGCGCCGCCACGGGCTTCAACGGCAACCAGGCCGACACCACGGCCGGCGATGCAGGCGCCGTGCTGGTGTTTCGGCGCACCGCAGGCACCTGGGCGCAGCAGGCCTATGTGAAGGCGCCGAACACCGGCAGTGGCGACCGCTTTGGTGGCCGGGTGGCGCTGTCGGGTGACGGCAATACCCTGGCGGTTGGGGCTTCGACGGAAGACGGGGGATCGAGCGGCATTGGCGGCAACCAGGCCGACGAAAGCCGAACCAACGCGGGCGCGGTGTACCTGTATTGAGAAGGCCGAGACCGAGACCGAGACCGAGACCGAGACCGAGACCGAGACCGAGACCGGGGACCGGGGACCGGGGACCTTTGCGCGCAACTCTCGGGGACGGCCAATAGCCCGCCTTTGACGTGAAGGGTTTGCGCCCGCCCTGCCCGTGGTTCTGAAAGGAGCCACGGGCTTTTTTTTGTCTGCCCAGGCCACGCGGCATTGTTTCAAATACTGGAACAGTCAGTTCGCGACTGAGTGGTTTTTCTCTGAACACCATCGGCG
>CAYXSL010000308.1:0-3476 GCA_964466605.1 uncultured Verminephrobacter sp.
GCAGGTCAGAGAACACCGCCCCCATCACCAGGTCATGCTTGAGGTTCAGGGTGAAACCCGTGTCCCGGGGATACAGCGCCCGCAAAGCCCGGTCTGCCGAATCCGACCCATCGGCCGGAGGCGCCTGGCCCCGCTCCACATACCCCCAGAACTCCCGCTCCAAGGTGATGAGCTGAGCGATCAGCTCATCATCCCGCTCGATGCGGAAGATCTGCAGTTCCTGTCCCCCCAGCAGCAAGGCCACATCCGCCGCCTGTTTGCCCGTCACGGCCAGTTGGTGCTGGACTTGCAACTGCACGTACTCCGGCACCCCATCCCGCCAGAGCCAGGCGCCCTGAATGCCAGCGGTCTTGCACTCCAGCAACTGGACATCCGGGGCTCCCATGACCTCCCGGTCAATGTTGGCCAGCATCCAGGGGTGCTCGGGATGCTGCAGCACCGCATTGATCCGCCGCACCCGGTTGCCGGTTCGGCGGGTGTAATGCGCCGCCACGATGGGTTCCAAGAGGGATCCCCAGTACATCGGACTCTGATCATCCGCACCCCCATCGCCCGGTGGGGCGACAGGGGCACGACCGGTCTTCACCATCCACAACTCCAGCTGCGACTGGTAGGGATTGAGCCCCACCGCCGCCGCAGCATCCGAACTGCCAATGCCTCCTTGACGTACCTGCAACCACTGATCGCGATCCAGGTCCTGGGTCTTGACCAGCCTGAGAGCTGGGCGGGCTCGCGCCCTGCCGTCAGCCCCGGGCGAAACAACGGAATGAACCATGCTGACTCCTTGAACATGAATAGAAGAAATGCCACGCCACCCCATAACCAAAAAAGCCCCGGTTCCCATGAAGGGGCCGGGGCTTATGTCGCGTAGGGGGCAGGGGTTGAAGAGCAAGCCCCTCTCAAGATGCCAACTGCAAGGCTTGATCCAGTGCCCGCTGTTTGAGCGCTGCCCCCTGGCCAAACCAGGCACTGTCCAGGCGGTACTCCTGACTGCGCGCCCGGCGCTCGTGGTCCACGAACTCCGTGACAGCGCACAGCAGACCCCAGGCCGTGCCCTTGGCTGCTGCCAACTCCGCACCCCGGCCCTTGCCCTCGTACATGGCCTGCACCTTCTTGAGAGCACGTTCGTTGGTGAGACCTGCAGACGCATCCGCATGCCCATCCGTCTGGCAGAGCACCTTGAGGAAGTAGTTCATGGACTCGTGGCTCTTGACCTTGCGCTCGGACAGGGTCTTCATGCGGTACATGAAGCCGTCCCATTGCGAGACGGCAATGCCCAACTGCTTCTTGACCGCCTGCGCATCAAAGCTGGTGCTGTGGGGCACCTTGATCGCACTCGATGTTCCAGACAGGGCAATCGAGAGGGTGTTGTTGCAGACCACCCGAACGGTCGTCGGGGTGGCCGTGGTTGCCAGCGTCCCATCGCAGGAAGTGGCCAGCAGCAGATAGCCATTGACCACATCGTTGCCCTTGAGCGCCGAGGACTTGCCCGTGCGGGCCAAAGCCCAGAACTTGCGCCCGGCCTTCAGAACCCCGGCGGTCTCCAGCTCATACCCAGAGACTTCCGTCAGATCGCGGTAGAACTCCAGCACCTGCTTGGGCTGCACCACCTGGTAGCGCGCACTGACCACTGACAGGGGGGCCTTGGTATCGCTGCGGTACAGCACCTTCTGGTCGGGGAACTCCATGGGTTCGCCATAGAGGTCCGAGACAGAAGACGTGGTACCGGACTCCGTGGCCATGTAGCGCACGGGGGTCTCGCGAATGGTCCAGTCCATGCCTGCTTCACGGGCCCAGACATCGATGGGTTGTTTGGCGGGCAGTTGCTGGCCCAGGTTGTGCCAGGGGGTCTCGCCGACATAGGCCATGGTTTGAACGAGATGTGCCATAAAAAACTCCAGTAGAAAAACAAGGAACGAACAGAAAAACAAACCAACGCCCACGGCTGCGCCACCACGAAGTCGCGGGCAGTCATGTGCGTTGTGGAGAAAAGGCAGGTAGGCGTTGAAGCCCCGTGCCAGAGTGGCTGAAGCCAGCCCCTGCGGTCAGAGCCGCAAGGCCTTACGTCGTCTCGACGCTGAACCCTCGCCCGCAGTGGCGGCAGTGGCGGTTGTGCAGGATCTTGGCGTCGATGGCTTCGCCCAGAGCGGCGCCGACAGCACAGCCTGCAGCTGCGCCGACCATGGCGCCAAGGACGGCGCCCGCGATCACGCCCAGAGTGGTACCGGCAGGACCAGCGGAGGAGCCCACCACAGCACCCCACTGCGCTCCCAGCTGAGCGCCCCCGGCCGTGCGAGCAGTTGCCGTGGCGGCACCGGCGAGGGTGCCGACGGCGCTGCCGATGCGACGGCCCAGATGGCTGGGGGTGGTGCGGGCTGAGCCGCAGTGGGGGCAGCAGACACCGGCATGGCCTTGCGGGTATGCCGTCTGGTAACGCCACTGGTGGTGGACAGGCCCAGAGCCCGACCCAAAAAGTGCCGGGTGAGGCGGGGCACCGCCTGGATGGTCTTCAAGATCGACGTCGTCGTCAGGATCGTCCGGGTAGGTCGATTGCCTTGGGTGACTGCCCGGGGACATCCCAGTCAGCATGCGTCAGCCCTCCAGCGGGGAGGGCGCGGGTGACGCGGTGCGGCGGCTGCGGCCTTCGCTGGCCAGGGCTGCGTCGATGTAACTGATGAGGACGAGCGTGAAAAGAATGCCTGCCAGGTAGGCGACGGCGCAGGCGGCGAGGTTCTCCAGGGGGGAGGGGGTTTCTGACATGGTGGCTCCTTGAATGCTTGAGTGATGTCTGTGCCCCGACGAAAAGAGGAGGCGCAGACGGCAAAAAGCCCATGCAAGCGCGGGGCTTGCACAGGCTCAAGGAGGGGATATATCGCTGAGATTTTTTAGGATCAACTTTGCTGTCGATCGTGGCTTCGGCTCTCAGCGTCGGTACAAAACCGCCTGATGCTGATTGCTGTCAGCGGTGCCACCAGGGACGGTATGCCTATCGGAGTACCTTGTTGAACATCACGGTTTTTGTTTGAGGTGTGCCAAAAACGCGGTGCCGTGCTGAACGCATTTTTTCCGGACGATGTAGGGGGTGGCTTCCTTGCCACGCATCAAGGCGCGGACAACGGAGCGACTCGTCTGTTTTCCTGGACATGAAGTGGAATGGCCGTGGATGACAAGAAGAGACTCCTTGCCCTCGTCGTATGCGGCGATCAGCGCCTCCAAGGTCTTGGCATGCAAGGCATCCATCACCTGGTGGTAGGACATTTCGCGAGGGCCGTACTTGCGTCCAGGCGATGGGGCGGACCACGCTGCATAGTTGTCCAAAGACGTTTATCGAAAGCCAACATGCCATGGCATACCAAATGGCATGCCAATCGACTCGGAAAACAAAAAACCCCAAGTGAATCAATCACTTGGGGTTGTGTGTTGGCGGAGAGGGCGGGATTCGAACCCGCGGTGGGGATTAGCCCACACACGCTTTC
>CAYXSL010000309.1:0-3340 GCA_964466605.1 uncultured Verminephrobacter sp.
CCACCAGCTGGCCCAGGTCCTTCAGGTGCACATGGCCGGGCACGAACTGGGTGAACGAATTGACCACCGCGATGATCGGCTTGCTGAAGTCATCGTCTTTCATGCCGGTGGCGCGCCACAGGGAACGCGCGCCTGCCATGTTGCGACCGGCGGTGGAGGTTTTGGAACGGTAGATGGGCATCGTGCTGGCTTCTAGAAAATCGCTGAAAAGGAAGCGGGCCGCAGGAATAAAGGCCCCTCGCGCGCCCGTGCAATCAACCTCTTGAGCCGTGCCGGGGGCAAACCTGTCAATTATCGCCCACCCTCATATGGGTCCGCCTGGGGCTGCGGCATTGGGGATTGCAGAGGGCAGACCCCACGCGCTGCGACGGCGCTGGCAGAATGATCCATTCCGCTCCAGCCCCCAACCCCGAGACCAGGACGCCCCACGATGACCGACTCCAGCAAGCCCTCCGCGCCCATCAACCGCCGCAGCGCCAACATCACCCAGGGCAAGTCGCGCGCCCCCAACCGCTCCATGTACTACGCCATGGGCTACGAGGAAGGCGACTTCGTGAAACCCATGGTGGGCGTGGCCAACGGCCACAGCACCATCACACCCTGCAACAGCGGGCTGCAGAAATTGGCCGACGCAGCGATCGCGGGCATCGAAGAAGCCGGTGGCAACGCCCAGGTGTTCGGCACCCCCACCATCAGCGACGGCATGGCCATGGGCACCGAAGGCATGAAATACAGCCTGGTAAGCCGCGAAGTCATCAGCGACTGCATCGAAACCTGCGTGGGCGGCCAATGGATGGACGGCGTGCTGGTGGTCGGCGGCTGCGACAAGAACATGCCCGGCGGCCTGATGGGCATGTTGCGCGCCAACGTGCCCGCCATCTATGTGTATGGCGGCACCATCCTGCCCGGCCACTACCAGGGCAAAGACCTGAACATCGTGAGCGTGTTCGAGGCCGTGGGCGAGAACGCCGCTGGCAAGCTCAGCGACTTCGACCTCAAGGAAATCGAAAAGCGCGCCATCCCCGGCACCGGCTCGTGCGGCGGCATGTACACCGCCAACACCATGAGCAGCGCGTTCGAGGCCCTGGGCATCAGCCTGCCCTACTCCTCCACCATGGCCAACCCGCACGACGAGAAGATGAACTCGGCCAAGGAATCGGCCAAGGTGCTGATCGAGGCCATCAAGAAGGACATCAAGCCCCGCGACATCGTGACCCGCAAATCCATCGAGAACGCCGTGGCCGTGATCATGGCCACGGGTGGCTCGACCAACGCGGTGCTGCACTTTCTGGCGATTGCCCATGCGGCGGGCGTGGAGTGGAGCATTGACGACTTCGAGCGTGTGCGCGTGAAGACCCCGGTGCTGTGCGACCTCAAGCCCAGTGGCAAGTACCTGGCCGTGGACCTGCACCGCGCAGGTGGCATCCCGCAGGTGATGAAGGTGTTGCTCAACGCGGGCCTGCTGCATGGCGACTGCATCACCATCAGTGGCAAGACCATTGCTGAAGTGCTCAAGGACGTGCCCGATGTGCCGCGTGCCGACCAGGACGTGATCCGCAACATCGACAACCCCATGTACGCGCAGGGCCACCTGGCCATCCTGAAGGGCAACCTCAGCCCCGAAGGTGCCGTGGCCAAGATCACAGGCCTGAAGAACCCCGTGATCACCGGCCCGGCCCGCGTGTTTGACGACGAACAATCGGCGCTCGAAGCCATCCTGGCGGGCAAGATCAAGGCGGGCGACGTGATGGTGCTGCGCTACCTGGGCCCCAAGGGCGGCCCCGGCATGCCCGAGATGCTGGCCCCCACCGGCGCGCTCATCGGCGCTGGCCTGGGCGAAAGCGTGGGCCTGATCACCGACGGCCGCTTCTCCGGCGGCACCTGGGGCATGGTGGTCGGCCACGTGGCGCCCGAGGCGGCAGCGGGCGGCACGCTTGCGTTCGTCAACGAAGGCGACAGCATCACCATCGACGCGCGCCAGCTGCTGCTGGAGCTGAATGTGCCCGCAGATGAGATCGCCCAGCGCCGCGCCGCCTGGACAGCCCCAGCGCCGCGCTACACGCGGGGCGTGCAGGCCAAGTTTGCGTTCAATGCATCGAGCGCCAGCAAGGGGGCAGTGCTGGACGCTTATTGAAGAGGCTCAGGCGGGACTTGCAGCAGGGAGAGTTCGGGGAGCGAGCCCAGATCCCTGACGCGCTCCAGACAAAAAAACGCCCGGAAGCAAGGCTCCGGGCGTTTTTGTTTTGTTGTCGGTGGCAACCGACAGCAGCGCCACACTCGGTGCGCCAACCCTTCAGCGCGGCTTGCGGGGCCGGATGCCCAGCGCTTCCTTGTGCTTGTTGATGCGGTCCTGCTTGCGCTGGTCCATCTTCTCCATGGCCTTGCGCTTGGTGTAGCCCGTGGAATCGGCCCAAGCCCACCACAGCGCAGTGGCCGCAAACGGTGCCAGCACCCACCACCAGGACCAGGCCGCCACGGGGCCGATTTCGAAATACTTCAGTGCCAGTATGAGAAGGGAAAGACCCAGCAGATACATCGCAATCTCCAGAAAATGCCACCACAGGCCTGATTGATGAGGGACAAGGGCGTGTCAACCCAAGTCACTACAATCTCATTAAAAGCACTGTAACTCAACCACAGGAAATCCCACCATGAAGCGTACCCTGATCACTCTTGCCATGACGCTGTCGGTTGCGGCACCCGCAATGGCTGACATGGCCCTGGCGACATCGAAGAACTGCATGGCCTGCCATGCCGTGGACAAGAAACTGGTGGGCCCGTCGTACAAGGACGTGGCTGCCAAGTACGCAGGCCAGAAAGACGCCGTGGACAAGCTGGCTGCCAAGATCATCAAGGGTGGCTCTGGCGTGTGGGGCCCCGTTCCCATGCCTGCCAACGCGCAGGTCAACGACGCTGACGCCAAGAAGCTGGCCGCCTGGGTGCTGACGCAGAAGTAAGAAGTCAGTGACACAACTGCTGGTCTGGGGTGTACGCCCCAGAACAGCAACAAAAAGCCGCGCCACAGGGTATGTGACGCGGCTTTTAATTTTTTGGTGGCGGCGCAAGCGCTGCGGCTTCGATCACCGTGGGCGGGGGGTAATCGACCTGGATTCTGTGGCCACGTCACATCGCTGCGCGATATGCGTGCCCCCGCACCCTGCAAGCGCTGCGCGCGGGCGCCTGCGGCGCCCTCCTCCATCAGTTGGCCTTGGCCAGCTGATCGAGAATTGCAGGGTTCTCTAGCGTCGAAGTGTCCTGGGTGATGGCTTCGCCCTTCGCGATGCTGCGCAGCAGGCGGCGCATGATCTTGCCGCTGCGCGTCTTGGGCAGGTTGTCGCCG
>CAYXSL010000310.1:0-3293 GCA_964466605.1 uncultured Verminephrobacter sp.
CTGCAGCGCTGGCAGCGATGACCGGACTGCTGATCGCCGAACCGGCGCACCGCCCCTGGGGCCACGCCAATTTGTCGCATAGGCGACTTGGCATTGGTGGTTTTACTCCATGCGCTTGTTACCAAGTGCTGCTATATTGCACTGCAACAAAACGGAGTTTCGCCCCATGCTGTACCACCTCTACGAAACCCAGCGCTCCTTGATGGAGCCCTTCACAGATTTTGCGCAGGCGGCTTCCAAGTTGTTCAGCAACCCCGTCTCGCCGCTGAGCCAGACCTCGGTGGCCCAGCGCATGGCCGCTGGCTACGACCTGCTGTACCGCCTGGGCAAGGACTACGAAAAACCCGCCTTCGACATCCACACGGTCGATGTGGACGGCATCGGCATCGCCATCCATGAGCGCATCGAGGTGGACAAGCCGTTTTGCGAGCTGCGCCGCTTCAAACGTTTTTCGGACGACCCCGCCACGCTGACCAAGCTCAAGGGCCAGCCCGTGGTGCTCATCGTGGCGCCGCTGTCGGGCCACTACGCTACCCTGCTGCGCGACACCGTGCGCACCATGCTCAAGGACCACAAGGTCTACATCACCGACTGGAAGAATGCCCGCCTGGTGCCGCTGTCGGAGGGTGAGTTCCACCTCGACGACTACGTCAACTATGTGCAGGACTTCATCCGCCACTTGCAAGGCATCTACGGCAACTGCCACGTGATCAGCGTCTGCCAGCCCACGGTGCCGGTGCTGGCCGCCGTGTCGCTGATGGCCAGCCGCGGCGAGAAAACGCCCCTGACCATGACCATGATGGGGGGCCCCATCGACGCCCGCAAGTCGCCCACGGCGGTGAACAACCTGGCCACCAATCGCAGCTACGAATGGTTTGAGAACAACGTGATCTACCGCGTGCCTGAGAAATTCCCAGGTGCCGGCCGCCGCGTTTACCCGGGCTTTTTGCAGTACACCGGCTTTGTGGCCATGAACCCGGACCGCCATGCGTCCAGCCACTACGACTACTTCAAGAACCTGATCAAGGGCGACGACGCCAGCGCCGAGGCCCACCGCAAGTTCTACGACGAGTACAACGCCGTGCTGGACATGGATGCGGACTATTACCTCGAAACCATCCAGACCGTGTTCCAGGACTACAAGCTGGTGAACGGCACCTGGGATGTGCGCTCGCCCGCCGGCAAGCTGGAACGCGTGCGCCCCCAGGACATCAAGACCACCGCCCTGTTCACGGTGGAAGGCGAGCTGGACGATATCTCCGGCTCGGGCCAGACCGAAGCCGCCCACGACCTGTGCAGCGGCATCGTGCGCAAGGAGCAGCGCCACCTGGAAGCCAAGGGCGCAGGCCACTACGGCATCTTCAGCGGCCGCCGCTGGCGCGACATGGTGTACCCCAAAGTGCGCGCCTTCATCCTGGAACACGAACTGCCCGCCAACCCCGTGGCTTCGACTGCAGCCCCGGCAGCGCCCAAGCTCGCCAGCCCCTCGCCCGCCCCCGCCAAGGCGGCACCGGTAGCCAAAACCACCACGACCAAAGCACCCAAGGCAGCCGCCAAGCCTGCGCCAGCCCGTACTGCAGCCAAGCCCGCCGGTGCCACGGCGGTGGCCACACGCTGGGTGCAACCCGCTGCCACCCCCACGGGTGCCGCCCAGGAGCCCACTGCCGACCTGAGCACGGCCCAGACCAGCGCCACGGCGGCGCCGTCCACCCGCAGCAGCGGCAAGAGCAAGGCGCGCAAGGCTTGAGCCACCCCGCTTCCGCCAGCACCGCACCAGCCCACACTGCCTTAGCTGAACTCGCAGCGCGGATCGATGCCGCCCTGCCCCAGACGCAGTGCACCCGCTGCGGCTACCCCGACTGTGCGAGCTATGCGCAGGCCATCGCCCAGGGCGAGGCCGCCATCAACCAGTGCCCCCCGGGGGGCGCTGAAGGTGTCGCGCGCCTCGCCGCCATTACGGGCCACGCCGTGGTGCCTTTGAGTGCCGACCACGGGGTGGAGGCACCGCGCAGCGTGGCCTTCATCGACGAAGCGTGGTGCATTGGCTGCACCTTGTGCATCAAGGCCTGCCCCACCGATGCCATTGTGGGCTCCAACAAGAAAATGCACACCGTCATCGAACCCTACTGCACAGGGTGCGAGCTGTGCATCCCCGTTTGCCCCGTGGACTGCATCCAGCTCGACAACGCCAGCGGTGGCGCGACCGGGTGGGCCGCATGGTCTGATGCGTTGGCACTTCAAGCCAAGCAGCGCTACCAGCAACACCGCCAGCGGGTGCCTCTGGAAGATGCAGAGGACGATGGATTCGATGCGCAGGCCGATTCCACAACAACCGCCTTGTCCTCAACCGCCTTATCGCGCCCGGCGGCCACTGCCGTGGCTGCTGAGGGCATGGAAGCTCGCAAGGCGGCCATTGCCGCCGCCATGGAGCGCGCGCGCCAGCTGCGTGAAAAAGGGTCGCGCTGAAAGCGACACCCGGGTCTCTGGACGAGAAACTGCTGGTCTGCGGATTACCGCGCGGCCAGTGACTTGTACACGCCGCAGCCCACGTACCAATCGCCCACGCGGCTCACGTAAGACATCTTGGTTTGCACCGCGCCCGTGGCCGGGTTGGTGATGTCGTACTCCACCCACCCTGGAGCGCGGTCGGCCTGGGCCACGATGTCGCTCACCAGCCGGTCGCCTGCAATGCCGGGGATGTCCTGCACGCGGGTACCCACCTTGGCCTGGTTGCCGCCAAAGGCCAGGTAGGTGCCGCCAGCATCCAGCACAAACACGTACATGTCGCGGTCATGGTAGGGCTGCGTCTTGTCGGTGATGCTGCGTAGAAACTGGTCACGCGAGGTGGTCTTGTGCAGCGCCACCGCCTTGTTCACCAGGGCCACAGCCTCGTCGGCCGTCCCTTGCTGAAGCCGGAACGCCGCCACAGCCTGCGACAGGGTGGAGGCGCGGTGCTCCAGCGCCTCGGCCTGCGAGACCGCGTGGCCCACCATCTGGGCGTTGTGCTGCGTGATCTGATCGAGTTGCTGCACGGCGGAGCTGACTTCGCTCAGGCCCGTGCTTTGCTCGGCGCTGGAGCCGGAGATCTCGGTCATGCTCGCCGCCACACTGCGGATGCCGCTGGCCATGTTGGCAATGCCCTCTCCCGCCGACCGGATCAACCCGGCGCTGGCCTCCACCTGGCTGACCGAGGCGCTGATCAGCTCGCGGATCTCCCGCGCCGCGTCGCCCGAGCGCTTGGCCAGCGTGCGCACCTCGCCCGCCACCACGGCAAAGCCGCGGCCCTGCTCACC
>CAYXSL010000311.1:0-3262 GCA_964466605.1 uncultured Verminephrobacter sp.
TCGGGCGTGGCGCCGCGCGGGCGGGTGCCGGCCAGCGGGCGGATGGTGACCTTGGTGCCTTCGTCGGTCTTCTCCTGGCGCACCAGGATCTCGGGGCTGGCGCCCACCACGTGGAAGTCGCCAAAGTCGTAGAAGTACATGTACGGCGACGGGTTCAGCGAACGCAGCGCGCGGTACAGCGACAGGGGCGATTCGGTGTAGCGCTTGTGGATGCGCTGGCCCACCTGCACCTGCATGAAGTCGCCCGCGGCGATCAGCTCCTTGGCGCGGTGCACGGCGGCCAGGTAGTCGGCCTTGGCGAAGTCGCGCTGGGCGGGGTGGCTTTCGGTGGCCTTCACAACGGGCGCGCTCACCGAATACTTGAGCTGCTCTTTCAGCTCGCGCAGGCGCTTCTTGGCGCGGGTGTAGGCCTCGGGCTGGGCCGGGTCGGCGTACACGATGAGGTAGAGCTTGCCCGAGAGGTTGTCGATGACCGCGAGTTCCTCGCACTGCAGCAGCAGGATGTCGGGGCAGCCCAGGGTGTCGGGCGGGCAGGTGGTTTCGAGTTTTTTCTCGATGTAGCGCACCGCGTCATAGCCAAAGTAGCCCGCCAGGCCGCCACAAAAACGTGGCAGGCCGGGGCGCAGGGCCACCTTGAAGCGCTTTTGGTAGTCGGCAATGAAGTCCAGCGGGTTGCCGGTGGCCGTCTCGACCACCTGGCCGTCGGTCACGACCTCGGTGCGCGCTGCGGCGCCAAAGCCGCTGGCTCGCAGCAAGGTGCGCGCGGGCAGGCCGATGAAGCTGTAGCGCCCGAAGCGCTCGCCGCCCACCACGGATTCGAGCAGAAAGCTGTGCTTGCCGCCGTCCTTGGTGTGCGCCAGCTTCAGGTACAGCGAGAGCGGGGTTTCCAGGTCCGCAAAGGCCTCGACCATGAGCGGAATGCGGTTGTAGCCTTCGCTGGCCAGGCTTTTGAATTCAAGTTCTGTGATCACGGGGAGGGCTCCCAGCAGTCGCAGCGCGTGTCCCTGTGCAATGAAAAAGGGGCGCTGCGGTCCATTCAATCGGCCTCACCGCATCGGGGTGGAGGCCACGGGTGCACGCTGGGGCGTCGTCGGCCCAGGTGCCATCAGGCGTTCAAAAGGACAGGCTGACGCCAGGGCCAGGCTCCCCGGTCACTGCAACCTGTGATGAACACGTGGTGAATGAACATGGGCCAAAGTGTAGCAAAGCTTTTTTAGCGGCCTGATTTGACGGGCCGCAAGGTCGAGATCACACAACCAATCGAAAACCCTGTTGCAGGGCCGGGGGAGCACTGCAACAATTGGAAACGAACGACCGTTCTTTTTTAGGAGTTGTGCATGAACTTCCTCCAGCGATGCGCTTTGATGGCCGGAGCCTGCCTGCTGGCTGCAGCGGCCACCGCCCAGCCCATCACCGTGTCCGACGTGAAATACGAAGAGACCACCAGCCTGAGCGGCAGCACACTGCAGCTCAACGGCGCGGGCGTGCGCTACAAGGCGGTGTTCAAGGTCTACACAGCGGGCCTGTACCTTGAGAAGAAGGCGCACACGCCCCAGGACATCGCAGCCCTCAAGGGCCCCAAGCGCATGAGCATCACCATGCTGCGCGAAATTGACTCCACCGAACTGGGCAAGCTGTTCTCGCGCGGCATGGAGGACAACATGGACCGCGCCGCGTTCTCCAAGCTGATCCCCGGTGTGATGCGCATGAGCCAGATCTTCTCGGACCACAAGAAGCTCATGGCGGGCGACCAGTTTCAGATCGACTGGATTCCCGGCACGGGCACGGTGATCACCGTCAAGGGCAAGCCCCAGGGCGAGCCGTTCAAGGAGCCCGAGTTCTTCAACGCCCTGCTGGGCATCTGGCTGGGCAACACGCCCGCCGACTGGAAGCTCAAGGACGCCCTGCTGGGCAAACCCGCATAGGGCGTGACCAGCGTCCTGCCCGGGCGCCCGGCTACGGACAAACCCCCAGGTCCGCAGGCCCCCGGCTGTCGCCCGCCCGACACCAGCGAGCCGGGCCGGGGCGTACGCTGAGGCCTGTCCGCAAGCCCCTCTTTTTATCTTCGCCGCCCACCCCCTCGATTTCTGTTTTTTGCGCCCTTCCCGCCGCCGCGCAGTCGCTCGCACCGACCTGTAAAACGCGCGGTTTGAGCAGCCCTCGCCCTCTCCGCACCACGCCGCTCCCGCGCCAGACATGACCATGAAACTCAGCAATCTCTCCGTCGGCCTGCGCCTGGGCGCATCCTTTGGCGCCATCTTGCTCATCACCACGCTCATTGCAGCCACCGGCATGTGGCGCATCGCCAGCCTGCAAAGCGCCAGCGAGCGCGTCGCGACGCAGGAGATAGAGCAGCAGATCCTGGTGGAGGACTGGGCCTCGGACATCCGCCTGAACTGGGTGCGCACGGAGGCTTTCCTCAAGGCCATCGACCGAGACTACATGGACAAGCTCACGGTGGACACCCAGGCCACCGCCACAGGCATGGAAGCCAAGGTCAAGCGCATCGAGGCGCTGGTGCAGGGCGATCAGGCCAAGGGCCTGCTCGCCGCCATTGCCACGGCCCGCAAGGCCTACAACGACAAGCTCGCGGAAATCCGAGAACTGCACCGGGGCGGCGAACCCAATGTGCCCGCCATGGTGGACAAGGACCTCCGCCCGCTGGCCGACAACTACCTGAAATCGCTGGACGACCTGCGCCGCGCCATGGGCACCCAGCTCGCCGAGAGCCAGGCCGATACGTCGGCGCTGGCCAAGGCCAGCCAGGTGCTGCTGGGCGTGGGCACGCTGATCGCCGTGGCGCTGGGCGCGCTGCTGGCTTTCACTGTCACGCGCTCCATCGTGCGGCCTGTGCAACTGGGCAAAGAGGCTGCCGAAAACATCGCCGACGGCGACCTGACCCACCCCATTGAAGCCAACGGCAACGACGAAACCGGGCAACTGCTGCAGGCGCTGGCCACCATGCAGGAGCGCCTGGCCTCCATCGTGGGCAACGTGCGCCACAACGCCGAGGGCGTGGCCACCGCCAGCACCGAGATCGCCTCGGGCAACAACGACCTCTCGGCGCGCACCGAGCAGCAGGCCAGCGCGCTGCAGGAGACTGCCGCGTCGATGGAGCAACTGGGCTCCACCGTGCGCCAGAACGCCGACAACGCGCGCCAGGCGAACCAGCTCGCCATGAACGCATCCACCGTGGCCCAGCAAGGTGGCGATGTGGTGGCCGAGGTGGTGACCACGATGAAGGGCATCAACGACAGCAGCA
>CAYXSL010000312.1:0-3229 GCA_964466605.1 uncultured Verminephrobacter sp.
TACCCGCTTCCTTAGCGGCTGACTTGATGGACTCCGTGTTGGCGGTGCGCCATTCGCTCTCGGCCCCCACCTGGCTGAAGCCCAGCACCAGGGGCTTTTGCGCCCAGGCAGCGCCGGGCAGCAGGGCGGCCACGGGAACGCTGGCCAAGGCGGCAGCAACGGTGCGGCGGTTCATCTTCATCATCTTGTCTCCTGTCTGTAATGGTTGGTTGACGACGGTAGCGGGACGGAAAACTGGAACGAAAAGCAAATCAGGCCAGCATGTAGCCCGTCTTGACGGTGGTGTAGAACTCGGCGGCGTAGCGCCCCTGCTCGCGGGCGCCATAGCTCGATTCCTTGCGACCGCCAAAGGGCACGTGGAAGTCCACGCCTGCCGTGGGCAGGTTCACCATGGTCATGCCCACAGCGGCGTGGCGCTTGAAGTGCATGGCGTGCTTGAGCGACGTGGTGCAGATGCCCGCGCACAGGCCGTAGGGCGTGTCGTTGGCCAGGGCCAGCGCGTGTTCGTAGTCGTCGGCGCGCAGCACACAGGCCACCGGGCCAAAAATTTCCTCGCGCGCCACGCGGTGCTCGGGGCGGGCCAGGAAGAGAGCGGGGCTCATGTAATGGCCTGGGGTGGGGCGCTCAACGCGCTCGCCACCCCAGACATGCTCCGCTCCCTCGCCCTTCGCAATGTCGATGTAACCCAGGTTCTGGGCCAGCTGGTTGTCGTCCACCACCGGGCCCATCTCGGTGCCGCGCTCCAGCGCGTGGCCCACCTTCAGGTTCACCAGCCGGTTGCGCAGGCGGGCCACAAACGCGTCGTGCACCTCGGCCTCCACGATGAGGCGGCTCGATGCCGTGCAGCGCTGGCCGGTGGAGAAGTACGAGCCCTGCAGCGCGCAGTCCACCGCCTGGTCCAGGTCAGCATCGGCCAGCACGATGAGCGGGTTCTTTCCGCCCATCTCCAGCTGTACCTTGGCGCGCCGTGCTGAGGCCGCACGCAGGATGCGGTCGCCGGTGGCAACGGAGCCAGTAAAGCTCAGCGCGTTGACCAACGGGTGGTCCACCAGCGTCTGGCCCACCTCGCGGCCGCTGCCCATGACGAGGTTGAAGGCACCGGCGGGCAGGCCGCTGCGGCTGATGATTTCCGCCAGCGCCCAGCCACAGGCGGGCACCAGTTCGGCAGGCTTGAAGACCACGGTGTTGCCATAGGCCAGGGCCGGGGCAATCTTCCAGGCCGGGATGGCGAACGGGAAGTTCCACGGCGCGATGATGCCCACCACGCCCACGGGCTCACGGGTCACATCCACCTGCACACCCTGGCGCACCGAGGCCATCAGTTCGCCCTGGATGCGCAGCGCCTCGCCCGCAAAGAACTTGAAGATCTGCCCGCTGCGCGCCACTTCGGCGATGCCTTCGGGCAGCGTCTTGCCTTCTTCACGCGCCAGCAGTGCGCCCAGCTCGTCCTTGCGCGCCAGCAGCTCGCTGCCGATCAGGTCCAGCACATCGGCGCGGCGCTGGGGCGTGCTCTGGCTCCAGGTGGGCAGGGCGTCGGCTGCGGCGCGCACGGCCAGCTCGGTCTGGTTGCGGTCGGCGCGGGCGTATTCGGCCACCACCTCGCGGGTGTCCGACGGGTTGGTGCTGATGCCGGTGGTGGTGCCGATTTCCCACCGGCCATTGATCAGGTGCCGGGGGCTGAGCTGGAGGTCGCCGAGCTTCATGGAGAGAGGCCTTTGTTGCAGTTGCGGCGAAGTCTAGGCAAGGTTTAGATATCAATCCAATCGTTTTTTAGACAAAATACATATCGTTCTTTGCATTCTGGAAAACCCCCCCTTTTTCTCGTCCTCCCCTCCATCCATGAGCACCTACAACCACTGGTTCATCCGCGCCCGCCTCAAGACGCGCCAACTGCTGCTGCTGGTGGCCCTGGCCGAAGAGGGCAACATCCACCGCGCCGCCCAGGTGCTCAGCATGACCCAGCCGGCCGCCTCCAAGCTGCTCAAGGATCTGGAGGATGTGCTGGAGGTGTCGCTGTTTGACCGCCTGCCGCGCGGCATGCGGCCCACCTGGTATGGCGAGACCATGATTCGCCACGCGCGCATGGCGCTGGCCAACCTGAACCAGGCGCACGATGAGATCGGTGCGCTCAAGCGCGGGCACTACGGCCAGGTGGGCATCGGCGCCATCACCTCACCCGGCCTGAGCCTGCTGCCCGCCGCCGTGGCGCTGGTCAAGCAGGAGCACCCCAGCCTGCGCATTTCGCTGGACATCGAAACCAGCCCCGTGCTGCTGGAGCGGCTGGAGCAGGGCAAGCTCGACATCGTGGTGGGCCGCCTGTACGAGGAGCACGACAAGGAGAATCTGCGCTACGAATCGCTGACAGAAGAGCTGGTCTGCGCCATCACGCGCCCCGGCCATCCGCTGTCAAGCATGACCGGGTTGACGCTGCGCGATGTGGTGTCTGCCAGCTGGATCGTGCCGCCCGCAGGCAGCGTGCTGCGCCACCGGTTTGACCTGATGTTCCAGCAGGACGGGCTCGCGCCGCCCCTGCACACGGTGGAGACATCGGCCCTGCTGTTCATCACGCGCATGCTGCAGCAGAGCGACATGATTGCGGTGGTGGCGGAGGATGTGGCGCGCTATTACGCGGCGCACGGAATCGTGACGGTGTTGCCGCTGGCGATGCCGTGCCATATGGATGCGTTCGGGATCATCACGCGGTCGGACAGGCTGCTGTCGCCGGCGGCGAAGGTGATGATGAAGGCGTTGAAGCAGACGAGTCTGGTGCAGTATGGGCGGAGGTTGGAGGTGGGGGATTGAGGTTTTTGAGTCGGATGGGCTGCTAGCGCTTGTTGGTTAAGCATTGGTAGCTATTGTTTTTGTAGTTTTGCCTTCCTGTTCGTTCGGGCTGAGCCTACCAAAGCCTGGGCGCCATCCCACCCGTTCGGGCTGAGCTTGTCGAAGCCTTGGCGTGCTGGTTTGTAGGGCATGCTGGGGTTGAGAGCGGAGGCCGGGAGTCGCCCGGCAGGCGAGTAACTTTCTTTTGGGTCGCCAAAAGAAAGTCACCAAAGAAAAGGCGACCCCCAGTCTGCGACCCCTTCGCGGTGCGAAGGGGCAAACCTGCGGCGGGGCGGTTGCGGGGTGCGCCGTGGAACTCGCTTTGCTGCGTTGCAGCTTCGTTCAGACATCCACGGCGAGTCAGTTCACGAGGCATGGTCGCTTCGACGCCCATGCTCACCCCACAACC
>CAYXSL010000313.1:0-3220 GCA_964466605.1 uncultured Verminephrobacter sp.
GAGGAAGACGGTATCGGCGCCGAAGGCAAGCTCGACCACAGCCAGATGCTGACCGATCCCGAAGAAGCAGCCGTGTTCGTCAAGGCCACCCAGCTCGACGCGCTGGCGATCGCCATCGGCACCAGCCACGGCGCCTACAAGTTCAGCCGCAAGCCCACGGGCGACATCCTGGCCATCAGCCGCGTCAAGGAAATCCACAAGCGCATTCCCAACACCCATCTGGTGATGCACGGCTCTTCGTCGGTGCCTGCCGAATTGCTGGCCATCATCAACCAGTACGGCGGCAAGATGAAGGAAACCTACGGCGTGCCCGTCGAGGAGATCCAGGAAGCCATCAAGCACGGCGTGCGCAAGATCAACATCGACACCGACATCCGCCTGGCCATGACCGGCGCGGTGCGCAAGTTCCTGGCCGAGAACCCCGACAAGTTCGACGCGCGCGAGTGGCTCAAGCCCGCACGCGAAGCCGCCAAGCAGGTCTGCAAGGCCCGCTACCTGGAGTTCGGCTGCGAAGGCCAGGGCGCCAAGATCAAGGGCCACAGCCTGCAGGTGGTGGCCGCCCAGTACGCCTCGGGTGCGCTGGCCCAAGTGGTGAACTGATCCCCCCGGCACAGGCCCCCCGCAGGGCCCTGCACAGCCTGGCTGCGTTTTGCTGCCAGGCTTTTTTTTGCCTGTACGGGGCGTGGGCTGGAGAGTTCCCTCTACATCAGACAAAGGCGACAGCGATAAGAATTTCTTCATGTAAGCTCGCGGTCAGCTTTTTCGGAAGGGGCGGTGGCTGTGTCTGACAGCAGAGCGTGTACCGCAAATACCCTGCCGGTTTTGCTCTGCCCGAACGGAATGGGATGGCATTGGATGGGATGATGGAA
Source organism: uncultured Verminephrobacter sp. (assembly GCA_964466605.1). Classification (GTDB taxonomy): domain Bacteria; phylum Pseudomonadota; class Gammaproteobacteria; order Burkholderiales; family Burkholderiaceae_C; genus Acidovorax. The sequence continues at coordinate 870 of CAYXSL010000313.1, forward strand.
GGCGAATCCGCATGAACCTTTTTCTATGACTCTGATGATTTCGAAGTTCCGGTATCTGTTGCCCTGCGCCCTGGCTGTCCTGGTGGCCGGATGTGCGCCGTTGACTGTCCCGCCCAAGGCGGAATACCCCGTGGGCCGCGCGCGCCTCGTGCTGCCGCCGGGGGCCTGGCAAGACCTGGGTTCCACCGACGAAGCCCGTGCCACGCTGCAAACCCGGGCTGTGGGCCTGAGCGGTGCGCAGGGGGAATGGCTGGCCGTGCTGCGTGTGCAGACCAACCGCACCGGCGACCTTGCCGGGTCTCCGATCGGGCCGGGTGACTGCCCGCTCCAGCAGAATGTGACGGTGGTGGATGCGGCAGCTGGCAGCCCCGTGCGTGCAGACTGCCTGCGCCTCAAGAACTGGGGCAGCAGCGCCCAGTGGCTGGAAAAGAACCGCCCCGACCTGGCCCAATGGCTGGGCGGCCGCCAGATCACGCTGAAGCAGCCGTATTCGTACCTGAGCTACCGCTACGCCACCTCCACCGGTGCCTGGGTGGTGGTGGACGCGCTGGTGGACCAACGGCTGCTGAGCACGCGGCCCCGCAACAACGAAGAGTTCCTGGTGGCGGGGCGGCCCGCCCTGCAGTGGGGCCAGGACCTGGCCCAGGCCGCGCGTCTGAGCGTCGGCATGATGGACGGCTACCTGGCCGTGCCGCCGTTCCCGTTTGCCGAAGCCGCATCCAAAAAATAAGCGGCGCAAACAGACCGCTGCACAAGACCACAAGACAACACGAGAGAGGGCGACTCACCATGGGCGTGATCCTGCAAATCCTGGGGCTCATCATCACCTTCACGATGGCGATGGAGGCGCTGCGCCGCTTCGGCGTCGATGTGGGCTGGCTCAATCCGCTGGCCTTCTTCCGCCGCCGCGCTTGGGCCAAGAAGGTTGAAACGCCGCCCTTGTACGCGCTGGAACACCCGGTGGACGTGGTGGCGGTGATGGCCCTCGCCATGGTGCAGGCAACGGGCGCCGTGACCGTGGAGCAGAAGGAAGGCGTGCTGGCTCTGCTGCGCCAGCACCTGGGCCTGGGGGACGCCGATGCGAACAACCTCTGGGTGGCCAGCTCCCACATGCTGCGCAACCGCGCGCTGGCACCCGCCGAAGTGCCTGCTGTGCTGGAGCGCAGCATCGAGAAGTTCACCGATTACCACGTGCAGACCCTGCGCTCCGTGATGCAGGGCGCGGCGCAGATCGTGCCACCCGCCAGCGCTGCGCAGCAGCAGCTCCTGGAGGCCGTGGATGCCTGTTTTGCCAAGAAACAGGCCGCCGCGCGCCCCTGGGCGGGCTGAAGCAGAGACAGGCGCACCGGCCCTGGCACAAAAGATTTCATCACTTCGAGGAGACCTCCCATGCAGACCAGCCCCGTCCCGCAGCCGCAGCGCATAGGCATCCCCAGGGAAACCTTCCCTGGTGAAAAGCGTGTGGCCACCGTGCCCGATGTGGTCGAAAAACTGGTCAAACTGGGCTTCACGGTGGCCGTGGAGTCGGGGGCCGGGGAGGCCGCCAACTTCAGCGATGACGCCTACCGCGCTGCGGGGGCTGAGGTGGTGGATGGTGCTGCGGCGCTGTGGGCCGGGGCGGACATCGTCTTCAAGGTGCGCCCGCCCAGCAGCGACGAGGTGGCGCTGATGCGCGAGGGCACTACGCTCATCGACTTCATCTGGCCCGCGCAGAACCCCGATCTGATGCAGCAGCTCGCTGCCCGCAAGGCCACGGTGCTCGCCATCGACTGCCTGCCGCGCACGCTCTCGCGCGCCCAGAAGATGGACGCGCTCACGTCCACCGCAGGCGTCAGCGGCTACCGCGCCGTGATCGAGGCAGCCAACGCCTTTGGCCGCTTCTTCAACGGCCAGATCACGGCTGCAGGCAAGGTGCCACCGGCCAAGGTGTTCATCGCAGGTGCGGGCGTGGCGGGCCTGGCGGCCATCGGCACGGCGGCCAACCTGGGCGCCATCGTGCGCGCCAACGACACGCGCGCCGAGGTGGCCGACCAGGTCAAGTCGCTGGGCGGTGAATTCGTCAAGGTGGACTATGAAGAAGAAGGCTCGGGCGGCGGCGGTTACGCCAAGGTCATGAGCGAAGGCTTCATGCAGGCCCAGCGCGAGATGTACGCCAAGCAGGCGCGCGAAGCCGACATCATCATCACCACGGCCCTGATCCCGGGCAAGCCGGCACCCAAGCTCATCACCGCCGAGATGGTGAAGAGCATGAAGCCGGGCAGTGTCATCGTCGACATGGCGGGTGAACAAGGCGGCAACTGCGAGCTCACCGTGCCCGGTGAAGCGGTGGTGCGCCACGGCGTCACCATCAT
>CAYXSL010000314.1:0-3219 GCA_964466605.1 uncultured Verminephrobacter sp.
CGGCGCTGGGGGTCAGGGCCTTCATGAAGGCGGCGTTGGGGGTGCGCTTCTTGGCGGGGGCAGCGGCCTTCTTGGCTGCTGGGGCTGTGGTTGCCGGAGCTTTTTTTGCAGTTGCCATGTTGGGTTTTCCTTGTTGGAAGTAAATTTTCACCAGCGAAAACGACGCTTTCCCACTGGCAGAGCGATGCTAATGGGAAAAAAACGCGTTTCCAAGGGAGAAACGGCTTTTTTTGCCTCGATTTGTAGCGGTGGCGCCGCGCGGCGCGCAGCAAGTTGCTGCGGAGCCGCGCCAGCCTTGACAAAAGCCCGGGGCTGGGTTGCCTGGCCTGGGCCTGCGTGGGGCCGTGGCTGAAAGGGCGTGTGTTGCGCAGACAATCCTGGCCTGGCCCGCTTCACTGACCCCCTCTTTGAAAGATTTTTTCCATATGTCTGCAGCTTCTAACCCCCCCTTCTCTACCTGCGACTTCTGCGATGTGCACAAGGCCGATGTGAGCGGCGCGTTCCGCGTCTTGCCCCCCGTTTTTCAAAGCTATGGCGGCAAGCGGGTGTTTGCAGGCCCGGTCACCACCGTCAAGTGCCATGAAGACAACTCTTTGGTCAAAGCCGCCGTGGAGTCGCCGGGCGAGGGGCGGGTGCTGGTGGTGGACGGCGGCGGCTCGTTGCGCCGCGCACTGGTGGGCGGCAACCTGGCGGCCGCAGCGGCACGCAATGGCTGGGCGGGCCTGGTGGTGGACGGCTGCGTGCGCGATGTGGCAGAGCTGAATGCCGCCGCCGTGGGCATCAGGGCGCTGGCCCTGATGCCGCTGCCTACCGAACGGCGGGGCGAAGGACAGCGCGATGTGGCGGTGTTGATTCAGGGGGTCTGGGTGCGGCCGGGCGACTGGCTGTACGCCGATGCCGATGGCATGGTGGTCAGTGCGCAGGCGCTGACGGACTGAAAAGGGCCTGGTGGCCAGATCGCTGCCGGTTCAGGGCGACTCCGGCTCGGGGGTAACCTGGCTCAGCGGGAGCGGTCGCCCCGCCCCACGCGCAGCGCAGCGCGCGAGGGCAGGGTGGCCATCAGCACACTGGCGAGCGCAATAACAAAGGCGAGCAGCTGCATGCCCGTGAGCGATTCGCCCAGCACCAGCACGCCCACCAACGCTGCACTGACCGGCAGCAGCACCGAGAACACGCCGCCCTGTGCGGCGGGCACAACCTTGAGCCCTGTCATCCAGAGCCACACGGTCCACATGCAGGCTGCCAGGGCATAGAACAGCAGCAGCGCCCAGGTGCCCCAGCCAACGGCAGCAAAGTTGAAATCGAGCGCCAGGTACAGCCCGAACGGCGTGGTCAGCACAAAGCCCCACAGGTTGATGAGCGCGGTGATGCGTTTGGGCCCGAGGCTGCCCGTAAGCTTCTTGCCGATCACAGTGTAGGCGGCCTCGCAGACCACGGCTCCTACCAGCAGCAGCTGCCCCAGCCAGGCAAGGTTTTGAGGATTTTTGGCTGTTACCGCCTGTCCAGCATGGGTTGAATGCTCTGGTTTTGATAGCGAGAAGAGTGCTATGCCCGCCACTGCGCAGAGCACCGCCAGCCAGGTGCGTGGTGCCACCCGCTCGCGCAGGAAAGCCCAGCCCATCAGCGCCACCGCAGCCGGAATGGCGGCCAGGGTGACACCCGCCGACACCGCATCCGTCATGCTCACGCCATAGATCATGCAGAGGGTGAACAGGAAGTTGCCCAGGAACGACTCAAGGAACAGCAGCCGCCGGGTTTGCGCGGTGAGCGGGGGCTCGTCCGCCGGTTTTTTGAGCCAGTGGAGCATTGCGACGCCGCCAATGCCAAAACGCATCCAGGCCAGCAGAAACACCGGCAGCACGGCCGCCAGCGGCCTGGACAGGGCCACATAGCTGCCCACCAGCGCCATGCTGAGGGCCAGGCACAGATAGGCGAAAGGGCGGTTGGGCGTGTTCATTAGACTGGGGCGCTGTTCAACAAAACCGGCTTGCGCGAAATGGGTGCGCGCACGGAGTTCGCCTAGTGGCGACGCCTGCCTTGCATCCGTGTTTGCGTAAGCCCTCGAAAAGAGCGCGCATCATGCCCGACGAAACCGTGCCCCCCCGGCCGCCCCGCTGCGTTTTTGTGTACGGCACGCTGCGCCGTGGGGGCAGCAACGACATCACGCGCCTGCGGCCCGCACCCCGCTTTGTAGGGGCCGCGCAGGTGGCCGGGGTTTTGTACCACCTGGGGGCCTATCCGGGCGTGCTGCTGGGCGGCGATCAATGGGTCGTGGGGGAGGTCTATGCCATCGAGCCCGCTTTGGAAGCTGTTCTGGATGCCATCGAGGGCGTGGTCGATCAACCCGGCGATGAGTACATCCGGCGGGAGGTGGCGGTGCGTGTCGAGGGGCAGTTGCTCACCTGTCTGGTGTACGAAATCAACCCGCTGTACGCACGGGCGGCCCCGGTCATCCCGCAGGGCGACTGGCTCAAGGCTGTGGAGAGCCATTGATGCAAAATTTTCGCAATGTGAAAGTTATTTTTCTTTATGCGGAATGCCATAGATGCTGCATTGCCGCAAATTTTCTCGATATGAGAAATCAATTTCTGTATTGAGAAATTGCGTGGTTAAGTTGTTGTTTTGGAAAGAAAAAATTTATCTCTTCTATAAGACATAAGAGCTTGCGCAGGTCTTATAGAAGACTTAAAGTTGTCTTCAAGGGCGGCACACAGCAGCCCGGCGTTTTCAACCAACCTCTGGAGTGATCTCATGCCCCAATCCCTCAACGAACAACTGAGCCGCGAACAGCAAATCGCCGCGCTGGAAAAAGACTGGGCCACCAACCCCCGCTGGAAGGGTGTGAAGCGCGGCTACTCTGCTGCAGACGTGGTGCGCCTGCGTGGCTCGCTCCCCATCGAGCACACGCTGGCCAAGCGCGGCGCTGAAAAGCTGTGGGACAAGATCAACGGCGGCGCCAAGAAGGGCTACGTCAACGCGTTCGGCGCCATCTCCGCCGGCCAGGCCATGCAGCAAGCCAAGGCTGGCCTCGAAGCCGTGTACCTGTCGGGCTGGCAAGTGGCCGCTGACGGCAACACGTCCGAAACCATGTACCCCGACCAGTCGCTGTACGCCTACGACTCGGTGCCCACCATGGTGCGCCGCATCAACAACACCTTCAAGCGCGCCGACGAAATCCAGTGGGGCCGTGGCATCAACCCCGGCGACAAGGAATTCATC
>CAYXSL010000315.1:0-3181 GCA_964466605.1 uncultured Verminephrobacter sp.
TCGCGCGCCTCGGCCTTGTACAGCAGCGAAAGGATCATCGCGTTGATCCCCACCGACTTGCCTGAGCCCGTGGTACCGGCCACCAGCAGGTGCGGCATCTTGGCCAGGTCGGCCACCACCGGGTTGCCCACGATGTCCTTGCCCAGGCCCATGGTGAGCATGCTCTTGGCCTCGTGGTAGACCTGCGAGCCGAGGATCTCGGACAGACGGATGGACTGGCGCTTGGCATTGGGCAGCTCCAGCGCCATGTAGTTCTTGCCGGGGATGGTCTCCACCACGCGGATGGACACCAGGCTGAGCGAGCGCGCCAGGTCCTTGGCCAGGCCCACGATCTGCGAGCCCTTCACGCCGGTGGCGGGCTCGATCTCGTAGCGCGTGATCACCGGGCCGGGCATGGCCGCGACCACGCGCACTTCCACGCCAAAGTCCTTGAGTTTTTTCTCGATGAGGCGGCTGGTCATCTCCAGCGTCTCAGGCGCCACAGTTTCCTGGCGCTGCTGCGGTCCATCGAGCAGGTCCACCAGGGGCAGCTTGCTGTCGGGCATCTCGGTGAACAGGGGCTTTTGCCGCTCTTTCACCACACGCGTGCTCTGGGGCACCTCCACCAACACGGGCTCGATGATCTGGATGGGCTCAGGGTGGTGCACCTCGCTCTCGGTGCGCTCTTCCAGCACCACCACTTCGCGCTCGCGCGCCGCCTTGCGGCCCACGGCCACGTCCTTGGCCACCTCGCGTTTTGCCAGGCGCGACTGCACCAGCGCATCGATGCGCCCCCCCAGAAACTCCGCCACATGGCCCCACGAAAAGCGGAACACCAGCGCGGCACCCAGCACGGCCAGCACAATGGCCAGCAGCCCCGAGCCGGTGAAACCCAGCCATTTCACACTGGCGGGCCCCGTGAGGTACCCCAGCACCCCCCCGGCATGGCCCGGCAGGAAGGATTCAAAACGGTAGAGCCGCGACCATTCCAGCGCCGTGCTGGAAGCCATCAACACCACCAGGCCCAGCCAGAACGTGGCCCGGCGCACCAGCGGGCTGGCCGCCCCGGCCACAGCTTCGCCCCCGCGCATCCAGCGCGCCAGCGACGACAACCAGGCACGCACGCCCGCCGCCACACACAGCCACACCGAAAAACCCATCGCAAAATAGCTGCCGTCAGCCAGCCAGGCGCCCAGCCGCCCCGCCCAATTGGCCACTGCCCGCGCATCGCGCGCGCCCGAGGTGGACCAGGCCGCGTCCTGGGCCGAATAGCTGACCAGCGCCAGCAGCCAGAAAACCAGGGCCAGCAGGCCCACCAGCAGGCCAATCTCATGGCCAAAACGGGCAGCGCCCGTGCGGGGCGGCGACTTGGCCGCCGCCGATGCATTCAAGGTATTGAGGGAATAGGTCATAAGCGTGCCGGGCGAGCTTACCCCAAGCATCCCGGGACCGTAGGCTTGGCTCGCCGCAGGGCGGTACCGTCAGCCCAGCGCGTTCAGCCGGTCCCGCAGCAGCGTGGCGCCGCTCGGGAGCACCTCGATGAAGCCGCGCTCCTCCAGATCCTTCATCACGCGGCTGACCATCTCGCGCGAGGCGCCCACCATCTTGGCCAGGTCCTGCCGCGATATCTTGTCCTTGATCACCTGCTGGCCCTGGGCATCGGGCACGGCAAAGTCCAGCAGGGCATGGGCCACGCGCCCGTACACATCCAGTAACGCCAGTGACTCAATCTTGCGATCGGCATGGCGCAGACGCTTGACCAGGCCACGCATCACCACCAGCGACATGGAGGCGTTCTCGGTCAGGCAGCGCGCAAACTCGGTGCGGCCCAGCATCAGCACGTCGGTCTGCACCTCGGCCCGCACCGTGGCCGAATGAGGTTCGTTGTCGATGATGCTCATCTCGCCCAGGTAGTCGCCCTGCGCCAGGGTGGCCAGGATCACCTCCCGCCCCCGGCTGTCCGAGGTCATCACCCGGGCCCGGCCCGTGAGCAGGATGAACAGGGCATTGGACTTCTGCCCCTGCTCCACCAGGGCCTCGCCGCGCTTGAAACGGCGCTTGATCACCGCACCGCTGATCACCTCGGCCTGCGCCACCGTCAGCAGCGAGAACAAGGGCACCCGGCGCAGCAGGTCCAGGTTGGACAACATCGTGGACATGCAGACATCTCCTTTCAGGGGGGCGGCTCAACCGGCGCCGCAACGGGTTATCAATCGCTTCTTACAATCGCTGTGATTGAAAAAGGGGCCGCTTGCAGCCGCATCTGCCGGTTGATACTCGGCGGCTCAACCCCCAGCTTTCCCAACAGCGCCCCGTGTAGCGGGCGCAAAACACAGGCTTTTACCATGTCCACCACCCAACACGCGAAAGTTCTGATTCTCGGCTCGGGCCCTGCGGGCTACACGGCGGCCGTCTATGCCGCCCGCGCCAACCTGAACCCGGTGCTCATCACCGGCATGGCCCAGGGCGGCCAGCTGATGACCACGACCGAGGTGGACAACTGGCCTGCCGACGTGCACGGCGTGCAGGGCCCCGACCTGATGCAGCGTTTTCTGGAGCACGCCGAGCGCTTCAAGACGCAAATCATCTTCGACCATATCAACAAGGTCGATTTCAGCAAGCGCCCCTTCACCCTCACGGGTGACAGCGGCACCTACACCTGCGACGCGCTGATTCTGGCGACAGGTGCATCGGCCAAGTACCTGGGCCTGCCCTCCGAAGAAGCCTTCATGGGCAAGGGTGTGTCCGGCTGCGCCACCTGCGACGGTTTCTTCTACCGCGAGCAGGATGTCTGTGTGGTCGGCGGTGGCAACACGGCGGTGGAAGAAGCGCTGTACCTGTCGAACATCGCCCGCAAGGTCACGCTGGTGCACCGCCGCGACAAGTTCAAGGCCGAACCCATCCTGGTGGACAAACTGCACGAGAAGGTCGCAGCGGGCAAGATCGAACTCAAGCTGTTCCACACGCTCGACGAAGTGCTGGGCGACAACACGGGCGTGACCGGCATCCGCATCAAGAGCACCAAGGACGGAAGCACGGAAGACATCAAGCTGCAGGGCTGCTTCATCGCCATCGGCCACGCGCCCAACACCGAGATCTTCCAGGGCCAGCTGGAGATGGAGAACGGCTACATCATCACCCAGGGCGGGCTCAAGGGTTTTGCCACCCAGACCAGCGTGCCCGGCGTGTTTGCCGCAGGCGA
>CAYXSL010000316.1:0-3007 GCA_964466605.1 uncultured Verminephrobacter sp.
CAGTGTGCGCGTGCCCACCATCTCGACCAGCGATTCGTTGCGGATGCGGTGCTCGATCAGGTCGGCGATGGTGCCGATCTTGATGCCGTGCTCGGCGGCGAAGACCTGCAGGTCGGGCAGGCGCGCCATGGTGCCGTCGTCTTTCATGATCTCGCAGATCACGGCGGAGGGGCTGCAGCCGGCCATGGCGGAGAGGTCGCAGCCGGCCTCGGTGTGGCCCGCGCGCATGAGCACGCCGCCGTCCACGGCCTGCAGCGGGAAGATGTGGCCGGGCTGCACCAGGTCGCTGGCCTGGCTGTTCCTGGATACGGCGACCTGGATGGTGCGCGCGCGGTCGGCTGCCGAGATGCCGGTGGTCACGCCCTCGGCGGCTTCGATGGACACCGTGAAGGCCGTGCTGTACACGGTGCCGTTGCGCGTGGCCATGGGCGGCAGCTTGAGGAACTCGCAGCGCTCGCGCGAGAGCGTCAGGCAGATCAGGCCCCGGCCAAAGCGGGCCATGAAGTTGATCGCCTCGGGCGTCACATGGTCGGCGGCCAGTACGAGGTCGCCTTCGTTTTCGCGGTCTTCTTCATCCACCAGGATGACGATGCGCCCGGCGCGCATCTCGGCCACGATGTCCTCGACGGGCGAGATCGGCACGGGGGTGAGGGGGGTGTTCATGGAAGGTGGGGGCTTTCTGTGGGAGCCTCTGGCGGCTTGCCAGCTGGCGGTGTGCTGCAGCACAGGTTCCCGTGGCCGGGGGCAACGGCTGTGCCCCCAAGAAACCGCCCCAAAGAACATGCGATGCGGCGCTGCCGCACGTCAAAGGAGCTGGGGAGCCTCGGCATGAATCATCGCATCGTGTGCATCTGCGGTCTCGGGCGGTCTGCTGCGTTGCAAATGCTCGCAATAGCCCCGCTATTGCTGTGCTTTGCGCCTTGCAACCCATCCCGATCCGCAGCGCACACGCCGCGTCATTCATGCAGAGGCTCCCTTGCCCCCGAAGCTGTGGATTTTAGTGCACAGGGGCCCGTTCCGTCTCTGGACGGGCCTGCGACTGACGCAGATCAGATGGCGCTGCCCTGCAGAACGACGTCCGATGCCGGATAGGCCACGCAGGGCAGCACGCAGCCCTCTTCCTTTTCTTCGGCGGTGAGGCCCGGCCATTCGATGGCGTAGCGCACCGTGCCCTCGACCAGGTGGCCCAGGCAGGTGCGGCAGGTGCCGTTGCGGCAGGAGCTGGGCCAGTCGATGCCGCCCTGTTCCATCGACAGCAGCAGGGGCTGCTCGGGCCAGGCGTCGCATTGCAGGCCGTCGGGCTCGACCTTGGCGATAAAGAAGGGGGCGGTGGTTGGTGTGTTCATGGGGTGTGTTTCGTCAAGGTTGGCGGGCGGCGTGGGTCCACACCAGCAGCAGGTTGTTGGCGGGCATGGCGTGCCGTGCGGCCAGTTGCAGCCCGGCGCTGGCGGCCACGGCAGCCACGTCTTCCAGGCGGCGGATGCCCCAGGCGGCGTCCTGCGCGCGCAGGCTGGCGTCAAAGGCCAGGTTGCCCGGGGCCGTGGGCACGCCGTCTTCCAGGTAGGGGCCGTAGGTGACCAGCTGGCCACCCGCTGCCAGATGGCGTGCAGCCCCCTGCATGAGCCCGATGCAGCAGGCCCAGGGCGCGATGTGCAGCATGTTGGCGCAGTAGATCAGGTCGAACCGGGCGCCGAAGGCCGGGCCTTCGGTGGGCCAGGGGGTGTGTTGCACGTCGAGCCGCAGCGGCGCGCGCACGTTGTGCGCTTGTGCCTGGGCGGCCCAGCCCGTGATGGAGCCAAAGTGGGTGGCCTGCAGGTCGGTGGGCTGCCAGTTCCAGCCGGGCAGGGCTGCGGCAAAGTGGGCCGCGTGCTGCCCGGTGCCGCTGGCAATCTCCAGCGCCGCCCCCGCTGGCGGGAGCAGGGCCAGCAGCTGCGCAAGGATGGGCTCCTGGTTGCGTTCTGCGGCGGGGCTGTGCTGGAGAAGGGCGTTGGACATGGTTATTTTTGGCCGCTTGCGCGCGTCTATCAAGCGCTGATAGCTATCAAATGAGGAGCGCTTATGGGTGTGCCGGTGTGCAATGTACCGCAGATGCCCTGTTCGGCATGCTGCCTATTTTTTAAGCAGCGCAAGGATATTCCTTGCAAATCAACCACTTAACGTTGTCATACAAGGCTTGTTCACAGTTATCCACAACATTGTCCAGTGCCGGGCGGGATAACCGGGGTGCAACAGGGCCTGGCTGTGGATGGCTGGCCCGGGGCTGGAGGGTGTCTGCTGGTTGCCTGTTTTTTGATCAATGCAAGGATATTCCTTGCAAATCAACAACTTGGCTATGTCATACAAGGCTTGTCCAAAGTTATCCACATGATTGTCCAGTGCAGAAAGGGATAACCGCTGCGGGCTTTTGGGGTGTTGCCTAAAAAATATGCAATGCAGGGTGTGTCCTTACAAATCAAGCACTTGCAGTTGTCATACAGGACTTGCCAAAACTTATCCACATGATTGTCCAGCGGCAGCAGGGATAACCCATCGGCGGTGGTTCAGGCTGTGACCTTGACGTCTTTCCAGAACGCCACGCGGCCCCGGATTTCTTCGGCCTCGGGCTTGGGGTCGGGGTAGAACCAAGCGGCTTCGGGGTGCATTTCGCCGTTGATCAGCAGCGACAGGTAGCTGGCCTGGCCTTTCCAGGCGCACATGGTCTTGTGGTTGCTGAAGGTGAAGAACTCGCGCTTGAGGGCGCTTTCGGGGAAGTAGTGGTTGCCTTCGACCACCACGGTGTCATCGCTCTCGGCGATGACGACGCCGTTCCAGGTTGCTTTCATGGGGTTTCTCTTCCTTTTGTTCGGGGCTTGTTTGCGGGGGAGATACCTTACTCGATTGGTTTTTGGGGTGGGGTGGGCTTGGCTGGCTGCGTGCTTTTTTTGAGGGCGGAGGCCGGGAGTCGCCCGGCATGCGAGTAACTTTCTTTCGCGTCGCCGAAAGAAAGTCACCAAAGAAAGGGCGACCC
>CAYXSL010000317.1:0-2964 GCA_964466605.1 uncultured Verminephrobacter sp.
GGGTCGCGCGCCTTGTCGGCGTTCTTGGTAGAACTGGGCGCTGCGATGATGGTGGCATCCACGATGGTGCCGGTATTGACCTTGAAGCCGCGCTCCTGCAATTGCTGGCCTACCTTGGCGAACAGGGCTTCGCCCAGTTTGTGCTCATGGAGCAGTTTGCGGAACTTCAGCAGCGTGGTGGCGTCGGGCACGCGTTCGCGACCCAGGTCAATGCCCACAAAGCGGCGCAGACTGGCGCTGTCATACAGGGCCTCCTCGCACGCCAGATCAGCCAGGTTGAACCAGTGCTGAAGAAAATGGATGCGCAGCATGCGCTCCAACCCAATGGGCGGACGGCCGTTGCCGGCCTTGGGGTAGTGCGGCTCTATCACCTGGCACAGGGCGGCCCAAGGCACTATTGTCTCCATGGTCCGCAAGAACTCTTCACGTCGGGTGGGCTTGCGCGACTGCTCGAATCCGTTGTCTTGATCTGCGGCCATTGCCAGGGTCTGCTGCTTCATCTGCGGATAACGTTTGAGAAGCGACAACGGTGGACCTTGATCAGCATTGCCTTAATCACCGAGCAACATGCTCAGCACTTGATTCCAACATGCAGGGCCACAATTCCCCCCGTCATGTTGTGATAGTCCACATGCCCAAAGCCATTTTTTTGCATGAGGCTTTTGAGTTCTTCCTGCCCCGGGTGCATGCGGATCGACTCGGCCAGATAGCGGTAGCTCGAATCGTCGCCCGCCACCAGCTTGCCCAACCGGGGCAACACCTTGAACGAATACCAGTCGTAGGCCTTCGACAGCGGCTGGGCCACTTTCGAGAACTCCAGCACCAGCAGCTTGCCGCCCGGCTTGAGCACGCGGCACATCTCGGCAATCGCCTGGTCCTTGTGTGTCATGTTGCGCAGGCCAAACGCCACACTCACCACGTCGAAATGCGCGTCCGGAAACGGCAGCTTCTCGGCATCACACACCAAGGTGGGCAACACCACACCCGCATTGATCAGGCGGTCGCGGCCCACGCGCAGCATGGCTTCGTTGATATCGGTGTGCACCACCCGGCCCGAGGTTCCCACCTTCTTGGCGAAGGCGAGCGACAAATCGCCCGTGCCGCCCGCGATGTCCAGCACCTGGCTGCCTTCGCGCAGGTTGGCCACCATCACGGTGTAGGCCTTCCAGGCACGGTGCAGGCCTGCCGACATGAGGTCGTTCATCACGTCGTATTTGGACGCCACCGAGTCAAACACGCCGCGCACATGGCGGGCCTTGTCCTGCTCGTCCACCGACTGAAAACCAAAGTGGGTCGTGCTCATAAGTTTCATGCTAGGCGCGCGAGCGCCAGAGGTACAGCGACAACCCCGCACTGATATGGGGCTTGTGTCGCAATTTGGACAACGCCATTCAAAGAAAAATAGCCGCTACCGCCTGTCCACATTGGCTTTGCAGCTCCTCTTTCAATAGCACATCAATCAACAGGGCTTCTGGGCCCCACCTTCAGTGGCCACCGCAGGCATGGCCGCCTGCACCACCTTTGGGCGCCATGGGCGCGTCGCGGTCCACACCGGCGGCCGCCAGGCGCTCGGTGTACTCGGCCCACAGTGCATCCTGCTTCTGCCCCAGTTCGTAGAGGTAGTCCCAGCTGAAGATGCCGCTGTCGTGCCCGTCAGAAAACGTGGGTTTGACCGCGTAGTTGCCCACGGGCTCCAGGTTCACCAGCGCCACGTCGCGCTTGCCAGTCTGCAACACTTCCTGGCCCGGGCCGTGGCCCTGCACCTCGGCCGAGGGCGAATACACGCGCATCAATTCGAACGGAATGCGGAAGGTGGCGCCGTCGGAAAACCCGACCTCCAGCACCCGCGAGGTCTCGTGCACCGTGATGGCCTCGGGCGTGGGCGCGCCCGCTTTCAAACCTGCCATGGAACTCCCCTGATAAGAGAAAACTGTGTTGTGGATGGTGCTGGAGCCCCGCTGCAGCCAAGGGCGTGATCAAGGCAGCGGCAGTGCCGCCAGCCGGGGCCGCAGGGCCGCCTCCAGCGCGGGCAGCAACACGCGCACGGCGTCTTCCTGCACTGCCGGGCTGGGCCGCTGGGCGGGCGCCCACACGGGCGAAGGGAAATGGCTGTCCCAACCGAACCGGGCAATCACATGCCAGTGCAGGTGGGGCACCATGTTGCCCAGTGCGGCAATGTTGACCTTGGTGGGCGCCAGGTGTTCGCGCAGGGCCTGCTCCACCAGCGCCACCGCCTCCATGCAGTGCACGCGCTCGGCGGCCGACAGGTCGGAGAACTCGGCCACATGCGCGTTCCACACCACACGGTAGAACGCCGGAAAGCCCGCCTCCTGGGCGCGGATCACACGCAGGTGCTCGCCGCGCCAGACCAGCGCGCCGCCGTCTTCAGCACACAGGGGGCACGCCACTTCCGCCATCAGACGAGGACCCGCTCGATGCCACCGCCATTGGCGCGCTCGACATACTCGGGCATCCAGTTCTCGCCCAGAATCTCGCGCGCCATCTCGACCACGATGTAGTCGGCTTCGAGCAAACCGTTCTGCAGGTCGTCCTGGTAGCGGTTCAGGCCCTGCAGGCAGCTCGGGCAGCTGGTGAGGATCTTCACGTTGTCCTGGGCGGCCACGGCGCCGCTCTCGCGCAGCTTGGCTTCGCCCTTGCGGATTTCTTCTTCCTTGCGGAAGCGCACCTGCGTGGACACGTCGGGCCGGGTCACACCCAGCGTGCCCGACTCGCCGCAGCAGCGGTCGCTCTTGAGCACCTGTTCACCCACCAGCGCCTTCACGGTCTTCATCGAGTCCTGCTGCTTCATGGGGTTGTGGCAGGGCTCGTGGTACAGGTAGGCGCCCTTGCCTTGCAGGGTGATGCCCGTTGCCAGCAGGTACTCGTGGATGTCGAGGATGCGGCAGCCGGGGACTATCTTGTCGAACTGGTAGGCCTGCAGCTGGTCGTAGCATGTGCCGGAGC
>CAYXSL010000318.1:0-2953 GCA_964466605.1 uncultured Verminephrobacter sp.
GCGTGGACAGCGGCTGGGAGATGTACGTGGCCGGCAACGGCGGCATCAAGACCGAAGTGGCGCACTTCTTCACCAAGCTGAAAACCGCCGAGGAAGTGCTGGAGTACACCGGCGCGTTCTGCGAGCTGTACCGCCAGGAAGGCTGGTACCTGGAGCGCACCGTGCACTACGTGGACCGCGTGGGCCTGGACTACGTGAAGAAGCGCATCCTCGACGACCACGCGGGCCGCAAGGCGCTGTGGGAGCAGCTGCAGTTTGCGCTGGACGGCGAGCCCGATCCCTGGTTCGAATTTGACAAGGCGGCCGTGGACACGCGCCAGTTTGCGCCGCTGGGCGCCTGATCGGAAAAGGAGTCCACCATGCAACGCCGCACCCTTCTGACTTCTGCGGGCTACACCACGGCCTGGGGCGCCCTGGGCCTTCTGGTGCCTGCAGGCAAAGCCCAGGCCGAAGTGGCCGACCTGAACGATGCCATCAACAAGGCCGGGCGCCAGCGCATGCTGAGCCAGCGCATGGGCAAGGCCTGGCTGGCCCTGGCCCACAAGGCCGACACCCCTGCGGCGCGCGCCGTGCTGGAGCAGTCCCTGGCGCTGTTCGAGCGCCAGCTTGGCGAATTGAAGGCCTTTGCGCCTTCGCCCGCCATCCGCGACACCTATGTGAAGCTCGAAGGCGCCTGGGCCGACCACAAGGCCACACTGACGGGCACCACCCCCTCGCGCGATGGCGTGGCCGCGCTGCTGCAGGCCGACGCCAAGGTGCTGGCCCTGGCCCACCAGGGAACCTCGCAGTACGAGGCCGCGCTGGGCAAGCCTGTGGGCTACCTGGTGAACGTGGCCGGGCGCCAGCGCATGCTGAGCCAGCGCATGGCCAAGTTCTGCCTGTCGGCCATGCTGGGCGTGGACACCGCCGCCGCCACCACCGAGATCGCCAAGGCCCGCGACGAATTCCTGAAAGCCACCGAGCTGCTGCGCAACGCCCCCCAGGCCAACGCCCGCATCCGCCAGGAGCTGTTGCTGTCCGACGGCCAGTGGGTGTTCTTCGACGCGGCCCTGCAGCGCCTGGGCAACGCCAGCAACACCTTCCGCCAGGTGTCCGAAGTGTTCGTGAGCAGCGAGAACCTGCTGGCCAGCATGGACCGCGTGACCGGCATGTATGCCGCGCTGGGCACCTGAGCTTCTGCTATCGAGTCCGCCCCACACCACCACAACAACATCCCCAAGGACACCCCATGACCACGAACCTCCCCGCCCCCGACTGGAAGCTCATCTGCAGCGTGGACGACATCCCCGTGCTGGGCGCACGCCGCGTGGCACGCCCGCAGGGGCTGGACGTGGCGGTGTTCCGCAACGACGCGGGTGGCGTGTTTGCGCTGCTGGACCGCTGCCCCCACAAGGGCGGCCCGCTGTCGCAAGGCATCGTGTTTGGCACGCAGGTGGCCTGCCCCCTGCACAACTGGACCATCGGCCTGTGCGACGGGCAGGCTGCCGCCCCCGACGAGGGCTGCACGCCGCAATTTGCGGTGAAGGTGGAGGACGGCGCGGTGTACCTCAACAGCCACGAACTGGCCACGCTGGCCACCGACCTGGCCCGCCCCATCGCAGGGCCTGTGCGGCGCACAGCGACGGCATGAGCCCAATGGCCGCACCACAGGCAGCCAGAATCCATGATGCTATCAATAGCATAGCTACAAGCGCTTGACAGACGCGCGCAAGACCCCAAAAAAGATCACAATTCCAGGCCCATCGCCATGCAAGAAACCAAATCCACCTGCCCCTACTGCGGCGTAGGCTGCGGCGTGATCATCGAAAGCAACGGTCCCCAGATCACCGGCGTGCGCGGCGACCCGAACCACCCCGCCAACTTCGGCCGCCTGTGCACCAAGGGCTCGACCCTGCACCTCACCGCCAGCAGCCCCATCACGCTGCAGACCCGGCTGCTGCAGCCGCAGCAGCGCCTGCAGCGCAGCGACGCGCCGCAGGCCATCTCGTGGGACGCGGCCCTGGGCCTGGCCAGCGAGAAGTTCGCCCACATCGTCCAGCAGCATGGCCCCGACGCCGTGGGCTTTTACGTCAGCGGCCAGTTGCTCACCGAGGACTACTACGTCTTCAACAAACTCGCCAAAGGCCTGATCGGCACCAACAACATCGACACCAACTCGCGCCTGTGCATGAGCAGCGCCGTGGCGGGCTACAAGCAGACCCTGGGCGCCGACGCGCCGCCCGCCTGCTACGACGACGTGAAGCACGCGCAGTGCCTGTTCATCGTGGGCAGCAACGCGGCCTGGGCGCACCCCATCCTGTTCCGGCGCATCGAAGACGCACGCGCCGCCAACCCCGGCATGAAGGTCATCGTGGCCGACCCGCGCCGCACCGACACGGCCGGCATGGCCGACCTGTTTTTGCCCATCCAGCCCGGCAGCGACGTGATGCTGTTCAACGGCATGCTGCACCTGATGCTGTGGGAGGGCTGGACCAACGCCGAGTACATCGCCGCACACACCACGGGTTTTGACGAACTCAAGGCCCTGGTGCGCGACTACACGCCCGAGCGTGTGGCGCAGACCTGTGGCATCAGCGTGGCCGACCTGACCACGGCGGCCCAATGGTTCGCCACCTCGAAAGCGACTTTGAGCCTGTACTGCCAAGGGCTGAACCAGAGCAGCAGCGGCACGGCCAAAAACGCCGCACTCATCAACCTGCACCTGGCCACCGCGCAGATCGGCAAGCCCGGCGCAGGCCCCTTCAGCCTGACCGGCCAGCCCAACGCCATGGGCGGGCGCGAGGTGGGCGGCCTGGCCAATTTGCTCAGCGCCCACCGCGACCTGGCCAGCCCCCAGCACCGCGCCGAGGTGGCCGCGCTGTGGGGCGTGGCCGATGTGCCCGCCAAGCCCGGCAAGACGGCCGTGGAGATGTTCCAGGCCGCCGCCGACGGCGAGATCAAGGCCCTGTGGATT
>CAYXSL010000319.1:0-2914 GCA_964466605.1 uncultured Verminephrobacter sp.
AACCCTGCGCACCGCCATGGCCATCGGCGCCGACCGCGCCATCCTGGTGGAAACCGACGCCGAGCTGCAGCCGCTGGCCGTGGCCAAGCTCTTGAAGGCGCTGATCGACAAGGAGCAGCCATCGCTCGTGATCCTGGGCAAACAAGCCATCGACGACGACGCCAACCAGACCGGCCAGATGCTGGCTGCGCTGGCCGACCTGCCCCAGGCCACGTTCGCCAGCAAAGTCGAACTCTCGGCGGACAGCGTCAGCGTCACCCGCGAAGTCGACGGCGGCCTGGAAACCCTGGCATTGAGCCTGCCTGCCGTCATCACCACCGACCTGCGCCTGAACGAGCCCCGCTACGTCACCTTGCCCAACATCATGAAGGCCAAGAAGAAGCAGCTCGATACCGTCAAGCCCGAAGACCTCGGCGTGGACGTGGCGCCCCGCCTCAAGACCCTGAAGGTCAGCGAGCCTGCCAAGCGCGGCGCTGGCGTCAAGGTGGCCGACGTGGCTGCCCTGGTCGAGAAACTCAAGAACGAAGCGAAGGTGATCTAAATGTCGGTACTCGTTATTGCTGAACACGACAACGCATCCATCAAGGGCGCAACCCTGAACACCGTGACGGCCGCAGCTGCTTGCGGTGGCGACGTGCACGTGCTGGTGGCTGGCCACAACGCGGGCGCCGCTGCTGCTGCCGCTGGCCAGATCGCTGGCGTGAGCAAGGTCATCCACGCTGACGCTGCCAGCCTGGCCCACGGCCTGGCCGAAAACGTGGCCGCGCAAGTGCTGGCCATTGCTTCGAGCTACAGCCACATCCTGTTCCCCGCCACCGCCAGCGGCAAGAACATCGCCCCCCGCGTGGCTGCCAAGCTCGACGTGGCCCAGATCAGCGACATCACCAAGGTGGTGAGCGCCGACACCTTCGAGCGCCCCATCTACGCAGGCAACGCCATTGCCACTGTGCAAAGCGCTGACGCCGTGAAGGTCATCACCGTGCGTACCACGGGCTTTGACGCCGCTGCCGCCGCCGGTGGCAGCGCCGCTGTCGAAACCGCCGCTGCCGCCGCCGATGCGGGCAAGAGCAGCTACGTGGGCAGCGAAATCGCCAAGAGCGATCGCCCCGAGCTGACCGTCGCCAAGATCATCGTGTCCGGTGGCCGTGCGCTGGGCAGCAAGGAAAAGTTCGACGAAGTCATCACCCCCCTGGCCGACAAGCTGGGTGCCGCCATCGGCGCCAGCCGCGCTGCGGTGGATGCGGGCTATGCACCGAACGACCTGCAAGTGGGCCAGACCGGCAAGATCGTGGCACCGCAGCTGTACATCGCTGCCGGCATCTCGGGTGCCATCCAGCACTTGGCTGGCATGAAGGACTCCAAGGTGATCGTCGCGATCAACAAGGACCCCGAAGCCCCGATCTTCAGCGTGGCCGACTACGGCCTGGAAGCCGACCTGTTCACGGCCGTGCCGGAACTGGTCAAGGCCCTGTAAACACACACGCTGTGTGCAAAAAGGCATCGCTTGCGATGCCTTTTTTTTGACGCAATTTCGCTTCTCCGGAGAAAAACATGAGCTACACCGCCCCCGTCAAGGACATGCTGTTCGGCATCGAGCACCTGGCCCGCATCGAACAGATCGCACAAATCCCCGGCTTTGAAGATGCCGGCCTGGACACCGCCGCTGCCGTGCTGGAAGAGTGCGCCAAGTTCAACGAGGGCGTGCTGGCTCCGCTCAACTTCGAGGGTGACAAGAACCCGTCGAGCTGGAAAGACGGTGTGGTCACCACCACCCCCGGCTTCAAGGACGCCTTCCGCCAGTACGGCGAAGGCGGCTGGCAAGGCCTGCAGCACCCGGCCGATTTTGGCGGCCAGGGCCTGCCCAAGACCATCGGCGCGGCCTGCATCGAGATGACCAACAGCGCCAACATGAGCTTTGCGCTGTGCCCGCTGCTGACCGATGGCGCCATCGAGGCGCTGCTAACCGCGGGCAGCGATGAACTCAAGGCCACCTACCTCGAAAAACTGGTGACGGGCGAATGGACCGGCACCATGAACCTGACCGAGCCCCAGGCCGGTTCGGACCTGGCGCTGGTGCGTTCGCGCGCCGAGCCGCAGCCCGATGGCAGCTACAAGGTCTTCGGCACCAAGATCTTCATCACCTACGGCGAGCACGACATGGCCGCCAACATCGTGCACCTGGTGCTGGCCCGCGTGGCCGGCGCGCCCGAGGGTGTGAAGGGCATCAGCCTGTTCGTGGTGCCCAAGTTCCTGGTCAACAAGGATGGCTCGCTGGGCGCGCGCAACGACGCGCACTGCGTGAGCATCGAGCACAAGCTGGGCATCAAGGCATCGCCTACCGCCGTGCTGCAGTTCGGCGATCACGGTGGTGCTGTCGGGTACCTGGTGGGCGAGGAAAACCGGGGCCTCGAATACATGTTCATCATGATGAACGCCGCGCGCTACGCCGTGGGCATGCAGGGCATCGCGATTGCCGAGCGCGCTTACCAGAAGGCCGTGCAGTACGCGAAAGACCGCGTGCAAAGCCGCCCGGTGGACGGCAGCATCCAGGCCAGCGCACCCATCATTCACCACCCCGACGTCAAGCGCATGCTCATGACCATGCGCGCCTATACCGAAGGCTGCCGCGCCATGGCCACGGTGGCGGCTGCTGCGTTCGACGCTGCGCACCACCACCCTGATGCCGACACGCGCAAGCAGAACCAGGCGTTCTACGAATTCATGGTGCCGCTGGTCAAGGGCTACAGCACCGAGATGAGCCTGGAAGTCACGAGCCTGGGCGTGCAGGTGCACGGCGGCATGGGCTTCATCGAGGAAACCGGCGCTGCGCAGTATTACCGCGACGCCAAGATTTTGACGATCTACGAAGGCACCACCGCCATCCAGGCCAACGACCTCGTCGGCCGCAAGACGG
>CAYXSL010000320.1:0-2879 GCA_964466605.1 uncultured Verminephrobacter sp.
GTCTTGAAGCCCAGGTCGCGCTGCAGTTGCAACGAGTTGACCTTGTAGACCACGCCGTCGATGTCGTAGGGCAGCGCATCGCGGCTGGCGCCCACCTGTCGGTGAAATGCTACCAATTCTGTAGCGCCTACCGCAATTTGCACCTGCGCTGCGACTGGAAACCCCCAGGACTTCAGCGTCTGCAGCATCTCGAAATGCATGCGGAACTGGGGCCCGCCCTCGCCCGGCGGCGTGATGGCGCCCAGGCCATAGGCAAAAAAGCTCAAGGGCCGCTGGGCGGTGATGTTGGAATCCAGCTGGCGCACCGCGCCCGCAGCGGCGTTGCGCGGATTGACAAAGGTCTTGCCGCCCTGCTCCCGCTGGCGCTCGTTCAGCGCGTCGAAGTCGGCGCGGCGCATGTAGACCTCGCCGCGCACCTCCAGCAGCGGTGGCACGCCTTCAGGCAATGTCAGCGGAATCTGGCGGATGGTGCGGATGTTGTGCGTCACATCCTCGCCCACCTCGCCATCACCGCGTGTGGCGGCCTGCACCAGGCGGCCGTTTTCGTAGCGCAGGCTCATGGCCAGGCCGTCAAACTTGGGCTCGGCCACGTATTCGATGGCGGGGTCAGCGTCCGACAGGCCCAGCTCGCGCCGCACGCGCGCATCAAACGCCTGCGCGCCCGTGGCCTCGGTATCGGTCTCGGTGTGGATGCTGAGCATGGGCACCGTGTGGCGCACGGGGGCCAGGCCTTCCATCACCGCACCAATCACGCGTTGCGTGGGCGAATCGGGGGTGACGAGGTGGGGGTGCGCAGCTTCGATCGCCTGCAGCTCGCGGAACACGCGGTCGTATTCGGCGTCAGGCACCGTGGGTTCGTCCAGCACGTAGTACTGGTGCGCCCACTGGTTGAGCTGGGCGCGCAAAGCCAGAGCCACCTCACGGGGTTGCGGTTCAGGCGTGATGGCAGAGAAAAGATCAGGGTCAGTCGCCACGGATAAAACCAAACAGAGAAGAGGGTCGTTGCATGCGCACAGGAACGGCGGCGGGCATCTTTTGCCTCAGAAAGTCCACGATACGGGTATCCAGGCGCCCCAGACAGGCCTTGGCTTTGATGGGACCGCCTTCATGGCGTTCAAACACAAAAGTCCGTTGGCTGGCCTCCCCTTGGATCACAAGCGCTTTGATGTCCACCAACTGCAACTCAACTTGCCGCTGCGTGAGATTCTCAGGCAGCGCCAAAAAGATGGTGGTTTCATTGATCCGCACCAGCGGTCGGCCCATAGCTCCAAATTTTTTCCACTCAAGCCAACTCCGCGCAGTGCCCCATATGCAGACCAAGGTGAGCAAAAGGGCCACGTAGTTAGCCCTGCCTTGGGATTGAGACCACACAAAAAAACCCAGCGCCAGCACGCTACACACTGCGGGAACTGCCAGATCAAGCGCCAGATTCGATGGGCGAAAAAGTCCTTCGTGCGTTTCCACCACAGGAGGAAACAAGAGGTGCCACCAGCGCTTGGTGGACTCCTGCTGTGTTGGAACAGAGTTCACGTTGCTCAGCTGAACAGGCGCCGCGCCAAAACGGACCCCGCCGACAGATCCCGCCCATCAAGCTGGTCGTACAGCAGCTCCAGGTCGCCCGCGATCGGGTCCATCGCCATCGCGGGCAGCGGGGTTCCGTTCTGGTCGCAGAGCACACCGTCCATGGCCTGGCACAGGGCGGCGGCCACGTCGCGCAGGCGGGCAAAGGGCTGTTCGGTGCGGTGGACCTGGGCGACGTCCAGGCTCAGCGTGATGTCGCGGATCGCGGACTGGTCGGGGTCTTCGGCGAGAGCCGCCTGGGTGTCGTAGCCCAGGGTGAGCAGCGGCGGCAGACCCGGGGTGCTGGCGGGCAGCACCAGGCGGCCGGGCATGGCGCCGGGCACAAAACCCAGGCGGGCGGCGTTTTGCTGCACATAGCCGGGGCTCCACGCGGCCTGGCGGGCGCGCAGCATGAACATGAGCTGGGCATCGTGGTCGCTGGCGAACTGATCCAGCTCGCGGGCGCGGGCCACCTCCTGCAGCATGTCTGGGAAGTCAGGCGCGGCGTTGATGGTGTCGGCAAAGACCTGGGCCTTGACCACGAATTCGGAAAACTCGATCTCGTTGAGCGCGCCCATGCGGTTGGCCAGCTGCACGCCCGCCTGGAACGACTGGTAGCGCTGGCCGGGGGCCGGGGTTTCCCACTGCTGGGTGGCTTCGTTCAGGCCTTCAATCGCAAAGGGCTTGCTGCCCGCGCGGCGGGTGGGCGGCAACGCGGCCAGGGCGGCGTCGCCCGACACCACATGCTCGGGCTGCAGCGACGCAATCACGTCGATGAGCGGATCGAGCCCGGGGCGGCGCTCCGGCGAGAAGGGCGGCACGGGCAGTTGCAGCGCATCACACTCATCCACCGCGTGGGCGCTGGGGTCGGGGCCCCGGTCCAGCCCATGGAATTCGCCATGGGGCACTGCTGCGGAGGCATCAAAGCCAGGCTCCTGGCGCAGTGCGGGTTCTGCCGGGTGTTCGCTGTCCTGCGGCAGGGCGCGCTTGGGCGCGTTGCGGCGCGAGGTCCAGGTGTTGTAGGCCACGATCAGGGCCAGCACCAGGCCACCGATGATGGCCAGACTCAGTTGCAATGTGCTCATAGAAAGAATTTTCGGCTATCCGTTGCATTGCCCACGCCCATGACGCATCGGACTGGCGCGGCCCGGGCGATTGACGCCGAGCATGGGCCGCCCCGCAGCAAGGGCGTCGTCCCCTTGAGGGGGATGGCGCGAAGCGACTCAGGGGGCGGACTCATACATCCACCATCGAGAGGGCCGACTCCATGTCCACCGCCACGATGCGCGACACGCCCTGCTCCTGCATGGTCACGCCGA
>CAYXSL010000321.1:0-2857 GCA_964466605.1 uncultured Verminephrobacter sp.
CACCAGGGCCACCTTGCGCGTCTCGCGGTCCGTGAACACCACACCGAGCTTGCCGCGGGCCACCTCACGACCCGAATCCTTCTCGGTCATGCGAAAAACGATGTCGAAGCCGTACTTGTTGAAGTCCGCCGGCACCATCTCCACACGCATGGTCTCGCCATGGAAGCCCTCGGACTTGTACTGCGCCACGATGTCGCCCACCACGATGGACAGCCCGCCCACATCCGCCTCGGGATAGCCCAGCGACTGGAAGAAACGCACGCGCGCCTCGGACACCAGGGTGAGCAGTTGGGCGTTGTCCAGGTGCCCACCCTGGTTCACGTGGCTGATGTAGATCTGCAGCTCGGTGGCAAAGCCGAAGTGCGCGGGGAGGTCAAAAACAATGCGGGCCATGGTGGCGGACAGAGGGGTAGGAGAAAAGGAAGCGAAGAGCGCGAGCCCGCGCGGGGAGTGGTGCGCGGCGTGTGCCGCAGGGTGCCTGCAGGGCCACCGGTGGTGGGACGGCTCACCACGCCAAGGCGCCATGGGTCGCAATGCGGGTTGGTAGCACAAGGAACTTGCAGGCCCCATGCCCCTTGTCTCGTATGCTCTCGGGCAGCGGATTTTACCGGAGCCCCTCCATGCGCCCTTTTCATCGGACCCTGCTGCCCATGCTGGTGCTGGCCGCCACGCCCTGGGGCGCAGGCGCCCAGACGCTGTACAAATCGGTGGGCGCGGACGGCCGGGTGGTGTACAGCGACAAGCCCCCGGTGACAGGCGCCGTGGAAAAGACGATGAAGCTGGAGAACCTGCCGGTGAGTGTGGTGCCAGGCGCATCGCCCGCGCCCCAGGCCGCCGCCGCCCCCGACGCGCCGCCAGCCGCTACACCCAGGGGCGATGTGGTGCTCTACATGGCGACCTGGTGCGGCTACTGCAAGGCGGCCAAGTCCTATCTCGCAGCCAAGGGCATCGCCTACCGGGAGCTGGACATCGACACGCCTTCCGGCAAGGCGGCATTCAAGCAACTGGGCGCCCGGGGCGTGCCGGTCTTGCTGACCAACGGCCAGAAGATCGCCGGGTTCACACCCCAGGCGTATGACGCGGTGTTCATGGCACGCAAGTAACCCGGGGCAGCAGGGGTTCAGGCAAGCCTTGCGCCCGTCAACGTGTGAGCCCTACAGCGCCTTGCGCAGATTCGCGGGCGCAATCTTGAGCGCCTCGCGGTACTTGGCCACGGTGCGGCGTGCGCATTCGATGCCCTGCTCCTTGAGCATCTCGGCGATCTGGCTGTCCGACAGCGGCTTGGTGGGGCTTTCGGCCGACACGAACTGCTTGATGAGTGCGCGCACAGCGGTGCTCGACGCATTGCCGCCGGTCTCGGTGCCCAGCCCCGAGCCGAAGAAGTACTTCAGCTCGTAGGTGCCTATCGGCGTGGCCATGTACTTGGCGGTGGTCACGCGGCTGATGGTGGACTCGTGCAGGCCCAGTTCGTCGGCAATGTCGCGCAGCACCAGGGGGCGCATGGCGAGTTCGCCGTGGGTGAAGAAGTTCTTCTGCCGCTCCACGATGGCGCGCGAGACGCGCAGGATGGTGTCAAAGCGCTGCTGGATGTTCTTGATGAACCAGCGCGCCTCCTGCAGGCGCTGCTGCATGCCCTGGTGGCCCTCGCCACCCTTGTGGCCGCGCAGCGCACCGGCATAGATGTCGTGCACGCGCAGGCGTGGCATCACGTCGGGGTTGAGCTGCACGATGAAATTGTGCTGGCCGTCGCGCCCGTTGGCGCGGCCGGCTTTGCGCACGATCACGTCGGGCACGATGATGTTGCGCTCCACATCGACGAACTTGCGGCCGGGGCGCGGTTCCAGGCGGGCGATCAGCGCCATGGCGGCGCGGGTGCGCTCTTCGCCGTCGCCACAGACCTGGGTGAGGCGGCGGATGTCGCGGCGGGCCAGCATTTCCAGCGGCTGCTGGCAGATGGTGAGCGCCGTCTGCACGGTGTCGGGGTCGCCCTCTTCATCGGCGTCCAGCGCCTTGAGCTGCAGCGTGAGGCATTCGGCCAGGTTGCGCGCGCCCACGCCCGTGGGCTCCAGGCTTTGCAGAAGGCGCAGCGCCACGGTGAAGCGGTGCACCAGCTCTTCGACCTGCTCCAGGTCTTCGGGGCCTGCCAGGGCGATGGCGAGTTCTTCGAGCGGCTCTTCGAGGTAGCCGTCGTCGTTCAGCGATTCGATGAGGAAGCGCAGCGCCGCACAGTCCACCTCGGACAGGCGCAGCGACAGGGCCTGGCGGTGCAAAAAGGCGGTGAGCGATTCGTGCGAACGGGCCAGTTCGGTGGCGTCGGCGTCGTCGCCCTCCGCATCGTTGCGGGTGCGGGCCGGGGCGTCGCCGCCCCACTCGGCGTCGTTGGGCGCCATCTCCACCGTGCCGTCGCCGCTCCAGTCGGGCTCGTCGGCGCCAGCGCCGGGCATTTCGGCATCATTTGGGCCTTCTGCGCCTGCTGCGCTTGCACTTGTAGCTCCTGAAAATATAGCATCTTCGGCGCTGTAGTCGTCGGCTTGCGCAGGGGTGTCGGCGGCTTCCAGGCCAAACTCCTCGCGCGGCGCCTCTTCGGCCGTGCGTTCGAGGAACGGGTTCTCGTCGAGCATCTGCTCGACTTCCTGCGACAGTTCGAGCGTGGACAACTGCAGCAGCCGGATGGACTGCTGGAGCTGGGGGGTCAGTGCAAGATGCTGCGAGACGCGCAGCGACAGGCCAGGCTTCATCACATGCGGAAATGTTCGCCCAGGTACACCCGGCGCACTTCGGCGTTGTCCACGATCTCGGACGGCGTGCCCTGCGCCAGCACCCGGCCGTCGCTGATGATGAAGGCGTGGTCGCAGAT
>CAYXSL010000322.1:0-2771 GCA_964466605.1 uncultured Verminephrobacter sp.
AAGGAACGCACTGAAGGCTTGAAGAAAGCCACGGAAGCCAAGGACAAGGCCGAGAAAGACATCGTCGAGCAGAAGAAGAAATTCGACGAAGCCAAGACCAAAGCCGATGCCGCCAAGGCTGCTGATCGAGAAGCAGCCGCCCGACATGTCGGCAGGGCCGAGCTTGCCGTCGCGGGCCTTCTTGGCCAGCTCGCCCATCTCGGTGCTGATCTGGAACACGCCCTTCTTGTCGGCGTCCTTGATCACCGGCACCACCAGGCCATTGGGCGTGTCGGCCGCGAAGCCGATGTGGAAGTAGTTCTTCAGCACCAGCTGGTCGCCGTCGAGCGAGCTGTTGAACTCGGGGAACTTCTTGAGCGCGGCCACGGCGGCCTTGATCATGAAGGCGAGCATGGTGACCTTGACGCCGCTCTTCTCGTTCTCCTTGTTGAACTGCACACGGAAGGCTTCGAGGTCGGTGATGTCCGCGTCGTCGTGGTTGGTGACATGCGGGATGACGACCCAGTTGCGGTGCAGGTTGGCGCCACTGATCTTCTTGATGCGCGAGAGGTCCTTGCGCTCCACCGGGCCGAACTTGGTGAAGTCCACCTTGGGCCAGGGCAGCAGATCCAGGCCGACGCCGGAGCCGCCGGATGCTGCAACGGGCGCCTTGGCGGCCTGGGCCTTGGTCTGCACGGCGCCTGCCATCACCTGCTTGGTGAAGGCGGCCACGTCGTCCTGGGTGATACGCCCCTTGGGGCCGGTGCCCTTGACTTCATCGATGGGCACGCCCAGTTCGCGGGCGAACTTGCGCACCGAAGGCGATGCGTGGGGCAGGCCTGCCGTAGGGGTGCCGGGCTGGTGGGCGGGCACGGGCTCCGAGGCGGTGGCCGCGGCAGGTGCTGCTGCGGCCATCACAGGGGCTGCCACAGCAGCGGGGGCTGGCGCAGGTGCCACAGCAGGCGCGGCAGCTGCGGCCGGTGCCGCTGCGGTGGCCGTACCTTCAAGCACAGCAACCAGATCGCCGATGTTGACGGTGTCGCCAATCTTGACCTTGAGCTCCTTGAGCACGCCAGCGGCGGGCGACGGGATCTCCATGGAGGCCTTGTCGGATTCGACGGTGAACAGCGACTGTTCGACCTTGATGGTGTCGCCGACCTTGACCAGCATCTCGATCACGGCCACGTCCTTGAAGTCGCCGATGTCGGGCACGCGCACTTCCACAGGGCCCGACGCAACAGGTGCTGGTGCAGCGGCTGCCACGGGCGCAGGTGCAGGAGCAGCCACGGGGACCGGTGCGGCGGCCGGGGCTGCTGCAGCGCCCGCATCAGCGGACTCCACCACGGCAATCACCGAGCCCTGCTTGACCTTGTCACCCAGCGCAATCTTCAGCTCTTTGACCACGCCCGCATGGCTGGACGGGATCTCCATCGACGCCTTGTCGGATTCGACCGTGATGAGCGACTGCTCGGCCTTCACGGTGTCGCCCACCTTGACCAGCAGCTCGATCACGCCCACTTCGTCAAAGTCGCCGATGTCCGGAACTTGAATATTGACCAATGCCATTGTTCTGTCTCCGTTCGTTTTATGCGTAGAGCGGGTTGATCTTGTCGGCATTGATGCCGTACTTGGCAATCGCCTCGGCCACCTTGGTGGCAGGCAGCACGCCGTCTTCGCTCAACGCCTTGAGGGCGGCCACGACGATGTAGTGGCGGTTCACCTCGAAGTGCTCGCGCAGCTTGCTACGGAAGTCGCTGCGGCCAAAACCGTCGGTGCCCAGCACCTTGTAGTTGCGGCCCTTGGGCACAAACGGGCGGATCTGCTCGGCATAGGCCTTCATGTAGTCGGTGGACGCAACCACGGGGCCGGTGCTGGCGCCCAGTTGTTGCGCCACAAACGGCACGCGCGGCGTTTCCAGCGGGTGCAGCAGGTTCCAGCGCTCGGCGTCCTGGCCTTCGCGGGTGAGTTCGTTGAAGCTCGGGCAGCTCCACACATCGGCCTGCACGCCCCAGTCGGCGGCCAGCAGGGTTTGCGCAGCCAGCGACTCGCGCAGGATGGTGCCAGAGCCCAGCAGTTGCACGCGGGTGCGGCCCTCGGCACCAGGCTTGCACAGGTACATGCCCTTGATGATCTGCTCTTCCGTGCCCGCAACAAGGCCCGGCATGGCGTAGTTTTCGTTGAGCAGCGTGATGTAGTAGAAAACGTTCTCTTGCTGCTCGACCATGCGCTTCATGCCCTGGTGCATGATCACCGCGACTTCGTGGGCGAAGGTCGGGTCGTAGCTCACGCAATTGGGGATGGTGTTGGCCAGGATGTGGCTGTGGCCATCTTCGTGCTGCAGGCCTTCGCCGTTCAGCGTGGTGCGGCCCGAGGTGCCGCCCAAGAGGAAGCCGCGTGCCTGCATGTCGCCCGCTGCCCAGGCCAGGTCGCCAATGCGCTGGAAGCCGAACATCGAGTAGTACACGTAGAACGGCACCATGATGCGGTTGTTGGTGCTGTAGCTGGTGGCAGCAGCGATCCAGCTGGCCATGCCGCCGGCTTCGTTGATGCCTTCCTGCAGGATCTGGCCGGCCTTGTCTTCGCGGTAGTACATCACCTGGTCCTTGTCGACCGGCTCGTACAACTGACCTTGCTGGTTGAAGATGCCGATCTGACGGAACAGGCCTTCCATGCCGAAGGTACGCGATTCGTCGACCAGGATCGGGACGACGCGCTTGCCCAGGTTCTCGTCGCGCAGCAGCGTGGAGATGATGCGCACGAATGCCTGCGTGGTCGAGATTTCGCGGCCTTCC
>CAYXSL010000323.1:0-2721 GCA_964466605.1 uncultured Verminephrobacter sp.
GTCCAGACGACCCTATGGGTCACCGCTCGCGCGCACAGGCGCTTTTTCGCGGTTGTTCAGAGGCAGGTAGTTGTACAGGCGTCGCAGCATCAAAAGCGCCTCCACGTCGTTCTCAAACGCCATGTCGGCCACACCGCTCTTGGTGGTGTGCGTCACGGCGCCGCCCAGTTCCTCGGCCGTCACTTCTTCGTGCGTCACGGTCTTCACGACTTCGGGGCCGGTCACGAACATGTAGCTCGAATCCTTGACCATGAAGATGAAGTCCGTCATGGCGGGCGAGTACACGGCGCCACCGGCGCTCGGGCCCATGATCATGCTGATCTGCGGAATCACGCCGCTGGCCAGCACGTTCTTCTGGAACACGTCGGCATAGCCGCCGAGGGACGCCACACCTTCCTGGATGCGCGCGCCGCCCGAGTCATTGAGGCCGATGACCGGTGCGGCGACATTAATGGCCTGGTCCATCACCTTGCAGATCTTTTCGGCATGGGTTTCGCTCAAAGCACCGCCAAACACCGTGAAATCCTGGCTGAACACAAACACCAGGCGGCCGTTGATCATGCCGTAGCCCGTCACCACACCGTCGCCGGGGATCTTATTGCCCTCCATGCCAAAGTCGGTGCAGCGGTGCTCGACGAACATGTCCCATTCCTCGAACGTACCGTCGTCCAGCAGCAGCTCGATGCGCTCGCGCGCGGTGAGCTTGCCCTTGGCGTGCTGCGCATCAATGCGCTTTTGCCCGCCGCCCAGGCGTGCCAGCGCACGCTTTTTCTCCAGTTGATCCAGGATGTCTTGCATGGTCGTCCTTTGGTGAATGGGTTGGTGTCTACTATTTATTTGATAGCTGTTTGCGCTTGGTGGGTGTGCGCAAGCAGCAGATTTCTTGCCGCAGTCGATGCCGCGATGCGCCCTGCCGCCACATCGGCCTGCAGCTGGGGCAACAGCTCGCGCACCTGCGGGTGCTGGCGAAACGCGAGCTTGAGGCCCGCGTCAATGCGTTCCCACATCCAGGCCAGCGCCTGCTTCTCGCGCCGCGTGGCCAGGCGGCCGTTGGCGGTTTGCAGCTGGCGAAACTGCGTGACGGCGGCCCAGAAACTGTCCACACCCTGCCCCAGTAGCGCGCTGATTTGCACTACTTTCGGGTGCCACAGCGTTTCGTCGTGGTGCGCGTTTTCCAGGTTGCCGTGCTGGGTGAGCAGGCGCAGGCTCGATGTGATCTGCGCCTCGGCCCGCGTGGCGGCGTTCTTGTCGATGTCTGCCTTGTTGATGACGACCAGGTCGGCAATCTCCATCACGCCCTTCTTGATGGCCTGCAGGTCGTCGCCTGCGTTGGGCAGCTGCATGAGCACAAACATGTCCGTCATGCCCGCCACCGCAATCTCGCTCTGGCCCACGCCCACGGTCTCGACAATGACCACGTCGTAACCCGCCGCCTCGCAGACCAGCATGGCCTCGCGCGTTTTCTCTGCCACGCCGCCCAGCGTGCCGCTGGAGGGGCTGGGGCGGATGTAGGCCTTTTCGTGCACCGACAGGTGTTCCATGCGCGTCTTGTCGCCCAGGATGGATCCGCCCGAGACGGTGCTGGAGGGGTCGATGGTGAGCACGGCCACGCGGTGGCCTTGGCTGATGAGGTACAGGCCCAGGGCTTCGATGAAGGTGGACTTGCCCACGCCGGGTACGCCGCTGATGCCCACGCGAAAAGCCTTGCCGGCGTGCGGGAGCAGCTGGGTCAGCAGATCGTCTGCCTGGGCGCGGTGGTCTGGTCGCGTCGATTCAAGCAGCGTGATGGCCTTGGACATGGCGCGGCGCTGGAGGGGGCCGGGTTGGCCCACCACACCTTGGTAGAGGTTCATGGCGCCGCCTCCGCCGTGTGTGCATCGAACGCCGGACTCCACCGGTACTCCAGGTCGAAGTCCTGCTCTTCCACCAATCGGAAGCCGTGGCGTACATAAAAGCGATTGGCGTCGCTGCCGCGAAGCGCACCCAGCGTAATGTCTTGGCCTGTAGCCCGGCCCTGTGCCTTGGCCCATTCGAGCGCCCAGGACCCCATGCCCTGGCCCTGATGGGCCGGGCGGATGTAGAGGTGATGCAAACGCAGACTGTCTGAACCTGCGTGCGGAATGAGCGTGAGGTAGCCCACACGCTTGCCATTGAGAAGGATGTGCCGCATGCAAGCAGGCTCGAACGCGTTGCGCAAGCGCTCCCGCACTCGCACCGGGTCAAAGCGGCCGAGGCGCTCCAAGCTTTCGTGCAAGGCTTCTGCGCGAAGATCGGCCATGGACTCGAAGTCCTCCGCGGCGACGCTAGCCAGGCTCCACATGGGCAATGCCGCCAAACTCACGCAGCCACAGCCTTGCGAATCTGCTCCAGCACATCCTTCGCGCTGGCCGGAATCGGCGTGCCCGGGCCATACACGCCCTTCACACCCGACTCGTACAGGAAGTCATAGTCCTGCGCCGGGATCACCCCGCCCACAAACACGATGATGTCGTCCGCCCCCTGGTCCTTGAGCGACTGGATGATGGCGGGCACCAGCGTCTTGTGGCCTGCAGCCAGCGTGCTCACGCCCACGGCGTGCACGTCGTTTTCGATGGCCTGGCGGGCACATTCCTCGGGGGTCTGGAAGAGCGGTCCCATGTCCACGTCAAAGCCCAGGGCAGCAAACGCGGTGGCCACCACCTTGGCGCCCCGGTCGTGGCCGTCCTGGCCCAGTTTGGCGAT
>CAYXSL010000324.1:0-2684 GCA_964466605.1 uncultured Verminephrobacter sp.
GCCGGCGGCAGATCGGAGTAGCTGACGATGTCGAACTGCTCCCGGTCGAGCGCCTCGAGCATCGGCAACAGAACGCTGCTTAGGGTATGGGCGCGCAGCATGGGACCGCCGATCACCCCGAGACGCAGGCGCCGCTCGCTCTTCCGCTCGAACAGCGGCTTGACGCGATCGAACACCGCGTCAGGGCCGCCGACCATGATGGACAGCGTGGCGTTCTTCGCGCCCAGCTCGCCGCCCGAAACGGGGGCGTCCAGGTACTGCGCGCCAGCGGCTTCGATGCGGCGCGCGAAGTCCTTGGTGGCCACGGGCGAGATGGAACTCATGTCCACCACCACCTTGCCCACGCTCCCTTTCAGGCCCTGGGCCACGCCGTCGGCGCCGAACAGCACCTTCTCCACATCGGGCGTGTCGGGCAGCATCAGAAAGACGATGTCGGCCCGCTCGGCCACGCCCCGCGCGGTGGTGCACTGCGTGGCGCTGCTCTCGGCTATCTGCGGCGCCACGCGGCCCCGGGTGTGCACATAGAGCTGGTGGCCCGCTGCGATGAGGTGGCCGCACATGGGCGCGCCCATGATGCCCAGGCCGATGAAACCGAGTTTGAGGGGGGTGTCGGTCATGTTCCTTTTTCCTTGCATGGTGGTGATTCGTCGATCCGTGGGTGGTGGCTCATGCGGTCAGCGCCGAGCGCCAGCCCAGGCCGATTTCCGTGGTGCGCGCAGGCCGGTACTCGCAGCCCACCCAGCCGTCGTACCCAATGCGATCGAGGTGCGCGAACAGGTAGCGGTAGTTGATCTCGCCCGTGCCCGGCTCGTTGCGGCCGGGGTTGTCGGCCAGCTGCACGTGACCGATGCGCGCCAGGTGTTTTTGCAGCGTGGCGGCGATTTCGCCTTCGGTGCGCTGTGCGTGGTAGATGTCGTACTGCACGAAGGCGTTGCTGGCGTCCACCTCGTCCAGGATGTCCAGCGCCTGGTCCGTGCGGGTCAGGTAGAAGCCCGGGATGTCGAACGGGTTGATGGGCTCGACCAGCAGGCGCAGGCCGGCCGCCTTCAGCTCCCTGGCCGCGAAGCGCAGGTTCTCGACCAGGGTGTGGCGCAGCAAGGCGGCGTCCACGCCCGCGGGCGCCTTGCCGGCCAGGCAGTTGAGCTGCGGCACGCCTAGCGCCTTCGCATAGGTGATGGCCCGGGCCACGCCGGCGCGGAACTCGGCGATGCGGTCCGGGTGGCAGGCGATGCCGCGCTCACCCGCGTCCCAGTCGCCGGCGGGGAGGTTGTGCAGCACGATCTGCAGGGGGTGCGCGTCGATCTGTGCGCGCAGCTCCTCGGGCGTGTGGGCATAAGGGAAGAGGAACTCCACAGCTTCAAAACCGGCGCGGGACGCGCGCTCGAAGCGGTCGAGGAATGGCACTTCGGTGAACAGCATGCTGAGGTTGGCAGCAAAGCGGGGCATGGGGAAATCTCCGTGACGGTGGATAGAAAAAGCGGATTGCGTTGAGCTGGGGCTCCACCACATACCGTTCGGGCTGAGCCTGTCGAAGCCGGGCTCGGGGGCGGCCTTCGACAGGCTCAGGCTGAACGGTTGAGGGGATGAACAGGCGGGCCGATCAGGCGCCGCCTCAATCCAGCACCGCGAGCGCACTGGGCACATCGGCCGCCTGCGTGGCCAGCTCTTCGAACTCGACGATGCTGTCGATCTCGGTGCCCATGGCGATGTTGGTCACGCGCTCCAGGATCACTTCGATGACCACGGGCGTTGCGTGCTCGGCCATCCAGGCCTCGGCCTGGGCGATGGCGGGCGCGAACTCCTCGGGGCGGTGCACGCGGATGGCCTTGCAGCCCAGGCCTTCGACCACCTTCACGTGGTCCACGCCGTAGCCGCGCGCCACCTCGCCCTCGGCCATGTTCACGTTGTCGAACGCGAGCTGCACGCAGTAGTCGATGCTGAAGGTGCGCTGCGCCTGGCGGATCAGGCCCAGGTAGCTGTTGTTGACCAGCACGTGGATGTAGGGCAGCTTGAACTGCGCGCCCACGGCCAGCTCCTCGATCATGAACTGGAAGTCGTAGTCGCCCGACAGCG
Organism: uncultured Verminephrobacter sp.; assembly: GCA_964466605.1. Lineage (GTDB taxonomy): Bacteria > Pseudomonadota > Gammaproteobacteria > Burkholderiales > Burkholderiaceae_C > Acidovorax. The sequence continues at coordinate 2,074 of CAYXSL010000324.1, forward strand.
CCACGATCTTGCGCGCCGGGTCGGCCACGCGCACGCCCAGGGCGGCGGGCACCGTCCAGCCCAGCGGGCCGGCCTGGCCGCAGTTGATCCAGTGGCGCGGCTGGTAGACGTGCAAGAACTGCGCGCCTGCGATCTGCGACAGGCCGATGGTGGAGACATAGCACACGTCCTTGCCCAGCGCGCGGTTCATGCACTGGTACACACGCTGCGGCTTCATGGGCACGCTGTCGAAATGGGTCTTGCGCAGGTAGTCCACACTGTGCTTGCGGCCCAGGCACTCGGCGGCCCAGCCGCTGCGGTCCTTCAGGCGCCCCGCGGCCTTCCACTCGCGCGCCACCTCGACGAAGAGCCGGAGCGCGGCGCCTGCATCGGAGACGATGCCGAAGTCCGGCGCGAACACCCGGCCGATCTGCGTAGGCTCGACGTCCACGTGCACGAACTTCCGGCCCCGGGTGTACACATCGACCGACCCCGTGTGCCGGTTGGCCCAGCGGTTGCCGATGCCCAGCACGAAGTCGCTGGCGAGCATGCTGGCATTGCCGTAGCGCTGGCTGGTCTGCAGGCCGCACATGCCGGCCATGAGCGGGTGGTCGTCGGGGATGCTGCCCCAG
>CAYXSL010000325.1:0-2662 GCA_964466605.1 uncultured Verminephrobacter sp.
CTTGGCGCCGCGCGCTTCCAGGTTCAAGAGCGAGGTGAAGGTGAAGCCCGTGATGGCGTCCACGTCGCCGCGCACCAGCATGGTTTCGCGCAGCGGGGGGTCCATGGCGGTCCAGGTCACGGCACCAACGCCGTTGGCCTTCTGGAAGATGGGGAACGCGCGGCGACCCGCGTCGAACACGGGGGCGCCCAGCTTCTTGCCGGCCAGGTCGGCGGGCTTGGCGATGCCGCTCTTCTTGAGCGCCATGACCGAGGCCGGGGTGTTGTTGTAGACCATCATCACCGCCACGGGCTTGTTCTGCGCGTCGGGGTTGTTGGCGTGGAATTCCATCACGGCGGCCAGGTCGGCAAAGCCCATGTCGTAGGTGCCCGAGGCCACGCGCTGCACCGCGCCGCCCGAGCCGTTGCCTGCGTCCACTGCCACGTCCAGGCCCGCCGCCTTGAAGTAGCCCTTGGCCACGGGCTGCAGGAACAGGGCAGCGGGGCCTTCAAAGCGCCAGTCGAGCTGGAACTTGATGGGCGTGGTGGCCTGGGCCTGGGCCGTGCTGAAGGTGCCGGCGGTGGCGAGCAGAAGGGCGGCTTGCAGGAGGGGGCGTTTGTTCATGGATAGGTTCCTGTCAGAAGACGGCGGGGAAAGTGGGAGCAACAGCGGGAGCACAAGCGAAAGCAAAAGCCGACGCTCAAGGGCGCCCCAGCGGATCGCTACCACGCCATGGTGGTCCAGTCAGCAAAAACGATGCCTGGTTTCACCGGGGCGGGGAGAGGGTGCGGGCTATTGTTCGCCAGTTTGGTGCGTGCGGTTCTACAGGCTTTCCCGAAATGGTGCAAAAGGGTTTTGGCAGGTTGGCCGGAGAACCGGCGAGGGCACACACCAGCCTGTGGCGGTCGCCCCGGGGCCGCTGCCTTGTGTGGGTGCAGCGACGCCGCAGCGCATAGGTGCAAACGCTCAGAACGCGGCTGTGCGCCGGTGGTACAACAATTCCTCTGGTTCCATTTCTGGTTATTCGATTACTGGCATCACATCCTTGTCCACAACAGCACTTGGGAGGGCTTCTCATGGCAGACATCCAGGCTTTTTTCGAGAACGTGCAACTACCCACCATCCCCGACGTGGCGCGCGAGCTGATCGCCACCATGAAGGACGATGACATCCCTTTCGAGAAGGTGCGGGGGGCGATCTCCAAGGACCCGGCCCTCACGGCCAAGCTGATCCGCCTGGCCAACAGCGCGCGCTTTGGCCTGCCCCGGCAAGTGGCGTCGCTGGACGATGCCATCACGATGGTGGGGCTCAACCAGGTGCGCACGCTGGCGCTGGCGTCGTGCATGTCAGGCGTGTTCAAGGATGCGCCCGGTGTGGACGCCGATGCATTCTGGAAGGAGAGCATGGCGATTGCGGGCTATTCGCAGTGGCTGGCCCGCACGCTGGGCTCCAACGTGCAGGAGTCTTGGCTCGCGGGCTTCCTGGTGCGGCTGGGTGAGCTGATCATTGCCCAGAAAGCGCCCGAGCAGATCCCGGCCATCGAGCAGCTGCCCCACCACGCGGGCGGACGCTGGGAGCGTGAACGCACGCTGCTGGGCTTTACCGAAGCCCAGGTGACGGCCGAGCTGGCGCGGCGCTGGCGCTTTCCCGACACCATCGTCCGCGCACTGGAGACGGCCGAAGATCCCGTGGCCGCCAACCCGTTCTGCCGCCTGGGTGGCATCCTGCATGTGGCCACCTTGCTGGCCGAGATCGGGCTGGAAGAGCCCATGTCGCCCGCCGACACCATTGCCAGCCTGCCCGCCGAAATCAAGAAGGCGCTGCAGCTGGACTCCCACTGGCTGGCCGAGCACCTGCCGCCGGTCGCGGACTATGTGGACGTGTCAGTGCGTTAAAGCCGATTCACCCCAAAAAGAAAGGCCCCGCGGGGCCTTTCTTTTTGGGGCAGCGCGATCCGCGCGGTCCGTCAGGCCGCGCGTGCGGCTGCGCTGGCCACAGCCAGCGCGGTCATGTTGAACACGCGGCGCACCGTGGCCGCAGGCGTCAGGATGTAGGCCGTGGCGGCACCGCCCATGAGGATGGGGCCCACGGTCACGCCGCCGCTGGTGGTGGTCTTGAGCACGTTGTAGAGGATGTTGGCCGCATCCAGGTTGGGGCAGATCAGCAGGTTGGCCGAGTCGGTGAGCGTGGAGTCCGCCATGTAGGCGTTGCGGATGTTCGGCTCCAGCGCGGCATCGCCGTGCAGTTCGCCGTCGCACTCGATATCGGGGTGGGCGGCCACGAACAGGTCACGCGCTTCACGCATCTTGCGGGCCGAGGCGCGCTTGGACGAGCCGTAGCTGGAGTGCGACAGAAACGCCACCTTGGGCGGCAGGCCAAAGCGCTGCACCTCCTGTACCGACATCCAGGCGATGTCGGCCAGTTGCTGGGCCGTGGGGTCTTCGTTCACGTAGGTGTCGGCAATGAACAGCGTGCCGCGGTTGGTCATCAGCGCGTTCAGGGCGGCGTAGTCGCGTGCACCCTCCTGGCGGCCGATGATGCTGTGGATGCGCTCCAGGTGCGTCTCGTACGTGCCCACCAGGCCGCAGATCATGGCGTCCGCGTCGCCCAGCGTGACCATGAGCGAGGCGATGATGGTGTTGGAGCGGCGCACGGCGGCCTTGGCCACTTCGGGCGTGGCGCC
>CAYXSL010000326.1:0-2644 GCA_964466605.1 uncultured Verminephrobacter sp.
GGCGTTTTTCACTTCAACCAGGTTGGCTTCGCAGACGGTGTCAAAAGATGGCATGTTGGTTCTCTATCTCGGGGAAACAGGGGGCAAATCGCCGCCCTTCCAAAGGGCGAATGCGACAATTGGGCCAATGGTAGTCGAGAAAAACGTCCCTTTGCAGCCCTGCAACACCTTCGGCATTGCTGCACGCGCGCAGACGCTGGTGCGCGTGCATTCCACCGCCGATGTGCTGGCCGTGCTGGCCGACCCGGAGCTGGCATCTGCACCCAAGTTCGTGCTGGGCGGTGGCAGCAACATCATCCTGACCGGCGACGTGAAGCCCGTGGTGCTCAAGATGGAGATCAAGGGCCTGCGCCTGGTGGAAGAAACCCCCAAAGCCTGGATCGTGGAGGCGGGTGCTGGCGAGGTCTGGCACGACTGCGTGGCCTGGACGCTGGCCCAGGGCTTTCCGGGGCTGGAGAACCTGGCCCTGATCCCGGGCACCGTGGGCGCCTCGCCGGTGCAGAACATCGGCGCCTATGGTGTGGAGTTGCAGGACCGGTTCGAATCCCTGGACGCCATCGACCTGGCCACGGGCCGCCCCTTCACACTGGACGCCGCACAGTGCGGATTTGGCTACCGGGATTCGGTGTTCAAGCACGCGCCTTCGGATATGCCCGGTGCAGACGGGTTGCCCCGGGGCATGGGCCTGGAAGGCCGTGCCGTGATCACCCATGTGCGCTTTCACCTGCCCAAGCCCTGGAAGCCGGTGCTGGGTTACCTGGATCTGGAGCGCCGCATGGTGGACGAGGGCGTGCGGCAGCCCACGGCCCAGCAGATCTTCGACTGGATCTGCGACATCCGCCGCGCCAAGCTGCCCGACCCGGCCGTGGTGGGCAACGCGGGCAGCTTCTTCAAGAACCCCACGGTGTCACCCGACCAGTGCGCCGACATCATCGCGCGCGAGCCGCGCATCGTGCACTACCCCATGCCGGACGGCAGCATCAAGCTGGCGGCGGGCTGGCTGATTGATGCCTGTGGCTGGAAGGGCAAATCCATCGGCAAGGCGGGCGTGTATGAAAAGCAGGCGCTGGTGCTGGTGAACCGGGGGCAGGGCGCCGACAGCGTGACGGGCGGCGAGGTGATGACCTTGGCCAAGGCCATCCAGACCAGCGTGTATGAGCGCTTTGGTATCCGGCTGGAGCCGGAGCCGGTGGTGGTGTAGGGCCAGCGAACCTTCGCCAAATCGCCTTCAAACCCCGGCAGGCCCGCCAGCGGCACTGCGCGGACAAAGAAAAAGCCACCGTTTCCGGTGGCTTTGCTCTTTTTTTTTATAGCTGCTGGCGCATGATGGACGCGCGCAGACAGCATTTTTTGCCACTATTTTGAGCGGCAAACCCCTGGCAAACTCACTTGCGGTCGTTTTCCAGCTGCGCCAGGGCGGCATTGCCACCCAGCGACAGCAGGCCTGCGCGTGCATACACGCCCAGCTTGTCGCGCGTGTCCGAGATGTCCAGGTTGCGCATGGTCAGCTGGCCGATGCGGTCCAGCGGGCTGAACGGCGCGTCTTCCACCTTTTCCATCGACAGGCGCTCGGGCGCATAGGTCAGGTTGGGCGACTCGGTGTTGAGCAGCGAGTAGTCGTTGCCACGGCGCAGTTCCAGCGTCACGGTGCCGGTCACGGCGCGGGCCACCCAGCGCTGGGCGGTTTCGCGCAGCATGATGGCCTGGGGATCGAACCAGCGGCCCTGGTACAGCAGGCGGCCGAGCTTCAGGCCGTTCAGGCGGTACTGCTCGATGGTGTCTTCGTTGTGGATGCCGGTCACCAGGCGTTCGTAGGCGATGTGCAGCAGTGCGAGGCCCGGGGCTTCGTAGATGCCGCGGCTCTTGGCTTCGATGATGCGGTTCTCGATCTGGTCGCTCATCCCGAGGCCATGGCGGCCACCGATGCGGTTCGCTTCCAGGATCAGCTCGACCGGGTCGTTGAATTCCACGCCGTTCAGGGCCACGGGCTGGCCTTCTTCAAAGCGCACCGAGACTTCCTCAGCCTTCACTTCGACTTCGGGCTTCCAGAACGCCACGCCCATGATGGGGTTGACGATGCGGATACCGCTGTTCAGGAACTCCAGGTCCTTGGCTTCGTGCGTGGCGCCCAGCATGTTGCTGTCGGTGCTGTAGGCCTTCTCGGCGCTCATCTTGTAGCCAAAGCCAGCCTGCGTCATGAACGCAGACATCTCCGCGCGGCCACCCAGTTCATCGATGAACAGCTGGTCCAGCCAGGGCTTGTAGATCTTGAGCGACGGGTTGGTGAGCAGGCCGTAGCGGTAGAAGCGCTCGATGTCGTTGCCCTTGAAGGTCGAGCCGTCGCCCCAGATGTTGACGTCGTCTTCCTTCATCGCGGCCACGAGCATGGTGCCGGTCACGGCGCGGCCCAGGGGCGTGGTGTTGAAGTAGGTCAGGCCGCCGGTGCTGATGTGGAACGCGCCCGCCTGCAGGGCGGCGATGCCTTCGTGGGCCAGCTGGGTGCGGCAGTCCACCAGGCGGGCTTTTTCTGCGCCGTACTCCATCGCCTTTTTGGGGATGGCGTCGTAGTCGGGCTCATCGGGCTGGCCCAGGTTGGCGGTGTAGGCGTAGGGCATGGCGCCCTTGAGCTTCATCCAGTGCAGCG
>CAYXSL010000327.1:0-2625 GCA_964466605.1 uncultured Verminephrobacter sp.
TGTTAGTGCCAGTGCAAACGTGATCAGCAGTGCCAGTCGAACATTGACCAGGGGCTAAAGCTGGTTCCATTAGAAACCAGCTGTGGATAACTATAGGGTGGATGCTTCGGTAGGGCCTCCTTTTTTTGAACTGGTGGTTGGTATTGCCGAGCCGTCAGGCGAGGCCCCTTCCTCCGCGGTCTCGCTAACCTGGGCGGCCACTGCCTTCTTGGTCTGCTCACGAGCCTTGATGCGCCCCTTGGCTTCGTGCGTGCTGTGGCGGAAGCGGTAGGACTCGTTGCCGGTCTCGATGATGTGGCAGTGATGGGTCAAGCGATCCAGCAACGCGGTGGTCATCTTGTCATCGCCGAACACCGTGGACCACTCCGCGAACGTCAGGTTGGTGGTGATCATCACGCTGGTGTGCTCGTACAGCTTGGACAGCAGGTGGAACAACAAGGCACCACCGGCCTGGCTGAAGGGCAGGTAACCTAACTCGTCGAGCACGACCAGGTCCATGCGCACCAGACTCATGGCGATGCGTCCGGCACGGCCCTGGCTCTTCTCATGCTCCAGGGCATTGACCAGATCGACCGTGGAGTAGAACCGCACTCGCTTGGCGTGCCGGGTGAGCCCAGCAATTCCCAGCGCCGTGGCCAGGTGGGTTTTGCCGGTGCCTGGGCCGCCGACCAGCACCACGTTCTGCGCATCCTGCGTGAACGAGAGGTCCGCCAGTTTCTGGATCAACGCGCGGTCGACCGGCGCGACGGTGAAGTCGAACCCAGCCAGGTCGCGGTGCATCGGGAAGCGTGCCGCCTTCATCTGATGGGCGATGGAACGCATCGCCCGATCAGCATCTTCAGCCTGCAGCAGGTGCTCCACCAGCCAGCGTGATGCAGCCAAGGCCGTATCGCCGCCTTGCTCCGTCAGATCGGCCCAAGCCGTGGCCATGCCGTTGAGCCGCAGCGCCTTCAGTTGGGCCTGTACATCGATGGAGGTCTCACGCATGGCCCACCTCCTGCCCGTCTAGATGATCCTGGTGGGTGGGGCGCAGCCGGTCATAACGCGCGGTATCGGCCTTGGGCGCCTGGGTGAGTTGCAAGGACGTCTGCGCTTGCGCCGGCGTGGCCGGGTTGTTCAAGCGGGCCAGCACGTTGCGCACGTGTTCCACGCTAATGCTGCCGCTGGGGGTCCTGCCTTCGAGTACCAGCTCGATGGCCACCAGCACCGCTTCCAGCCCGGCCTGCGGCACCACGGCCAGCACCTGTGCCATGACCCGGTCTCCTCCAGGGTGCCTGAGCAGCGACTGGCGCAAACGCAGCAACGGCGCCGGCAGGTCCAGGAACGGCGTGCCGTTGCGCAAGGCGCCCGGTTTGCGCTGCACCAGGTCGATGTAGTGCTGCCAATCGTAGCTGGTCTGGCCGCTGCCCGGCAGCCGGGCGTGACTCGCGACGACGGCGTCCGCGGCCGCCACATCGATTCGCTCGGGATAGACGCGGGTGCTGACGATGTGGCCGGCCCACTCGCACGGCACGGAATAGCGGTTGCGAGCGGCAGCCACCAGGCAGGTGCTGCTGACCCGGGCCAACCGTTCGACGTAGCCGTCGAAGGGGGCCGGCATGGACATGAGGTGAGGCTTCTCCAACTCCCACATCTCGGCCACGGTGAACTGCCGATGGATCGGGTGCGTGGTGTCGCTCCACACCGAACGACATCGCTCGCTCAGCCAGGCATTGAGTTCGATGAACGAGCCGAAGCGACGGGTCGCGGCTTCGATCCAGATGCGCCTGCGGCTGTCCTGCACGTTCTTCTCCACCACCCCCTTCTCCCATCCCGAGGCGACGTTGCAGAAGTCGGCATCGAACAGGTAGTGACTGCACATGGCTGCGAAGCGCGCGTTGACGGTGCGCTGCTTGCCACGCTGCACCTTGTCCACAGCGGTGCGCATGTTGTCGTAGATGCCGCGTCGGGTGACGCCACCTAGTGCCTGGAACGAGCGTGTGTGCGCGTCGAACAGCATCTCATGACCCTGGCTGGGGTAGGCCACCAGCCAGAAGGCCCGGCTGGCGCACAGCTTCAGGTGCGCCACTTGCACGTTGTAGAACACACCGCCGACGAGCATGGCTTCGACGCTCCAGTCGAACTGGAAGGCCTCGCCCAGCTCGAAGCTCATCGGAACGAACGCCTTGGCCGGACTGGCTGCGGACTCCACCCGCCAGCGCCGGATGTAGTCGGTGACGGCGCTGTAGCCGCCGCGATAGCCCTGGGCCTGTATCTGAGCAAACAAAGCTCGGCCGCTGCGCCGTCCCTGCTTGGGGCGATGGCTGTCGGTCGTGAGCGCTTGATGCAGGATCGGCTCGAACGCAGTTAGCTTGCCATCGAGCTTCACCCGCTCGTACTTCGGCACAACATCGCCGGGCGCCTTGAGCCACTTCTTGACCGTGTTGCGCGACAGGCCTGTGCGCTTTGCGATCTCGCTGAGAGAGAGTTGGTCGCGCAGCCTCATGCGCCTGACCTTGCCAATCATGTCCATGGTGATCACCTTGAATCCCCTGCTGAAATTCTCAGCAGGTCAGTGGAACACCCTGGTCAATATTGGATTGGCACTTTGCGGTTTAGCTGGTCAAGATTGCATCGGCACCAACA
>CAYXSL010000328.1:0-2618 GCA_964466605.1 uncultured Verminephrobacter sp.
CGCGGTCGATTGACCGGGCGCATCGGCCGGCCGTCGGCACCCGGCACGGCCACCGAGTGCAGCAGGACGTCGAACACCCGGCCATCGCGGTGCTGCACCTCGAACTCGCCGCCCATCGGCGCGCCCCGGGCGAGGAAGTCGCGGTGGCGGACAAGCGCCAGCGCCCGGCGCTCCGGCGGCACGATGCGGGTGAAATGCTGGCCGACGAGTTCCTCGGCGGCATAGCCGTACAACGCGCAATGGGCCGGGTTGACGCTGCGGTAGATGCCGTCCGCGTCGATCACCGCGATGCCCATCGGCGCATGGGCGACCACCAGCGACGTCAACCCATCCGGGGCGGACGACCAGGAATCCGACGAGAGGGCGGCGCCTTCCATGCCGGGCGGATTGTGCGCGGGCCTGTCCCTTCTGGCGGCACTGTTGTTCGAATTTGTCGCTTGTCGCACTTGGGGGAGGCCCGGGCGTGCGGTGGCACCGATCGTGCAAACATCGCGCCCATGGACCTGACGCCGCGCGAAAAAGACAAGCTGCTGATCTTCACCGCCGCCCTGCTGGCCGAGCGCCGCAAGGCCCGGGGGCTGAAGCTCAACTACCCCGAGGCCGTGGCCCTGATCAGCGCCGCCGTGATGGAGGGTGCGCGCGACGGCAAGACCGTGGCGCAGCTCATGAGCGAAGGCCGCACCGTGCTGACCCGCGCCGATGTGATGGACGGCATCGCCGAGATGATCCCGGACATCCAGGTCGAGGCCACCTTTCCCGATGGCACCAAGCTCGTCACCGTGCACCAGCCGATCGTCTGAACCCTTTCCTTCTTCTCCGTGGAGCCCCCATGCGCATCGCCCTTTCACGCCGCCACATTGCCGCTCTTCTTCTCATAGCTGCCAGCGCAATGGGTACAGGCGCCAGCGCCCATACGGGCGCTGAGTCCCACATCCACAACAGTTTTCTGAGCGGCTTTGCCCACCCCCTGTTCGGCCTGGACCACCTGGCCGCCATGGTGGCCGTGGGCCTGTGGAGCGCGCTGGCCGCCCGCAGCGCCGGGCGCGACCTGCTGTGGGGCCCCGTGGGTTTTGCGGCCATGCTGCTGGTGGGCGCTGCGGTGGGCCTGCAGGGCGTGGCGCTACCTGCGGTGGAGCCGATGATTGCCGCGTCGCTGCTGGCCACGGGCCTGCTCGTGGTGTCACGCCTGCAGGTGCCCGGCGTGGTGGCGGCGCTGGTGGTCGGTGTGTTCGCCGTCTTCCACGGCGTGGCCCACGGCCATGAGCTGGCGGGCAGCGACAGCGCCTGGTTGACCCTGGCAGGCATGCTGACCGCTACCGTGCTGCTGCACGGCGCGGGCCTGGCAGCAGGCTGGGCGCTGCGCCACCGCCATGTGTGGCTGGCCCGCGCTGCTGGCGCAGGTGTTGCGGCGTTTGGTGGCGTGCTGCTGGCGCAAATGGCCTGAGCCGTCCCTCCAAGGAGCCTTCATGATCCCCGGCGAACTCATCACCGAACCTGGCGAGCACGCGCTCAACACCGGCCGCCGCACGCTCACCATCGTCGTGCGCAACACGGGCGACCGCCCCATCCAGGTCGGCTCGCACTACCACTTTGCCGAGACCAACAACGCCCTGGGTTTTGACCGCGCGGCCGCGCGCGGCATGCGGCTGAACATTGCATCCGGCACGGCGGTGCGCTTCGAGCCCGGCCAGGAGCGCACCGTGGAGCTGGTGGACTACGCGGGCGACCGCCAGGTGTTCGGCTTCCAGGGCCTGACGCAGGGCGCGCTGTAAAAATTTCAAGCCAAAAAGGCCTTCTGCGCGCAATCCATAAGCGCCAGCTGCTATCAAAAACAGAGTAACCAGTTCTCGCGGAGCACCCTCACCATGGCAACCATTGGACGACGCGCCTACGCCGAAATGTTCGGCCCCACGGTGGGCGACCGCCTGCGCCTGGCGGACACCGACCTCATCCTGGAAGTGGAAGCCGACTACACCCTGCGCGCAGGCAGCTACGGCGAAGAGGTGAAGTTTGGCGGCGGCAAGACCATCCGCGACGGCATGGCTCAGTCGCAGCGCAGCAACACGCAGGGCGCGGTCGATACGGTGCTCACCAACGCCCTCATCATCGACCACACCGGCATCGTCAAGGCCGACATCGGCCTGCGCGCGGGCCGCATCGCCGCCATCGGCAAGGCGGGCAACCCCGATGTGCAGCCGGGCGTGGACATCGTCATCGGCCCTGGCACCGAGGTCATCAGCTGCGAGGGCAACATCGTCACCGCCGGCGGCATCGACAGCCACATCCACTTTATCTGCCCCCAACAGATCGAGGAGGCCCTGGCCAGCGGCGTGACCACCATGCTGGGCGGCGGCACCGGCCCCGCCACGGGCACGCTGGCCACCACCTGCACGTCAGGCCCCTTCAACATGGAGCGCATGCTGCAGGCCGCCGACGCCTTCCCCATGAACCTGGGTTTCCTCGGCAAGGGCAACGCCAGCCTGCCCGATGCGCTGCACGAGCAGATCAATGCCGGTGCGATTGGCCTCAAGCTGCACGAAGACTGGGGCACCACACCCGCGGCCATTGACAACTGCCTGAACGTGGCCGAGGCCACCGACACCCAGGTGGCCATTCCC
>CAYXSL010000329.1:0-2607 GCA_964466605.1 uncultured Verminephrobacter sp.
GCCCCGGTCGAACACCTGCAGCCCGTGCAGCTCCAGCGCCGCCTGCAGCCCCGCCACGCGCAGGGCCTCGGGGCCCATCGACGCGCCGCGCGCGCCCGCGCCAATGTCGGTGGGGGCGCCAATCAGGCTGGTGGGCTGGGCGCTGCGCAGGTTGTTGGGGGGCATGGTCAGGGCTTTCTGGACAGGGGGGAACAAGGGCGGCGGCCGTGCAGTGGCGCCCGGGCATTCTCGGGGCTTTGGGTGCCAATGAACAGTGTGCTGGCTGATCGGTTCGCCATGCCTTTTGTGCACTGTGGGGGAGTGCGCTGGCCATTTGCACAAAACCCAGCCAAGGCAGGCGATAAACTTTGCCGCATGCAAGTCGCCCTGGCCCAACTCTCATCGCATCTCCAACGGGGCCTGTCGCCGCTTTATGTATTGCATGGCGACGAACCCCTGCTGCAGCAGGAGGCCGCCGACGCCATCCGCGCCACGGCCCGCGCCCAGGGCTACACCGAGCGCAGCAGCTACACCGTGGCTGGTGCGCACTTCGACTGGAGCGCCGTGCTGGCTGCCGGCGGCTCGCTCAGCCTGTTTGCCGACAAGCAGATCGTGGAGATCCGCATCCCCTCCGGCAAGCCCGGCAAGGACGGCAGCGTGGCGCTGCAGCAGGTGGCCGAATCGGCCCGCGGCAACGACAGCACGCTCACCCTGGTGATGCTGCCGCGCCTGGACAAGGCCACCCGGACGGGGGCCTGGTTCGCTGCGCTGGAGGGCAATGGCGTCTCGATCCAGATCGACCCCATCGAGCGCGGCATGCTGCCGCAGTGGATCGCCCAGCGCCTGGCCGCCCAGGGCCAGCGCGTGGTGGCGGGCGAGGAGGGCCAGCGCACGCTGCAGTTTTTTGCCGACCGCGTGGAGGGCAATTTGCTCGCTGCCCACCAGGAAATCCAGAAACTGGCGCTGCTGCACCCGGCGGGTGAGCTGACCCAGGCCCAGGTCGAAGCCGCCGTGCTCAACGTGGCGCGCTACGACGTGTTCAAGCTCTCCGAATCCGTGCTCTCTGGCCACACCGCCCGCGTGCAGCGCATGCTCGACGGTCTGCAGGCCGAGGGCGAGGCCGAGGTGCTGGTGCACTGGGCCCTGGCCGAAGACATCCGCGCCCTGAAACGCGTGAAAGACGCCATGAACGCGGGCCGCCCCCTGCCCATGGCCCTGCGCGAAAACCGCATCTGGGGCCCCAAGGAGCGCCTGTTCGAGCGCATTCTGCCCAAGGCCAGCGACGCGGCGCTGGCGCGCCTGCTGCAGTCGGCCCACACGGTGGACGGCATCGTCAAAGGCCTCAAGCAGCCCGACTGGCCGCAGGATGGCTGGCAGGCACTGCAAAGGCTGGCGCTGCAGGTGTGCCGGTTGACGCAGGCGGCGCGCTGAGGGCTCTGCGGCAAACGGGCCGCGAGCGCTTGTTTATCAAGCGCCTTGTGCTATCAAATGGGATTTTCCGGTCAGGCGGCTGCCAGCGCCGCGCGTGCCTTCTCCGCCCACATCCCCAAATTCGCCACCAGATCCTTCTGGCTGAACGAGCAGCTTTCCTCCGAAAACAGCGCGCTCGATTCCAGCCGGTCCAGCAGGTTCAGCAGCACCTCGCCATAGCGCGGGGGCAGGGCGGCGAGCAGGGTGGTTTGCTCGCGGGCCAGGGTGCTGAGGGTGGCGGCGGTGTGGTCGCCGCGTTCAAAGGCCTGCAGGGCTTCGGTCAGGGTGGCGAGCTGGGCGGGGGCGGTGGTGGTCATGGCCGGGCAGTGGGAGTGAGTGGGGCAAGGCCGCAAGGGTAAAGCCAAGTGCGGCAAAATCGCCGGATGAACGCCCTCCACGTCGCTGAATACACGCATTCTCTCGGTCTCCAGGCCAAAACGGCCTCTGCGCTGATGGCCAAAGCGCCAGCAGCTATCAAAAACAAAGCGCTCAAGGCGCTGGCCCGGCTGCTGCGCGAGAACGTGGATGCGCTGCAGATCGACAACGCCCGCGATCTGGAGCGCGCCCGCGCCGCAGGGCTGGCCGAGCCCATGGTGGACCGTCTGAAACTCAGCCCCAAGGTGCTGGAGACCTGCGCCGAAGGCTGCGAGCAGCTGGCCGCCATGCCCGACATCATTGGCGAGATCATCGGCATGAAGCAGCAGCCCAGCGGCATCCGTGTGGGGCAGATGCGCGTGCCGATCGGTGTGTTCGGCATGATCTACGAGAGCCGCCCCAACGTGACCATCGAGGCGGCCAGCCTCAGCATCAAGAGCGGCAACGCCTGCATTCTGCGCGGCGGCTCCGAGGCGATTGACTCGAACAAGGCGCTGGCCAAGATCGTGCAGCAGGCACTGGCCGAGGCGGGCCTGCCGCAGGACGCGGTGCAGCTGGTGCAGACCACGGACCGCGAGGCCGTGGGCCAGCTGATTGCCATGCCGCAGTTTGTGGATGTGATCATCCCCCGTGGCGGCAAGGGGCTGATCGAGCGCATCAGCCGCGATGCCAAGGTGCCCGTGATCAAGCACCTGGACGGCAACTGCCACACCTATGTGGACGACCCTTGCGACATCGCCATGGCGGTCAAGGTGGCAGACAACGCCAAAACCAACAAATACA
>CAYXSL010000330.1:0-2593 GCA_964466605.1 uncultured Verminephrobacter sp.
ACGCACAAGCGCAGGTAGTAGCTGGTCACCACTTCGCTCATGGGCAGCACGGGCAGGGCGCCCATGGCATCGGTCAGCGTGTGGGGCTGGAAGGCCAGGTGCGGCACGCGGTGCTCAGGGTCGGCCGTGTGCAGGCGGGCAATGTCCACCAGGTCGGCGATCACGGCGCTGGCGGTGGGCTCGCTGCCTGCGCCCTTGCCGTAGTAGAGCGTGGTGCCCACGGCATCGCCCTGCACCACCACGGCGTTCATGGCGCCTTCGACGTTGGCGATCAGGCGCTTGGACGGCACCAGGCTCGGGTGCACGCGCAGCTCGATGCCCTTGTCGGCACGCTTGGTGATGCCCAGCAGCTTGATGCGGTAGCCCAGCTGCTCGGCGTACTTGATGTCGGCCGCGCCGAGCTTGGTGATGCCTTCGACATAGGCCTTGTCGAACTGCACCGGGATGCCAAACGCGATGGCGCTCATGAGCGTGACCTTGTGCGCGGCGTCCACGCCTTCGATGTCAAAGGTGGGGTCGGCCTCGGCGTAGCCCAGGCGCTGGGCTTCCTTGAGCACCACGTCGAAGTCCAGGCCCTTGCTGCGCATCTCGGACAGGATGAAGTTGGTGGTGCCGTTGATGATGCCGGCGATCCACTGGATGCGGTTGGCAGTGAGGCCTTCGCGCAGCGCCTTGATGATGGGGATGCCCCCAGCCACGGCGGCTTCGAAAGCCACCATCACGCCCTTGGCCGAGGCGGCCGCGAAGATCTCGGTGCCATGCACGGCCAAGAGCGCCTTGTTGGCGGTGACCACGTGCTTGCCGGCCGCGATGGCTTCGAGCACCAGTGCGCGGGCAATGCCGTAGCCGCCGATGAGCTCGATCACGATGTCGATGTCGGGGTTGGCGATGATGGCGCGGGCGTCGTTGACAACCTGGATGCCGTCGCCCACCACTGCTTTGGCGCGCTCCACGTCCAGGTCGGCCACCATGGTGATCTCGATGCCACGGCCGGCACGGCGGCTGATTTCGTCCTGGTTGCGTGCGAGCACGTTGAACACGCCGCTGCCGACGGTGCCGATGCCCAGAAGGCCTACTTGGATGGGTTTCATAGCGATGGGGAGAAGTAACTATACATCGTATCAAGTAATGCGCGTAACCACTCGCCCAGCTTGTTCCTCTCAGCCGAGGAAAAGATCGCCGCTGCGCTTGCTCCAACGGAACCGAGGGCCGCGCCAGTCACTAGCAAACTCTTTCCCAGTGCACGCATCAGAAGGTCACCCTTTGCTGTCCCTTCGTATTGCTGTACTGTTGCGCGTGCTAGCGTTTCGATAGCGTTCATCCCTGCCACGTGTGCCATCAGCGCCATGTTTTCGGGGTTGCACGGCCTGTGCCCGTGTCTCCAGTGGCTTACGTGTTGGCGTGGCACGCCTATCAGTGCCGCTAGCTTTCCGTCGCTTCCTGCTGCCTTTGAGGCTCTGTCGATTAGCTCGATTAGCTGTTCGTCTGTGGCTTGCATGGTGACTCCTAAATGGATACATTGCCTATATCCAAAACGGATATAGCTCCTGCTTGGATACGTCACTTTACACCTACAGCCAATAGAGGCACACACCATGGCATTCACCAGCACGATTCAAATCCTCAAGGTCTCCGAAGAACTCAGCAAAAAGCTGAACCCTGACACCGGCAAGCCCTACGTCTCCCACATCGCCCGAACGGCCCTGATCAACGATGACGGCGAGCTTGAAACGGTTGGCCGTCTCCGCGTTCCCCGTGAACTGGTGGACGTCGCAAAGGTCGGTGTCTTCCGCGCAGGCTTTGCCCTCCGCGTGCCTGACTACGGCGCGGATAAGGGCGATGTGGTGGCCGTTCTCACCAGCTTGACGCCCGTTCCCCCTGCTCGCACTGCGGCCCCTGCTCCTGTAGCTCAGAAGGCCGCGTAATGCCTCCGGAAATCGACTTGGTCCACGTGGCCCAGCGGTTGGCCATCGTCGGCATCTGCAGCGGCTTCATAGGCGCCGCCCTCTGGCAATTGCTCGTTGGCTCCATGCACGTTCTGGCCCTCCGCCTGCACGCTCGCATGGCCCAGCGTCAACGCATCGCAGACGCCCGCTCACGTGCCCATGGCTGACCCTGTAGTCATCGACTGCCCCAGCACCTGCACGGTGACTGTGGTGCATGAATTGAGCCTCCCCCCGCTGCAACTCGATACAGCGGATGGAGCAGCAATCGCGGGTGCCGTCCTCGCGGTCTGGGCTGTCGGCTGGGCATTTCGCATGCTCATCCGCGCCCTGAACATCGACGGCAATTCATCAACTTCAAAAGAGGAAAACTGAAATGACTCAAGCAATCAAGCGTGGCCTCGTTGCCGCTGGTGTCCTGGCCGTTGTGGGCTCTGCCAATGCTGCCGCTGTGGACGTCACCGCAGTGACTGCAGACATCGCGCTGCAAGCCGCTCCCATCGCCGCGATCGGTGCCGCTGTGCTGCTGATCTACGTGGGCGTGAAGGCCTTCCAGTGGGTGCGCAAGGCTCTGTCCTAAGCGCTCGCTCTAAGTGCTCCCTGACCGGCCGGCAGGGGCCTTGCAAAAGCTCACGCGGTGGGCTTCTTCA
>CAYXSL010000331.1:0-2572 GCA_964466605.1 uncultured Verminephrobacter sp.
CCCGGACCGCCAGAATTTCGCCAACCTCAAGACGGGTGGCCAGCTCACATCGCCTGCCGACGCCGCCACCCGCGTGCTCGCCTGGCTGGAACGCGCAGACTTCGGCACCAACCCGGTGGCCGATGTGCGCGAGGCCTGAGGTCAGAACTCATATTTTGATAGCTATAAAAGCATGATGGACGCGCGCAAGCGGCCATTTTTATTCATATTTTCTCTACAAGGACCTCCCCATGACCCGTGAAGTCGTCGTCGTCAGCGCTGTGCGCACCGCCATTGGCACCTTTGGTGGCAGCCTCAAGGACATCGCCCCCACCGACCTGGGCGCGCTGGTCGTCAAGGAATCGCTGGCGCGCGCCAGCGTGGAAGGCAAGGACGTAGGCCATGTGGTGTTTGGCCACGTGGTGAACACCGAGCCCAAGGACATGTACCTGTCGCGCGTCGCAGCCATCAACGGCGGCTGCGCCGAAGGCACGCCCGCGTTCAACGTGAACCGCCTGTGCGGCTCGGGCCTGCAGGCCATCGTGTCGGCGGCGCAGGCCATCCAGCTGGGCGATGCCGCCGTGACCATCGGCGCGGGCGCCGAGGTGATGAGCCGCGCGCCCTTTGCGAGCCTGAACATGCGCTGGGGCGCCCGCATGGGCGACACCAAGATGGTGGACATGATGATTGGTGCACTGCACGACCCCTTCCACACCATCCACATGGGCGTGACGGCCGAGAACATCGCCGCCAAGTGGGGCATCAGCCGCGAAGACCAGGACAAGCTGGCCGTGGAAAGCCACAACCGCGCCGAACGCGCCACGCAGGCAGGCCTGTTCAAGGACCAGATCGTGCCCGTCACCCTGAAGAGCAAAAAAGGCGATGTGCAATACGCCACCGACGAGCACTTCCGCCCCGGCGCCACGCTGGAAGACATGGCCAAGCTCAAGCCCGTGTTCGTGAAGGAAAACGGCACGGTGACGGCGGGCAATGCCTCGGGCATCAATGACGCGGCCGCCGCCGTGGTGCTGATGGACGCCGCTGCCGCCAAGGCGCGCGGTGCCAAACCCCTGGCCCGCCTCGTGGCCTACGCCCACGCGGGCGTGGACCCCAAGTACATGGGCATTGGCCCCGTGCCCGCCACGCAGCTGGCGCTGAAGAAGGCGGGCCTCACCGTGGCCGACCTGGACGTGATCGAAGCCAACGAGGCCTTTGCCGCCCAGGCCTGCGCGGTGACCCGCGACCTGGGCCTGGACCCGGCCAAGGTCAACCCCAATGGTTCGGGCATCTCGCTGGGCCACCCCATCGGCGCCACGGGCGCGCTCATCACCGTGAAAGCCATCCACGAGCTGCAGCGCGTGCAGGGCCGCTACGCGCTGGTGACCATGTGCATCGGCGGCGGCCAGGGCATTGCGGCGATCTTCGAGCGCCTTTGATTTTTTTGAGCGCGGCGGTGGCTGCCATCGCCAGTGGCGATGCTGCCAACCGCGATTGGCAAGGCGGTCGCCGCCGGTGATCAGCGATCATTGGCGCCCGCTGGCCCAGACCCGCCATGCAGCGGGGCCGCACCCACTGCCTGCACATCCCACAGAACGACGGAGACATTGCTCACCATGATTCGCACCCTGCTTTCCTTCACCGCCCTCGCCTTCGCCCTGGGCGCCACGGCCCACGCCCAGGCGCCCGCACCGGCTGCGGCCTATCCCACCAAACCCATCCGCCTGATCGTGCCCTTCCCGCCCGGCGGCGGCACCGACATCCTTTCGCGCCTGGTGGCCACCAAGCTCACCGAAGGCGCCAAATGGACCGTGGTGGCCGACAACAAGGCGGGTGCGGGCGGCACCATCGGCATCGGCGAAGCCGTGAAGGCCGCGCCCACCGGCTATGACATCGTGATGGGCCAGAAGGACAACCTGGTGATCGGCCCCTGGCTGTACAAAAACCTGCCCTGGGACCCGACCAAGGACCTGACGCCCGTGGCCCACGTGGCCTGGACGCCCGTGGTCATCGCCACCAGCGTCAACTCCAAGTACAAGACCCTGGCCGACGTGGTGGCCGCCGCCAAGGCCGCGCCTGGCACCATCACCTATGGCTCGCCCGGCAACGGCACCTCCATCCACCTGGCGGGCCACCTGTTCGAGCAGGCGGCAGGCGCCAAGCTCAGCCACATCCCCTACAAGGGCTCCAACCCCGCGCTGATGGACGCGCTGGCGGGCAATGTGGATCTGCTGGTGTCCTCGCTGCCCTCGGCCATGGGCCAGATCAAGGCGGGCAAGCTGCGCCCGCTGGCCGTTACCTCGGCCAAGCGCAGCTCGTCGCTGCCCGACGTGCCCACCGTGGCCGAATCCGGCTTCAAGGACTTTGACGTGAGCACCTGGTACGGCGTGTTTGCCCCCGCTGGCACGCCTGCCCCTGTGGTGGCCACGCTGAATGCCGAGGTCAACAAGCTGCTGGCCACCGCCGACATGAAGGCCGCCATCCAGGCCCAGGGCGCCGAGCCCGAAGCCATGACATCGGCCCAGCTGGGTGCCCTCCTGAAGAAGGAATACACGCAGTGGAAGGGGATCGTGGAAGCCTCAGGCGCGAAGATCGA
>CAYXSL010000332.1:0-2562 GCA_964466605.1 uncultured Verminephrobacter sp.
TGCGCGACCACCTGGGTTTTGCGCGCAACGTGGTGGTGCAGGCCACCTGCCACGGCGCGGACAACCGCGCCATGGTCGATGCGCTGGTCCACTCGGGCGGCAAGGCACGTGGCGTGGCCACCGTCAAGCGCTCGGTCACTGACGAAGAACTGCAGGCCATGCACGATGCCGGTGTGCGCGGCGTGCGCTTCAACTTCGTCAAGCGCCTGGTGGACTTCACGCCCAAGGATGAGCTGATGGAAATCGCCGCGCGCATCCACCAGCTGGGCTGGCATGTGGTGATCTACTTCGAGGCGGTGGACCTGCCCGAGCTGTGGGACTTCTTCACCGCCTTGCCCACCACGGTGGTGGTGGACCACATGGGCCGCCCCGATGTGAGCAAGCCGGTGGACGGGCCCGAGTTCGAACTGTTCCTGAAATTCATGCGCCAGCACCCCAATGTGTGGAGCAAGGTGAGCTGCCCCGAACGCCTGAGCGTTGCCGGCCCCAAGGCGCTGAATGGCGAGCAGAACGCCTACACCGATGTGATCCCCTTCGCCCGCCGCGTGGTCGAGGAGTTCCCCGACCGCGTGCTCTGGGGCACCGACTGGCCACACCCCAACCTCAAGGACCACATGCCCGATGATGGCCTGCTGGTGGACTTCATCCCGCACATTGCAACGACACCGGAGCTGCAAAAGAAGCTGCTGGTGGACAACCCCATGCGCCTGTACTGGCCCGAAGAAGTCACCGTGGAGGACTGACACCATGCCCCTGGACAAACCCTATCTCGACGTGCCCGGCACGACCATCTTCGACGCCGAGCAAAGCCGCAAGGGCTACTGGCTCAACCAGTTCTGCATGAGCCTGATGAAGGCCGAGAACCGCGCCCGCTTCAAGGCCAACGAACGCGCCTACCTGGACGAGTGGGCGATGACCGAAGAGCAGAAGCAGGCCGTGCTGGCGCGCGACCTGAACTGGTGCATTCGCCTGGGCGGCAACATCTACTTTCTGGCCAAGATCGGCTCCACCGACGGCAAGAGCTTTCAGCAGATGGCGGGCAGCATGACCGGCATGACCGAAGAGGAATACCGCAACATGATGATCAACGGCGGCCGCTCGGCCAACGGCAACCGCGTGATCGGCGAAGACGGCGACGCGCAGGCGCACCGCCAGCCGCAGGGCAGCGCGGGCAAGAAAGGAATTTGACGATGGCCAGAATCACCGCCTCCGTGTTCACCTCGCATGTGCCTGCCATTGGCGCAGCCTTGGACCTGGGCAAGACCCACGAAGACTACTGGAAGCCCGTGTTTGCGGGCTACGAGTTTGGCCAGCAATGGGTCAAGGACAACCCGCCCGACGTGATCTTCCTGGTCTACAACGACCACGCCACGGCCTTCAGCCTGGACCTGATCCCCACCTTCGCCATCGGCACCGCCGCCGACTACGAAGTGGCCGACGAAGGTTTTGGCCCGCGCCCCGTGCCCAAGGTCATCGGCCACCCCGACCTGGCCGCACACATCGCGCAGTCGGTCATCCAGCAGGACTTTGACCTCACCATCGTCAACAAGATGGCCGTGGACCACGGCCTCACCGTGCCGCTGTCGCTGATGTTTGGCGAGCAAGACCCCGTGAAGGGCGCCTGGCCCTGCCCGGTGATCCCATTCGCCGTGAACGTGGTGCAGTACCCCGTGCCCAGCGGCCGCCGCTGCTACAACCTGGGCCAGGCCATCCGCAGGGCGGTGGAGAGCTACGACGAAGACCTGAACGTGCACATCTGGGGCACGGGCGGCATGAGCCACCAGCTGCAGGGCCCGCGTGCAGGCCTCATCAACAAGGAGTTCGACAACGCCTTCCTCGACAAACTGATTGCCGACCCCGAGGCCGCCGCCAGCATCCCGCACATCGACTATGTGCGCGAGGCGGGCAGCGAGGGCATCGAGCTGGTGATGTGGCTCATCGCGCGTGGTGCTATGGCCGACGTGGCCGGCGGCAAG
This sequence comes from uncultured Verminephrobacter sp., assembly GCA_964466605.1. Classification (GTDB taxonomy): domain Bacteria; phylum Pseudomonadota; class Gammaproteobacteria; order Burkholderiales; family Burkholderiaceae_C; genus Acidovorax. The sequence goes on from CAYXSL010000332.1 coordinate 1,977, forward strand.
CCGCCGAAGCTGGCGCACCGCTTCTACCATGTGCCCGCGTCCAACACCGCTGTGGGCCATCTGATTCTCGAGAACACGTAAAAGGACACACACCATGACCATCAAAGTCGCACTCGCAGGCGCTGGCGCCTTCGGCATCAAGCACCTGGACGGCATCCAAAACATCGACGGTGTTGAAGTCGTCTCCCTCATCAGCCGCGACCTGGCCAAGACCCAGGAAGTGGCCGACAAGTACGGCATCAAGCATGTCACCACGGATCTGGCCGACAGCCTGGCCATCAAGGAAGTGGACGCCGTGATCCTGTGCACGCCCACGCAGATGCACGCCAGCCAGAGCATTGCCTGCCTGGAAGCGGGCAAGCATGTGCAGGTGGAGATCCCGCTGTGCGACGTGCTGGCCGATGGCGAGAAGGTTGTCGCCCTGCAAAAGCAGACCGGCCTGGTGGCCATGTGCGGCCACACCCGCCGCTTCAACCCCAGTCACCAATACGTGCACAAGAAGATCACGGCCGGCGAGTTCAACATCCAGCAGATGGATGTGCAGACCTACTTCTTCCGCCGCACCAACATGAACGCGCTGGGCCAG
>CAYXSL010000333.1:0-2558 GCA_964466605.1 uncultured Verminephrobacter sp.
TGTTGACGCTGACCGAAAACTGACCATCTAGAAGTCGAAGTGCCGACTGAAAATTGACCAGGGTGTTCCACTGACCTGCTGAAACTTTCAGCAGGGAAATTAGGTGATCACCATGGACATGATTGGCAAGGTCAGGCGCATGAAGCTGCGCGACCAACTCTCCCTGAGCGAGATTTCCAAGCGAACCGGCTTGGCCCGAAACACGGTCAAGAAATGGCTCAAGGCCCCCGGCGACGAGCCTCCAAAGTACGAGCGGCGTGCCGTCGAGCGCAAGCTCGCGGCGTTCGAGGGCACGTTGCACCAGGCGCTGGCGGCCGATGCGCACCGGCCCAAGCAGAGCAGGCGTTCCGCACGGGCGCTGTTCTCCCAGATCCAGGCGCAGGGTTACCGGGGTGGCTACAGCGCGGTCACGGACTTCATCCGGGCGTGGCGCACGCGCTCGGACAGCAGTCCAGCCAAGGCCTTCGTGCCGTTGAGCTTTGAGTTGGGCGAGGCGTTCCAGTTTGACTGGAGCGATGAGGCGATGGTGGTGGGCGGCGTGTTCTACAACGTGCAAGTCGCGCATTTGAAGCTGTGTGCCAGCCGAGCGTTCTGGCTGGTGGCGTATCCCAGCCAGGGGCACGAGATGCTGTTTGACGCGCACACGCGCTCGTTCCAGGCGCTTGGTGGGGTGGCGCGGCGGGGCATCTACGACAACATGAAGACCGCAGTGGACAAGGTCAAGCGGGGCAAGGGGCGCATCGTCAACGCGCGCTTTGCGGCCATGTGCAGCCATTACCTGTTCGACCCGGACTTCTGCAACGTGGCCTCGGGTTGGGAGAAAGGAGTGGTGGAGAAGAACGTGCAGGACAGCCGCCGGCGTATCTGGATCGAGGCGAGCACCCGGCGCTTCGGCTCATTCATCGAACTCAATGCCTGGCTGGCAGAGCGTTGCCGCTCGGTGTGGGCCGACACGTCGCACCCGATCCATCGACAGTTCACCGTGGGCGAGATGCTGGAACTGGAGAGGGGCCACCTCATGTCCATGCCGACGCTCTTTGATGGCTACGTGGAGCGCCTGGCCCGGGTGAGCAGCACCTGCCTGGTGGTGGCTGCCCGCAACCGCTACTCGGTGCCGTGCGAGTGGGCGGGTCACATCGTGAGCACCCGGGTGTATCCGGAGCGGGTGGAGGTGGCGGCCATGGATGCGGTGGTGGCCAGCCACGCCCGGCTCTCGGGCAGTGGACAGACCGTCTTTGACTGGCAGCACTACATCGAGTTGGTGCAGCGCAAGCCGGGCGCCCTTCGCAATGGCACACCCTTCCTGGATTTGCCGCCTGCGCTGCTGCGCCTGCGCCAGTCCTTGTTGCGCCACCCTGGGGGAGACCGCGTCATGGCGCAGGTGCTCGCCGTGGTTCCGCAGGCGGGTTTGGAGGCTGTGCTGGTGGCGGTGGAGTTGGTGCTCGAAGGCATGGCACCCAGCGGCAGCATCAGCGTGGAGCACGTTCGCAATGTGCTGGCGCGTTTGAACAACCCGGTGACCCCCATGCAGGCCGAGACCGCGCTGCAATTGACCTTGGCGCCCAAGGCCGACACAGCGCGATACGACCGGCTGCGTCCCACCCACCTGGATGACCAGGAGGTGCGCCATGCGTGATACGACACGGGATGTTCACGCGCAGCTCAAGGCATTGAGGTTGAACGGCATGGCCGTGGCCTGGGCGGATCTGGTCGAGCAAGGTGGGGACTCAACGCTGGATGCCTCACGCTGGCTGGTGGAGCATCTGTTGCAAGCCGAAGATGCGGACCGGGCGATGCGCTCCATTGCGCACCAGATGAAGTCGGCCCGCTTCCCCATGCACCGGGACTTGGCCGGGTTCAACTTCGAGGTGTCGCAGGTGGACAAGGCGCTGATCCAGAAACTCTCGGATCTGTCCTTCACCGACGACGCGCAGAACGCTGTGCTGATCGGTGGGCCTGGCACGGGCAAGACGCACCTGGCCACCGCACTGGGCATAGCCGGGTTGAGCCGGCACGCCAAGCGGGTGCGGTTCTACTCCACGGTGGATCTGGTCAACGCGCTGGAGCAGGAGAAAGCGCAAGGTCGCGCAGGCCGCATTGCCATGAGTTTGGTGCGTATGGACCTGGTGGTTCTGGATGAGTTGGGCTACCTGCCGTTCAGCCAGTCCGGTGGTGCCTTGCTGTTCCACCTGCTGTCCAAGCTCTACGAGCACACCAGCGTGATGATCACGACCAACCTGACCTTCGCGGAATGGTCCAGCGTGTTCGGGGACGCCAAGATGACCACCGCGTTGCTCGACCGGTTGACTCACCACTGCCACATCATCGAGACCGGCAACGAGTCCTACCGCTTCCGCCACAGCTCCAAGGAGGCCAAGGGTCGCATCAAGTCCAGAGAGCAGGAGCGCAAGACCTCGGCCAGTCAACCCTTGAATGAAGGGAGCGAGAAACCAGGAACGTCTCTATAGTTATCCACAGCTGACCTCCTGCGGAGGCAGCCTTAGCCCCTGGTCAAAATTCAATCGGCACAGCTGGTCAATATTCCATCGGCGCCAACA
>CAYXSL010000334.1:0-2544 GCA_964466605.1 uncultured Verminephrobacter sp.
CGAAGTCATAGTCTGCATCGGCCTCTGCCAGCGCAGCCTTCAGGCGTTTTTCACGCTGCTCCAGGTCCACCAGTTCCACCTCGGCACCGGCCAGTTCGCGGTTGGCGCCCAGCACCCAGTAGCCGCATTTGTCCGACAGCACGGCCGCCTCTTTCACCGAGGCGGATTCGAGCAGCACGTCGTACACCGACAGCTGAAGGCTGCGCTTGTCCACGCCAGACCCCATGGTGGCGTTGCCCTGCGGGTCCAGGTCCACCATGAGCACACGCTGGCCGATCTTGGCCAGCCCGGCGGCGAGGTTGACGGTGGTGGTGGTCTTGCCCACCCCACCCTTCTGGTTGGCAACGCAAAAGATCTTGGCCATGTGGATGCAGCAGTCCGTGTGGTTTTATTTGGAGATGGCCAGCTTGATGCCAAAGCCGATGAGGAAAACGCCCGCCACCTTTTCCAGCACACGGCCGATGCGGGGATTGGCGCGCATGCGCTCGGCCAGGTGGTGTGTGAGCAGCACGGCGATCAGGCCGTAGAGGAAGGTCAGGACGGCCACGGTGGCAGCCATCACGCCAAAGGTCAGCATGCCTTGGTGCCGGGCCGGGTCCACGAACAGCGGGAAGAACGCCATGTAGAACACGATGGCCTTGGGGTTGAGCAAGGTGATGAGACCCGCCTGCTTGAAGTAGTGGCGCGGCTCGATGTTCAGGATCGGTTGCGCCCCTGGCTTGGCCGTGAGCATCTTGAAACCCAGCCAGGCCAGGTAGGCGGCCCCCAGCCACTGCACGGCATGGAAGGCCGCTGGGTAGGTGGCCAGCAGCGCGGCCACACCCGCCACCGCCGCCCACATCAACACCTGGTCGCCCGCAATCACGCCCATCGTAGCCGCCATGCCGCCGCGCACGCCGCCCTTGCTGGTGGAGGTGATGAGCGCCAGATTGCCGGGGCCTGGAATGAGCAGAAACAACACAATGGCGGCGACAAAGGCGCCGTAGTCTGCGATGCCGAACATGGTTTCTCCCGGTGGGCTGGGGGGTGGGGGCGATGCGGAACGCACCCGCAATGAGCAGCCGAGTTTACGCGACCACCCTGCCCCGGCCGCTGAAAAACCAGCGCGCGGCAGTCCGTGCGGTCAGGCGGGTTTCATCCAGATGATGCAGCGCTCGGCATCCAGGCCCGGCACGGCGAGCTGTTCCACGTGAAACACCGACACATCGGCGGGCAAGGCCGTGATTTCGTCGTCCGGGTGTTTGCCCTTCATGGCCAGCCACACGCCATGGGGCGCGGCCAGCGCGCTGCGCGACCAGGTGACGAAATCTGGCAACGAGGCAAACGCGCGGCAGCTGATGATGTCGAACGGCGTGGCCAGCGTCTCGACCCGCGCATGCACACCGTGCAGGTTGCGCAGCTTGAGGGCCACCGCCGCCTGCTGGATGAAGGCCGCCTTCTTGCCCACCGTGTCCACACAGCTCACATCGACCTCGGGGCAGCAGATGGCAAACACCACCCCGGGCAGGCCGCCGCCCGAGCCCACATCGAGCAGCTTGACCGCCGCTACCGCCCCGCCCTGCTGCAGGCCCGCTGCGTGCCGACGCAGCGGCGCCACGGCGGCCAGGCTGTCGAGCAGGTGGTGCGTCATCATCTCCTGCGGGTCGCGCACGGCCGTCAGGTTATAGACCTTGTTCCATTTCTGCAGCAGCGCCAAAAAGTCCATCAACAGGGAGACCTGCGCGTCGCTCAGGCCCAGCGCCAGGGCATCCGCCCCGGCTTGCAGTTGCTGGCGCAGGCTGTCGTTGTTGCTGTTCGCCGCCATCGTCATGCCGCCACTTCGCCTTCTGCCTTGGATGGCATGGCGGGTGCGACGGCAAACTCCTTGAACCCGCCCTTCTTCAAATGCACCATCAAGAGCGAAATCGACGCGGGCGTGATACCCGTGATGCGCGAGGCGTGGCCCAGCGTCTCGGGCCGGTGGCGGCTGAGCACCTGGCGCGCCTCGATGCTCAGGGCCGTGACCTGCATGTAGTCCAGATCGGGCGGCAGGCGCAGCTTCTCGAAATGCGCGGCACGTTCGACCTCGCCCTTCTGGCGGTCAATGTAGCCTGCGTACTTCGCGGCAATCTCCACCTGTTCCAGCACCGGGGCGCTCAGGTCACCCAGCGTTTCACGTGAAACATCGGCAGATGCGTACTTGCCACCGTCCATCGACACCAGGTTGGCGTAGCTCACATCGGGGCGGCGCAGCAACTCGAACAGGTTGTATTCGTGCTCGATGCTTTTGCCCAGCACGCGCTCCGACTCCGTCGCAGGCAGGCTGCGCGGATTCACCCAGGTGGCCTTGAGGCGTTCTGTTTCACGTGAAACCGCGTCGCGCTTGCGGCTGAACGCATCCCATCGGACGTCATCCACCAGCCCCATCTGGCGGCCGATTTCCGTGAGACGCATGTCCGCGTTGTCTTCGCGCAGCTGCAGGCGGAACTCGGCCCGGCTGGTGAACATGCGGTAGGGCTCGGTCACGCCCTTGGTGATGAGGTCGTCCACCAGCACGCCCAGGTA
>CAYXSL010000335.1:0-2529 GCA_964466605.1 uncultured Verminephrobacter sp.
TGCCGCGCTCGCGGTTGATGCGCACCACGATCTCGAAGATCTCCTTGGTGAGCTTGGGGGACAGGCCCAGGCTGGGCTCGTCCAGCAGGATGAGTTCGGGGTTGGCCATGAGCGCGCGCGAGATGGCCAGCATCTGCTGCTGCCCTCCCGAGAGCAGGCCCGCGTCCTGCGCGGCGCGCTCCTTCAGGATGGGGAAGTAGCCGAACACCGTCTCGATGTCGCGCGCCACTGCGTCCTTGTCGGCGCGGGTGTAGGCGCCCATCAGCAGGTTGTCACGCACGGACAGCAGCGGGAACACCTCGCGCCCCTCGGGTACATGCATCAGTCCCCGGCGCACGATGGCGGCCGGGTCGTTGGCGGTGATGTCGGCGCCCTGGAATTCGATGGAGCCCTTGCGGGGGTCGATGATGCCGCTGATGGTCTTGAGGATGGTGGTCTTGCCCGCCCCGTTGCTGCCCAGCACGGCAGCGATCTCGCCGCGCCGCACCTGTAGGCTTACGCCCCGGATGGCTTTGATGGGGCCGTAGGCGCTCTCCACGTTCTGCAGGCGCAGCAGGGGCTGGTCGGCGGCGCTGGCTGCCGGGCTGGTGGCGGGGGTGGACAGCACGGCGCTCATGTGCGGACTCCCATGCTGGAACCCGCCGGGCGGCGCAGGTTGCTCACATCGTCGATGGTGCCCAGGTACGCCTCGATCACCCCTGGGTGCGTTTGCACCTCGCGCGGCGTGCCCATGGCCACCACCTCGCCCTGGTTCATGGCCAGCACGCGGTCGGACACCTTGGACACCAGCGACATATCGTGTTCCACCATCAGCACCGTGATGCCCAGCTCGTGCTGGATGTCCTGGATCCAGAAGGCCATGTCGTCGGTCTCTTCCACGTTCAGGCCCGAAGAGGGTTCGTCGAGCAGGAGCAGTTGCGGCTCGGTGCACAGCGCGCGGGCCAGCTCGACCACCTTGCGCACGCCGTAGGGCAGGCCGGCCACCATGGTGTCGCGGTAGTGCTGCAGGTCTAGAAAATCGATGACCTGCTCGGCCTTCTCTCGCGCCTGAACTTCGCCCTCGCGCACCTTGCGCGTGAAGAACATCTCGGCCCACAGGCTGCTGTGCTGCCGGGTGTGGCGGCCGATCAGCAGGTTGTGCAGCACGCTGGCGTGCTCAAACAGCTCGATGTTCTGAAACGTCCGTGCAATGCCCAGGCCCGCCACCTTGTGCGGCGGCTGGTCGGTGAGCGGCAGCATGGCGCCGCCGGGGCCCGCATAGGCAATGGTGCCGGTGGTGGGCGTGTAGATGCGGCTGATAAGGTTGAATACCGTGGTCTTGCCCGCGCCGTTGGGGCCGATGAGGGTGAACACCTCGCCGCGCCGCACGTCAAAGCTCACTTTGTTGACGGCCAGCACGCCGCCAAAGCGCACGCTGAGGTTCTGGGCCGAAAGCAGCACGTCTTGATTCATGGTGACCGTCGCGCTCATTTCAAGCGATCCGATTTCTGGAACGATTTCTGCCGCTTGAACATGCCTTGGCGGTAGAAGGGGAACATCTGCAGCCAGGTGCGCACCTTGAGCCAGCGGCCGTACAGGCCCATGGGCTCGAACAGCACAAACGCGATCAGCACTGCGCCGTACACCACGGCCTGCAGGCCCGGCGCCTGGCCGATGGCTGCGGGCAGAAAGTCCTTGCTCAGCGAGATGAGCTGCGGCATGGAGATCAGGAAGATCGCGCCCAGGAACGCACCGTGCACTGAGCCCAGACCGCCGATCACGATCATGAGCAGCAGGTCGATGGACTGCAGGATGTTGAACTGGTCCGGCGAGATGAACTGCAGCTTGTGGGCATACAGTGCGCCACCCATGCCCGCCAGCGCGGCCGAGAGCGAGAACGACAGCGTCTTGTAGCGCGCCAAGTGGATGCCCATGCTCTGCGCCGAGATCTCCGAGTCGCGGATGGCGACGAACGCGCGGCCCGTGGGCGAGCGCAGCAGGTTCAGGATGGCCAGCGTGCTCACCACCGCGATGACCAGGCACAAAAAGTAGAATGCCTCGGTGGACTCGAACGAGTAGCCGAACATCTGCGGTGGCACCAAGTGCTTGCCCGAGTTGCCGCCCGTCACCGACTCCCAGCGCGCAAACACCTCCTCATCGAACTGGTCGAGCAACGCCTGGTTCATCTGGAACAGCAGGGCGATCAACCTCCTTACGATGTGGTGATGAAAAGCCTCCCGTCTACCCCGGCGCTGACCTGCTACCGGACTCTGCCACCGCTCACTGCTGAAGGCTTCAGAGCGGTCTTTTACGAAGGTGCAGATGCTGTTGAGCAGGCAGGATTGGCTTACCAATCGATTTTCGCTCTTTCCTATAACCCTTACCCAGTACTCAAACGGGCTTTTGATGACCAGTGGCCTTACCGCTTCGAGGCTGTTTTCACGCTCAGTAAACCGGATGCGCCGCCCATTGCCTTGAAAGACGGTTTCTGGCTCAAGCCGCGCCAGATTCCGGCTTGCGAACAGGTTATCAGCGCCCTTCACCTTGGCT
>CAYXSL010000336.1:0-2472 GCA_964466605.1 uncultured Verminephrobacter sp.
AAGTCCTTGCCGCGCGGGCCGTCCTTGCCCTGCAGGCATTCGTCGATGTAGCGCTTCACGGGCTCGTCCCAGTGGCGCATGTTGCTCATGTTGATGGCGAATTCCTTGGTGTCCTCGGGAATGCGCACGTTCTCTTCGGTGAGCACGAAGGAGCCTTGCTCGCGGTCGAGTGTGAACATGGCCACGCCGTCGCCCACCGTGAGCACCAGGGTGGTCTGCGGGCCATAGATGCAATAGCCTGCGGCCACTTGTTGCGTGCCGGGCTGCAGAAAGTCGCCTTCCTCCACGCCCCGGTCGCCATCAGGCTTTTTCAGCACGCTGAAGATGGTGCCGATGCTCACGTTCACGTCGATGTTGCTCGAGCCATCAAGAGGGTCGAACAGCAGCAGGTATTCGCCCTGCGGATAACGGTTGGGCACCAGGTAGATGCCGTCCATTTCTTCGGACGCCATGGCGGCCAGGTGGCCACCCCATTCGTTGGCCTCGATCAGCACCTCGTTGGCGATGATGTCGAGCTTTTTCTGGATTTCGCCCTGCACGTTTTCGCTGCTGGCTGTGCCCAGCACGCCGCCCAGCGCGCCTTTGTTCACAGCGTGGCTGATGCTTTTGCAGGCGCGGGCCACCACTTCGAGCAGCAGGCGCAGTTGCGATGGGATGAGGCCGTCCACCCGTTGCTGCTCAACGAGGTAGCGGGTCAGGCTGATGCTTTTTGCCATGGGAGTCTTTGCTTTGAGGGGATTAGTCGGCCAGTGCGCGGGTGACGACCTCGCGCACGTCGTTGGACAGATCGGGCTTGGCGGCGACGCGGGCGATGGCCTCGCGGGCGGCACTGCGCCAGGGGTCTGCCAGCTTCTTCCAGCGGTCGAGTGCGCGCGCAAGGCGGGCTGCGACCTGCGGATTGATGGCGTCCAGCTCGATCACGCGGTCGCTCCAGAACACGTAGCCCGCTGCATCCGCCCGGTGGAAGGCACCGGGGTTGGCGCTGCAGTAGCTGAAGATCACGCTGCGCGCGCGGTTGGGGTTCTTCAGGCTGAAGTCCGGGTGTTGCATGAGCTGGCGCACCGCAGGCAGCACATTGCCACCCCGGTCTGGCGCGCCTGCCTGCAGCGCGAACCACTTGTCGATGACCAGGGGCTCGTCCTTGAACATGGCGTGAAAGCGCGCGAGGGCCGGTGCCGCGAGTTCGCTGCCGCTGGCCACCAGGGCGGTGAGCGCGTTGAAGCGGTCCGTCATGTTGCCCGCGACCTTGAAGCGCTGGTAAGCCTTACCGGGCCAGACGGCATCGCCCGTGCGCTGGGCTGCAATGCACAGCATGTGCAGCGCCAGGCCGCTGAGTGCGCGGCGGCCGGAGGAGACGGGGTCGGGGCGGTAGCCACCGGTGTCCTGGTTTTGCTCCCAGGCCCATTCCCAGTCGGCCTGCAGCGAAATGGCCAGTTGCTCGCGCATGGCTTCGCGCACGGCGTGGATGCGTTGGGGGTCCACCACGTCCTGCTGCTCGGCGATGTAGGTCTCGGATGGCAGGGTGAGCACCAGTTCCTTGAACGCCGCATCGAGCAGAGGGTTGCGCAGCACGGCGCGCATGGCGTCCACAAATTCTGCGGGCAGGATTTGGTGCTCAAATCGGCCGTTACCGCCTGTCTGTAAAGCGTTGTTTGCTATTGAATTAATAGCAATTCGCAGGGCCAGGCGCTGGCCTGCTTCCCAGCGGTTGAAGGCGTCGGTGTCGTGCGCGAGCAGGGCCAGCAGCTGTGCGTCGGTGTAGTCGATGTCCAGCACCACGGGCGCGCTGAAGCCGCGCAGCAGCGAGGGCACGGGTTCGGCATCCAGGTTGGTGAAGGTCAGCGTCTGCGATGCCTCGGTGAGCACGACCACGCGCGATGTGCTGTGGAGCGACTCCTCGCCCGACAGGTGCAGGGGCAGGGCGGCGCCTGTGCGGGCGTCGATCAGGCCGAGGTCCACGGGGATGACAAAGGGCTGCTTCTCGCTCTGGCCGGGTGTGGGTGCGCAGCTTTGCGACAGCGTGAGCGCGTAGCAGCGCGTGGCGGCGTCGTAGCGGCCGGTGGCGCGCACGCGCGGCGTGCCGGCCTGGCTGTACCAGCGCTTGAACTGGGCCAGGTGCTGCGTAAGCGGGCTGGCTGGATTGGCATCGGCAATGGCTTGCACAAAGTCGTCGCAGGTCACAGCCTGGCCGTCGTGGCGCTCGAAATACAGCTTCATGCCCTTGGCAAAGCCTTCGCGGCCCACCAGGTTGTGCTGCATGCGCACCACCTCGGCACCTTTTTCGTAGATGGTGACGGTGTAGAAGTTGTTGATCTCGACATAGCTGTCGGGCCGCACCGGGTGGGCCATGGGGCCTGCGTCTTCGGGAAACTGGGCGGTGCGCAGCACGCGCACGTCCTCGATGCGCTTGACGGCGCGGGCCGACGGGCTGCCCGCCAGGTCCATGCTGAATTCCTGGTCGCGGAAGACGGT
>CAYXSL010000337.1:0-2447 GCA_964466605.1 uncultured Verminephrobacter sp.
GCCATCGAGAAGATGTTCACTATCTTCCCGCGCCTGCGCGAGCGCAAGGACCAGCTGGCGGGCACCATGTCCGGCGGTGAGCAGCAGATGCTGGCCATGGGCCGCGCGCTGATGAGCCAGCCCAAGGTGCTGCTGCTGGACGAGCCCTCCATGGGCCTGTCGCCCATCATGGTGGACAAGATCTTCGAGGTGGTGCGCGACGTGTACGCCCTGGGCGTGACCATCGTGCTGGTGGAGCAGAACGCGAGCCGTGCACTGGCCATTGCCGACCGCGGCTACGTGATGGAGTCGGGCCTGATCACCATGACCGGCCCGGGCCAGCAGCTGCTGAACGACCCCAAGGTGCGCGCCGCCTACCTGGGCGAATAACCGGCATCGCTGGCCCCGGCTTTCCCCGCCTGTCGCCTGCCAAAAGGGCGCAGGACCCTGGGGGGGGGCAACAAGGCACTGTCCATTCGGGCAGTGCTTTTTTTTCTGGCATCGACAACCCGGAAGGCGGGGAAATGGATGTTTGCTATCATATTTATAGCTTAAAGCACTTGCCTGTCGCGCGCAGAGTGCCATTTTTGTTCATAATTCGGCCCTTGTTCAGCCCCCTGGCCGAGACCGCCGATGTCCACCCTCCAATCCCTGCCCGTTTCGCTCCAGACCGTGTTGCTGCTCATTGCCAGCAACGTCTTCATGACCTTCGCGTGGTACGGGCACCTCAAGAGCCTGGCATCTTCGCCCTGGTATACCGCCGCGCTGGTGAGCTGGGGCATCGCGCTGTTCGAGTACCTGCTGCAGGTACCTGCCAACCGCATCGGCTACACGCAGTTCAACGTGGGGCAGCTCAAGATCATGCAGGAGGTGATCACGCTGGGGGTGTTTGTGCCGTTTGCGGTGTTCTACATGGGCCAGCCGCTCAAGTGGGACTACCTCTGGGCAGGGCTGTGCCTGGTCGGAGCCGTGTACTTCATCTTTCGCAGCGCCTGAGCCGGCTGCGGGTGCGCGCTCCAGGGGGTTGCCGGGGCGCATGACCGCATGCTGCGCAGGCATCAGCCTGTCGGGGACGGACGGTTAAACTCCCCGGGTCACGAAAAAGTCATGTTTTTGTCATGGCTTTGCCTTTTTTCAAAATTCGATCCGTTCCAGGAGTCCCCATGCTGTTTGCCAAGCTGTTGCCACGCGAAGGCAATTTTTTCGAAATGTTCAACCAGCATGCGGACCGCATCGTCGAGGCGGCACGGGCCTTCTCGCAGCTGGTGGCCAACTACAGTGATCCGCACCTGCGCGACAAGTACAACCAGGACGTGGACAACGCCGAGCGCGCCGCCGACCGCGTGACCCACGAGGTGAACAAGGCGATCCACAAGACCTTCATCACCCCCATCGACCGTGAGCAGATCCACACGCTGATCAACACCATGGACGACGTGGCCGACCTGATTCAGGACTCGGCCGAGACCATGGCGCTGTACGACGTGCGCCACATGACGGAAGAGATCACCCGCCTCACGGACCTGAGCCTCAAGTGCTGCGAGCGCCTGCGCGATGCCGTGAAGCTGCTCGACAAGATCGCTGATCCGGCCGTGGCCGAGGCTGCGCTCAAGACCTGCGAAGAGATCGACAGGCTCGAATCCGACGCCGACCGCGTGATGCGCAGCGCCATGAGCAAGCTGTTCCGCGAAGAGCCCGATGTGCGCGAGGTGATCAAGCTCAAGGCCATCTACGAGCTGCTGGAAACGATCACCGACAAGTGCGAGGACGTGGCCAACTGCATCGAGGGCATCGTCCTCGAAAACTCCTGAACCCCGCAGGCTGACCAGCATGGAAACCATACAGACGGCCCTGTGGGTTGTGGTTCTGCTCGTGGCGTTGGCGCTCCTGTTCGACTTCATGAACGGGTTCCACGACGCCGCCAATTCGATCGCCACGGTGGTCTCCACCGGCGTGCTCAAGCCCGCGCAGGCGGTGCTGTTCGCGGCGTTCTTCAACTTCATCGCGATCTTCGTGTTCCACCTGAGCGTGGCGGCCACCGTGGGCAAGGGCATCGTGCAGCCCGGCATCGTGGACACGCACGTGGTGTTTGGCGCCCTGGTGGGCGCCATCACCTGGAACGTGATCACCTGGTACTACGGCATCCCCAGCAGCTCGTCGCACGCCCTCATCGGCGGCATTGTGGGCGCTGTGATTGCCAAGGCTGGCGCGGGCGCGCTGATCTCGGCGGGCATCCTCAAGACCGTGGCGTTCATCTTTGTCTCGCCGCTGCTGGGTTTTGCGCTGGGCTCGCTCATGATGGTGGCCGTGGCCTGGATCTTCAGGCGCACGCGCCCGAGCAAGGTGGACAAGTGGTTCCGCCGGTTGCAGCTGGTATCTGCCGGAGCCTACAGCTTGGGGCACGGCGGCAATGATGCGCAAAAGACCATCGGCATCATCTGGCTGCTGCTGATTGCCACGGGGTATTC
>CAYXSL010000338.1:0-2418 GCA_964466605.1 uncultured Verminephrobacter sp.
GTGATGGCGGGCAGCCAGCCCACCATGAACAACTTCACCTTTGGCAATGCGCAGTACCAGTACTACGAAACCATTGCCGGTGGCAGTGGTGCGGGCGCGGTGCTCGATGCATCGGGCCGGGCGGTGCGCGGCTTTGACGGCACCAGCGTGGTCCAGACCCACATGACCAACTCACGCCTGACCGACCCCGAGGTGCTGGAGTTCCGCTTCCCGGTGGTGCTGGACAGCTACGAGATCCAGCGCGGCTCGGGCGGTGCAGGCCGCTGGGCGGGGGGTGACGGTGGCGTGCGCCGGGTGCGGTTCCTGGAGGCCATGACGGCGAGCATCCTCTCCAACGGGCGCCTGAACCCGGCCTTTGGCATGGCGGGCGGCCAGCCCGGGCGCGCAGGCGCCAACCGGGTGCTGCGCGCCAATGGCCAGGTCGAGGAGCTGGGCCACATCGGCGCTGCACTGATGGAGCCGGGCGATGTGTTCGAGATCTCCACGCCCGGCGGTGGCGGGTTTGGAGAGTGCGTCGCGCGCTGACCGCTGCCCTCGGCCCCGCCGGGTGCGGGGCACGGATGAACCAGGAGAACACGCATGAACTACTTGCCCGCTACATCTGGTGTGTCTCAAGGCACCGCCCTGTCTGGAACGCGCGTGGAAGCAGCCCATCCGGCGCCACGGGCCGATACTGCCTCGGCGCCCGCTGCGGCCCGGCGGCGTGGCCGCAGCCTGAGCGTGGGCCAGAAGCTCGCCGCCAGCTTTGCCATCCTGGGCCTGGCCGTGGCGTTGCTGGGGGCCACCACCTGGTTGACGGGCGAGGGCACCGGCCGCCAGGCCGCGTTGCTGACGGCGGAGCAGTTGCCCATCGAACGCTCGGTGCGCGACTGGAAAACGCAGTCGGTGGCCATCGGCCAGATTGCGTTGCGCGCCACGCTGTCGTCGGACGTGTTCCCGCTGGTGGCCGAGATGCGCACCCAGCTGGCCGCCGAAGACGCCCTGCGCAAGCGCATCGAAGCGGCCCTGGCCCAGGCATCGACCGCCGAAAGCACCAGACCCCTGTGGGCCCAGGCCCAGGCGCAACGGCAGCGTTATGCAGTGCTGCGCGATGCGCTGGTGCAGAACGCGCTCGAAGCCAGGATCATCAGCCAGAAGGAGCTGCAGGAGCATGCTGCCGCCCTGGCCCAGTACCTCCAGACCATCGACCAACTGCTGGCTGCGTCGGAGCAAGCGTCTTTGCGGGCGGGCGACAGCATGGTGCGTGACGCCTCGCGCGCGCAGTGGATCAGCGCGATTGCCGTGCTGGTGGTGGTGGGGCTGTCGGCGCTGTTTGGCTGGCTGCTGCGCCGCTCCATCGTGCTGCCGTTGCGCCAGGCGTCTGACGCCGCTGCCGTGGTGGCGCGGGGCGATCTCACGGTGCGCATGGACACACAACGCACCGACGAGATCGGCCAGCTGCTCACGGCGCTCAATCGCATGGTCGAGTCGCTGCACTATGTGGTGACCGAGGTGCGCGATTCGGGCGAGTCCATCCATGTGGCCAGCTCCGAGGTGGCGGCGGGCAACACCGACCTGAGCGCGCGCACCGAACACGCCGCCAGCAACCTGCAGCAGACGGCCGCCAGCATTGCGCAGCTGGCGCAGATGGTGGCGGCCAATGCCGACAGCACGCGCCAGGCCAATGCCCTGGCGCTGAACGCCACCGAAGTGGCCAGCAAAGGCGGCGAAGTGGTCCACCAGGTGGTCAAGACCATGGAAGAGATCAATGCCAGCAGCAAGAAGATTGCCGACATCGTGGGCATCATCGACGGCATTGCGTTCCAGACCAACATCCTGGCGCTCAACGCAGCCGTGGAGGCCGCGCGCGCGGGCGAGCAGGGGCGTGGTTTTGCCGTGGTGGCCAGCGAGGTGCGCGGCCTGGCCGGGCGCAGCGCCAATGCGGCGCGCGAGATCAAGGCGCTCATCTCCGACAGCGTGGCCAAGGTGAGCGATGGCTCCAAACTGGTGGTGACTGCGGGATCCACCATGGGCGACATCGTGCACAGCGTGGAGCGCGTGACCACGCTGATGTCCGAGATCAACGAGGCCAGCAGCGAGCAGAGCACACAGATCGGTCAGGTGAGCCAGGCGGTGGACCAGCTTGACCACATGACCCAGCAGAATGCCGCGCTGGTGGAGGAGGGCGCAGCGGCAGCGCAAAGCCTCAAGGACCAGGCCAACCGGCTGGCCGGTGCCATGGGCCAGTTTCAGCTGGCCCGGGCGGCGTAAAAATCAATAAAAAAGGGGCCCTGCGCGGGCCCCTTAAGCATTGTTTGCTATCAGTTTTGATTACATGCCCGAGTAGTTCGGGCCACCGCCGCCTTCGGGCGTGACCCACACGATGTTCTGCGTGGGGTCCTTGATGTCGCAGGTCTTGCAGTGCACGCAGTTCTGCGC
>CAYXSL010000339.1:0-2385 GCA_964466605.1 uncultured Verminephrobacter sp.
ACGCCGTTGGCCGCGTCGATCACCATCAGCGCCGCGTCCACCGCGGTCAGCACGCGGTAGGTGTCTTCGGAAAAATCGCGGTGGCCCGGCGTGTCGAGCAGGTTGATCACGCAGTCGCGGTACTCCATCTGCATCACCGAGCTGGCCACCGAGATGCCGCGCTGCTTTTCGATTTCCATCCAGTCGGAGGTGGCGTGGCGGCTGGCCTTGCGGCCCTTCACGGCGCCCGCGATCTGGATCGCGCCCGAGAACAGCAGCAGCTTTTCCGTCAGCGTCGTTTTACCGGCGTCGGGGTGGGAAATGATGGCAAAGGTGCGGCGGCGCCGGGTTTCGGGGGCGTGGGACACGGGGGAATTCCAAGAGGGCTAGGGCCCGCTGCGGCAAAGGGCTGCGGCAGGGGGCGCGACAGGCGCGGTGCGCCGAATCGCGGGATTTTACCGGGCGGGCGCTCTGGCTTTCCCGGGGTAGGCATCAGCTATTCATTGCGCTGCACGCCACCCACAGCGCTTGAAACTGGCGCGCACAAGGCCAGCGCACCCTGGAGCTGGCTTTGCCAGGCCACCGGGGGCGTCCCCCTCCCGCCCCCGCACAGCGGGGCGAGAGAGGGGAAGGCGCACAGCGCCTCAGGGGGTGTTTCACTTCGCCTGCGTGTGGCGGGCGTACATCTTCTGCATGCCGCCGATCCAGCGCTCGTAGTCCTGCCCCTTGTTGCGGAAGTACTGCGCCACCTCGGGGTGGGGCAGCACCAGGAAGCGGCCGTCCTGCATGGCGGCCAGCACGTCGCCTGCCACCTGCTCGGGTGGCAGGATGCCGTCGTGCGAGGCCGAGCCGCCGTCGCCCGTGACCATGGCGGTCTGCACCGACTGCGGGCACAGGCAGGCCACGCCCACGCCCTTGCGGCCGTAGGCGATGCGCAGCCACTCGGCAAAGGCCACGGCCGCGTGTTTGGTCACGGCGTAGGGCGCGGATTCGACGATGGTCAGCAGCCCGGCGGCCGAGGCCGTGACCAGGAAGAAGCCCTCGCCGCGCTCCACCATCTCGGGCACCACGGCGCGCGCGGCCCACACATGGGCCATGCCGTGGATGTTCCACATCGCGTCCCACAGCGGGTCTTCCAGCTCGATGCCGCCCGGGCGGCCCAGGATGCCCGCGTTGGAGATGTAGGCGTCCACGCGGCCATGGCGTTCGCGGGTGGTGGCCACCAGGGCCTTTATGTCGGCCTCTTTGGACACGTCGCAGCGCACGGCCAGGCCACCAAACTCGTCGGCCACGGCCTGGGCCGCCTCCAGCTGCAGGTCGGCCACCACCACGGCGCGTGCGCCCTCCTGCGCACAACGCCGCGCGATGCTGCGGCCGATGCCGCTGGCGCCGCCGGTGACGATGATGACCTTGTCCTTCGGGTCCATGGGGTGCTCCTTGATGGTTCTGGGGTGAGGACGCCAGTGTCGGGGGCTCGCGTGGCCTGGGCAGCCGCGCAGGTGACATGCCCGGTGGGGCGGGCCCGGGGTGAGGCGGCGCCTTCCCCGGAGCCCAGGGAATGTTTGCCCGGCGGGCACTTGCTTTTATAATCCGCCGATCCGAGGAGCGTTGCAGCGCCCCCAGCACAGGCGGGGCGTGAGGCTCGGAGTCACCCAGCAACGACGCTCATCCACTTCTCGTGTGGTGAGCCTTGTCACTCCCCCGACCAGTGGTTTTTCAAACATGCTTTGGAGCACACCACCATGAACGCACGCGTCAACGCCCCGGTCAACACCGACTGCATCATTGCCGACATCGGCCTGGCCGATTGGGGCCGCAAAGAGATCCGCATCGCCGAAACGGAGATGCCCGGCCTGATGGCCATCCGCGAGGAGTTCGCGGCCAAGCAGTCGCTCAAGGGCGCCCGCATCACCGGCAGCCTGCACATGACGATCCAGACCGCCGTGCTGATCGAGACGCTGCAAGCCCTGGGCGCCGACGTGCGCTGGGCCTCGTGCAACATCTTCTCCACGCAGGACCATGCCGCCGCCGCTATTGCCGCCACCGGCACGCCCGTGTTTGCCGTCAAGGGCGAGACCCTGGCCGAATACTGGGATTACACCCACCGCATTTTCGACTTTGGCGCCAAGGGCACCGAAGGCGAAGGCCCGAACCTGATCCTGGACGACGGCGGCGACGCCACGCTGCTGATGCACCTGGGCAAGAAGGCCGAGAAGGATGTGTCCGTGCTGGCCAACCCCGGCAGCGAAGAAGAGCGCATCCTGTTCGCCGCCATCAAGGCCAAGCTGGCCGAAGACGGCACCTGGTACAGCCGCAAGAGCGCCGAGATCATCGGCGTGACCGAAGAGACGACCACCGGCGTGCACCGCTTGAAGGAAATGTCGGCCAAGGGCTCGCTGATGTTCC
>CAYXSL010000340.1:0-2383 GCA_964466605.1 uncultured Verminephrobacter sp.
TCTACCCGAACGTGGACTTCTACTCCGGCATCGTGCAGCGCGCCATCGGCATCCCCGTGAACCTGTTCACCGGCATCTTCAGCCTGGCCCGCACCGTGGGCTGGATCGCCCAGTTGAACGAAATGATCGGCGACCCCGAGTACAAGATCGGCCGTCCCCGCCAGCTGTTCACCGGCTCCGTGCGCCGCGACGTGCCCCCACTGGCCAGCCGCTGATCGCTGGCACGGCGCCCAGCGCGCCGTCTGCCCCTCCCCAAGCCCGCAGGCCCTGTGCCTGCGGGCTTTTTTCATGGGCGCCACACACACGCCGGGCGCTGGAGGATGCACATACTCCCCCCTAGTTAAAAGGTTTTTTAACGGCCTACCGCGCGACCAGCATGGGGCCATCTTTTATACTGCCACCCAGTACATACCAGCAGCACCCGCACCGTTCCCCGCAGTCCATGCCTCATACCCCCGAAGACAAGCAACGCGCCATCACCCGCCTGCGCCGCATCAAGGGCCAGGCCGAGGCGCTGGAGCGCGCCGTGGAGGCGGGCAGCGACTGCGCCCCCATCCTGCAGCAGCTGGCCGCCATGCGCGGTGCCGTGCACGGGCTGATGGCCGACCTGCTCGACAGCCATGTGCGCGAGACGCTGGCCGAGAAACCCGCCCCTTCCCAGGCAGCGATCGACGAAACCCTGGCCCTGCTGCGCTCGTACCTCAAATAGACCAACACCCCCACTCCACCCCACTCCACCCCATTCACCCGATTGACCCAAAGGACCACCCATGAAATCCCGCGCCGCCGTCGCCTTCAAAGCCGGAGAACCCCTGCAGATCGTCGAGATCGACGTGGCCCCGCCCAAAAAAGGCGAAGTGCTCATCCGCATCACCGACACCGGCGTGTGCCACACCGACGCCTTCACCCTCTCCGGTGACGACCCCGAGGGCCTGTTTCCCGTGGTGCTGGGCCATGAAGGCGCGGGCATCGTGGTGGAAGTGGGCAAAGGCGTGACCAGCGTGAAGCCGGGCGACCATGTGATCCCGCTGTACACCGCCGAATGCGGCGAATGCCTGTTCTGCAAGAGCGGCAAGACCAACCTGTGCGTGAGCGTGCGCGCCACGCAGGGCAAGGGCGTGATGCCCGACGGCACCACGCGCTTCAGCTACAACGGCCAACCCATCTACCACTACATGGGCTGCAGCACCTTCAGCGAATACACGGTGGTGGCCGAGGTGTCGCTCGCCAAGGTCAACCCCCAAGCCAACCCCGAGCAGGTCTGCCTGCTGGGCTGCGGCGTGACTACGGGCCTGGGCGCCGTGAAGAACACCGCCAAGGTGCAAGAGGGCGACACGGTGGCCGTGTTTGGCCTGGGCGGCATTGGTTTGGCGGTGATCCAGGGCGCCAAGCTGGCCAAGGCCGGGCGCATCATCGCCATCGACACCAACCCCAGCAAGTTCGACCTGGCCCGCACCTTCGGCGCCACCGACTGCATCAACCCCAAGGATTTCGACAAACCGATCCAGCAGGTCATCGTGGAGATGACGACCTGGGGCGTGGACCACAGCTTCGAGTGCATCGGCAACGTCAACGTGATGCGCGCCGCGCTGGAATGCGCACACCGCGGCTGGGGCCAGAGCGTGATCATCGGTGTGGCTGGCGCGGGCCAGGAGATCAGCACCCGCCCCTTCCAGCTGGTGACGGGCCGCAAGTGGCTGGGCACGGCGTTTGGCGGCGTCAAGGGCCGCAGCGAGCTGCCCGGCATGGTCGAAGACGCGATGGCCGGCAAGATCCAGCTCGAACCCTTCGTGACCCACACCATGGGCCTGAAGGACATCAACGAGGCGTTTGACCTGATGCACGAAGGCAAGTCGATCCGCTCGGTCGTCAAGTACGCAGCTTGAAATGAAGCTCCCCCTGAGTCGCTTCGCGCCTTCCCCCTCTCTCGCCTTGCTGCGCAAGGAGGGAGGGGGACGCCCCCGGTGCACGCAAGTGAAGCGCCGTCAGAGCGGCTTGGCGGCCCTTGCACGGGGGCGCTGGCTTCGTGCGTGCGAGTTTCGAAGGCCTGCGCTCAGTTCCAAGATGGCAGTGCAACGCGCTGCCCCATGACAAAGACACCGGACATCATGACGAGCCCTGCTACCACCTCTTTGGAACTGCTCAGCGCCCACGCCTGCTTTGGCGGCGAACAGCGCTTCTACCAGCACGCCTCCACCACCATCGGCCTGCCGATGAAGTTTGCGGTTTACCTGCCGCCGCAGGCACAGCAGGGCCCCGTGCCCGCCGTGGTGTACCTGGCGGGCCTCACCTGCAGCGAAGAAACCTTCATGGTCAAAGCGGGCGCCCAGCGCCTGGCCGCCGAGCTGGGCCTGGCCCTGATCGCGCCCGACACCAGCCCGCG
>CAYXSL010000341.1:0-2340 GCA_964466605.1 uncultured Verminephrobacter sp.
GCAGCTGCAGCACCTGGTCGAGGTTGTCGTAGTCCATGCCGTCGGCCGTGAAGCGGTCGTTGCCCCGGGTGAGCGTGACGGGCTGGTCAGACCGCACACGTTCGGTGCGGGTGAAGGCGTGCAGGAACTCGCCCCGGAACTCCATGCGGGGCTGCGCCAGCGCCCCGGGTTTGGCGGGCAGGGGCTCGCGGGTGACGACGGCGTTGCCAAACAGCTGCACCTCCGAGCCATCGGCATTGCTCAGGGCGCGCTGGGCCGTGGCCACCGTGAGGCGGCCGTCGGGGCCGATGGAGCGCATGCGGACCTGGTCGATCTCCAGCGTGTCCGTGTCGGGGTAGTGCCGGGCTTCCATGCCCTGCACCTCGCTCTGCAGGCGGCCCGTGGCGTCAAAGCTCTTCACCGAAAAATTCTTCATGAAGTAGTCGGGCTGGTGTTTGACGGGGCGGTCGATGGCGGGCAGCTGCGGCATGGGCGCATTGCGCACCAGCCACCAGGTGCCCAGGGCCAGCAGGCCCATCAGCAGCACGGGCAGGTAGATCGAGAGCTGGTCCCAGCCCTGGCGGATCACACGGATCATGCGGTGTAGTCCGCCAGCAGCGCGGCATAGCGGCCGGTGGCCACGAGCAGCAGGTCGCACAGCTCGCGCGCCGCGCCGTCGCCACCGCGCGCCTGGGTGACGAAATGCGCGGCGTGGCGCACCTCGGCCTGGGCATTGGCAGGCGCACAGGCAAAGGCGCTGCGGCGCATCACGGGCAGGTCGGGCCAGTCGTCGCCCATGGCGGCGGCCTGGGCCCAGGTCAGGCCCAGCCGGGCCAGGATGTCCTCGGCCGCAGGGCGCTTGTCTTCGGTGCCGAACACGGCATGCTCCACGCCCAAGGCCTTGAGCCGCACCCGCAGCGGGGCGGAGTCGCGGCCCGTGATCACGGCGGGCGTGATGCCGGCCTTTTGCAGCAGCTTGAGACCATGCCCGTCCAGGGTGTTGAAGCGCTTGATCGTCTCACCCGCTTCGCTGAAGTACAGCCCGCCGTCGGTGAGCACGCCGTCCACGTCGAAGAACGCCACGCGCACGCCCTGGGCGCGCAGCAGCAGCTCGGGGTCGATCTGCAGGGCGGGGGAGGAGGATGTCTGCGAAGACGGCGCCATCGTCAGATCACCTTCGCCCGCATCAAGTCGCCGATGTGCACCACGCCCACCAGCACGCCCGCTGCGTCCACCACCAGCACGCTGGTGATGGCATGCGCCTCCATCATTTCGGCGGCATCCACGGCCAGCGCGTCGGGGGCGATGCGGCGCGGACCGGGGTGCATGACCTCGGCCGCCGTGGCCGCGCGCAAATCCGCCCCGGCCTCGATGCGGCGGCGCAGGTCGCCGTCGGTGAAGATGCCCAGCACCTGCCCGGCGGCGTCCACGATGGCCGAGGCGCCCAGGCCCTTGGCGCTCATCTCGCGCATGAGGTCGCTGAACGAGGCCTCGGGCGCCACGCGCGGCACCTCGGTACCCGAGCGCATCACGTCGCTCACATGGGTGAGCAGCTTGCGGCCCAGCGCACCGCCAGGGTGCGAGCGGGCAAAGTCTTCGGGGCGGAAACCCCGGGCGTCGAGCAGGGCCACGGCCAGCGCGTCGCCCATGGCGATCTGGGCCGTGGTACTCGTCGTCGGCGCAAGGTTGTGCGGGCAGGCTTCGCGCTCCACACCGCAGTCAAGCACGATGTCCGCATGGCGCGCCAATGTGGACTGCAGCCCGCCGGTCATCGCAATCAAGGGCACGCCCAGCCGCTTGATCACCGGCAGGATGGCGGTCACTTCGCCCACTTCGCCGCTGTTGGACAGTGCCAGCACCACGTCGCCAGGCGTGACCATGCCCAGATCACCATGGCTGGCCTCGCCGGGGTGCACAAAAAACGCGGGGGTACCAGTCGAAGCGAGCGTGGCGGCGATCTTGCGGCCCACGTGACCACTTTTCCCCATGCCCATCACCACCACGCGGCCCCGGGTCTGCAGCACCATCTGCACCGCCTGGGCAAACAGCTTGTCCACGCGGTTTGACAGAGCCGTTAAGGCCGCAGCCTCGATATCGAAGGTTTCGCGGGCCAGGCGCAGGGCCTGGTCGGCATCAAAAGGGGGCAGCACGGCGGGGGCGGGAGTCATCCGGGGATTCTATCGACCGGGCATGCCGGGCGGGCCCTGCCAACGGATGCCCTCTGGCACGGACCGTGCATCGCCTGCAGAAAAGACCCTTGCTGGCGCACAAGCCTCGGATAGCATCGAACCCATGTCTTCTCTTGCCCTCACCCTGCTTTACCTGCTGGCCGCAGTGCTGGGCGTGGTGACCTGCCGCAGC
>CAYXSL010000342.1:0-2323 GCA_964466605.1 uncultured Verminephrobacter sp.
GTTCTCGGGGTGCAGCGGGCCCACGGGCAGGAAGCGGTCCTTGGAGAACTTGCAGCCCACCGCCAGGTACTTGCCGTCGGCAGCCTTGGTTTCGGACTGCGAGGCGTTCAAGTGGCCGGGCTGGTACTGCACGTCCAGGCGGTCCACCACGTACTTGGCGGTCTTGTCGCCCGCGTGGAACTTGATGGCGGCCTCCACGTTCCACTTCACCACCTGGCTGTCCAGGAAGAGCGTGGTGTAGGCATTGCCCCGGCCGTCAAACGCGGTGTGCAGCGGGCCCAGGCCCAGCTCCACTTCGGCCACGATGGCGGCGTCCAGCTTTTCGAGCTTGCCGTCAAAGTAGTCGAGCACCTTGGCCAGCTCGATCACGGTGCCGGTGGGCGAGAGCTTGCCTGCGCAGATGAAGTACTTGCCATCGGGGCTGGCGTTCACGCCGTGCGGGTTCTTGGGCACCGACACATAGGCCGTCAGGGCCGTCTTGGGGTCCTTGTTGGCTTCGTGCGTGCCGTCCACCACGGGCACCTTGCTGGCGCCGATGGTCTTGAACTTGCCGGCCTTCACGGCGGCTTCGATGCGGGCCACGTTGAAGAACAGGCAGGCGTCGCGCTCGGCGGACATCATGTCCTCGTACTTCGCGCCCATCTCGGTGTTGTACTGGTTGGTGGCGGCCAGTTTGCCGTCGTACGACGTGGCGACCAGGTCGCAGTTGCCGTCAATCAGCACCTGCCAGCGCACTTCCATGGTCTCGGCATCCACGCAGCTGAACATGGAGCGGTATTTGCCGGAATCTTCGGTGCCCGTGTTGGGCATGGGAATGGCGAACTCACCGCCGCAGAACACGCGCGTGGTGTAGTTGATGGCCGGGTCCACCGGGTCGGCCTTGTCCGGGAAGATGCCGTGAAAGCCCTGCACATTGGGCAGCTTGGTGATCTTGTCGCACACGAAGTAATCGAGGCGGATGCGCGCGATGCGGCTGTTGATCTTGTCGTTGATCCAGGCGTAGCGGCCGTCGTAGTTGCCGTCCTTGTACGAGGCGTGCGTGTGGTGGGTGTCGGCCACCGTGTATTCGAGGTGGCCATCGGCCTTGGTGCCCATCACGGCCTTGGACTCGTTGGTGATGCCCCAGCCCACGAGGGCGTCCGGCACGAAGCAGGGGATGCGGGTGATTTCGCGGCCCGAGGGCAGGCCCAGCACGCGCATGTCACCCGTGTGGCCACCGCTCCACAGGCCGTAGTAGGTGTCCAGCTCGCCGGGCTTGAGGTGGGGGTTGGCGCCGCCGGCCGCATGGCTGGCGGCGGGGGCGGCCGGTGCCGGTGCCGCAGGGGTGGCGGCGCTGGGCTTTTCGGTGCAGGCGGCCACGCCTGCAGTCAGGCCCACGAGGGCGGCGGTGTTGATGAAGCTGCGTCGGCCCAGGCCGGCGGTGGGGAGGGGGGCGTCTTTTCTCTCGTTCATGGTTTTCCTCTTTGGGATGGCTCAGTTGAAAAGCGGTGGTGCGCGCGCAGGGGGGCTTCTTGCCGCCCCTGCGGGTGCGTAAAGCGATGCGTGAAAACGGGGCTGGAATGCGGGGGCTGCGGCCGTGGCTGCAGCGGCGGGTGGGGTGGAGGGGGGCGTGTTGGCCGCCAGGCACAAAGGGCAGTCCAGGCCGGTGGCATCGGCGGCCACCAGGCCGTCGGCGGTCTTCACCACCAGCCGGGCGCCGCCGGTGCCGACGCTGGTGCAGACCAGCTCCATGCCTTTGGGCGACACCAGCGGGGAGGCCACCGCCGCACCCAGCGCCATGACAAACCACGCCAGCACCCACAGGCGCAGGGTTCGCAGGGTGTGGTGGCTTTGCATGGGCTGGATAATAGATTCATGTAATGTGAATCTAATTGATGTGGATCATCCTTTGCTGCTGCGCCCCTCTGCCCCACAACGTCCTGAGCGCCTACAGTTATTGCACCCCTCCAGAAAGGGCCCGGGCACTGGATTGCAGGCTTTTCTGGGCGGATGTTTCAACCCCCGAGAACAGGATGTATGCGATGCAAAAGAACACCATGATGGTCGCCGCAGCGATCGTGGCCGCGCTGCTGGCAGGCTGTGGCGACAAGAAGCCGGAACCTGCCGCTGCGGCGGCGCCAGCTGCGGTCAGCGCCCCCGCCGCCGCACCCGCACCGGCCGCTGCCCCGGCCCCTGCGGCAGAGAACGAACTGGGCAAGAGCGTGTTTGGCAAGACCTGCGCCATGTGCCACGCCGCTGGTGTGGCCGGTGCCCCCAAGCCCGGCGACAAGGCCGACTGGGGCCCGCGCATCGCCCAGGGCAAGGACACGCTGTACAAGCACGC
>CAYXSL010000343.1:0-2267 GCA_964466605.1 uncultured Verminephrobacter sp.
GTCGGTGCCGCAGTGGGGTTCGGTCAGGCACATGGTGCCGGTCCACTCGCCGCTGGTCAGCTTGGGCAGGTACAGGGCCTTTTGCTCTTCGGTGCCGTGGGCGTGCAGGGCTTCGTACGCGCCGTGCGACAGGCCGGGGTACATCGTCCAGGCCTGGTTGGCCGAGTTCATCATCTCGTACAGGCACTGGTTCAGCACAAAAGGCAGGCCCTGGCCGCCGTAAGCTGGGTCGCACGACAGTGCGGCCCAGCCGCCTTCGACGTACTTGGCGTAGGCATCCTTGAAGCCCGTGGGGGTCTTCACTTCGTGCGTGGCCTTGTTGAGCACGCAGCCTTCGGTGTCGCCGCTGATGTTCAGCGGGAAGGTCACTTCGGCAGTGAACTTGCCGGCTTCTTCGAGCACGGCGTTGATGGTATCCACATCCACCTCGGCGTGGGGCGGCATGGCCTTGAATTCATCGCTGACCTTGAGCACTTCGTGCATGACGAATTGCATGTCGCGCAGGGGCGGCGTGTACATAGGCATGGGGTTTACTCCTTGGAGGTGGTGGTTTGGTTGGAAACTTTGCGGCGCTTGGCAGCAGCAGCGGGTGCCGCTTCTGTGGTGGCGCCTGGCTTGACGGCGCTGTAGCGCGCCAGGATGTTGTGAAAGCCCTGCACCGCCCGGGCCATGGAGCCCGGGGTTTGCAGGAACCGCGCTTCGTAGTGCAGCGCGAGGATGAGACCATGGATCTCGAACAGCATCTGCTCGGCATTGGTGTCCGCGCGCAGCTCTTCGAGCACTTTGCACTGCTCGATGGCCCGGCGCATGGCCGCATGCCAGGTCAGCACCGAGCTGGCCAGCGCATCGCGCACAGGACCGGTTCGGTCGTCAAACTCGACGGCGCCGCTGATGTAGATGCAGCCCGAGTCGATTTCGATGGAGGTGCGCTTCATCCAGTTGTCGAACAGTGCCGACAGGCGCCCCACACCCCGCGGGGCGGACATGGCGGGGTAGAACACCTCCTGCTCAAAGCGGGTGTGGTATTCGCGGATGACGGAAATCTGCAGCTCTTCGCGTGAGCCGAAATGGGCAAACACGCCCGACTTGCTCATGCCCGTAACATCGGCCAGCGCGCCGATGGACAGGCCTTCCAGCCCGATGTGCGTGGCCAGGCCCAGCGCCGCCTCGACGATGGCCGCCTTGGTTTGCTGGCCTTTTTGCAGGGCGCGCCCCGTGCTGCTGCGGGCACGCGGGCTGCGGCTGACCTGGCTGGATTCGGAGATGGCGGGCATGCTGGCAAATAAAAACGAACGTTCGTTCTATTCTGCAGCAATTTCAGGGCATGGCCAAAACCCCTGGAAAAAATAGGGAGGGTCACCCAAATGCGCGTTGCAGCGGCACCACCGCACGGGGGCCGCCCCGCCCTGCGGCCAAAGCCCCGCCCCTCCACGGCGGGGCAGCTGCAAGCGCTACAGGATCAGCGCCAAGCTGGCATCCAGGTGTTCCGACGGCAGGCGCTTGAAACCTGAGCGGGCATAACGCTGCAGCCGCCCCAGCGCAAAGGCCGTGAGCACGCTGGCCGCCACCTGCGCATCCACCGTGGGCGTGGCCGATGCCGCCGTGGCCGGGCGAAGGCACTGGCGCAGAGTGGATTCGATGCGGTCAAAGAACTGGTTCATGCGCTGCTGCAGGCGCTCGTGCTCGAACACCAGGGCGTCGCCCACCATCACCCGCACCATGCCCGGGTTGCGCTCGCCAAACTGCAGCAGCAGCGCCACAATACGCGCCGCCTGCCGGGCACCCACTTCGGCCGACTGCGCCGGGTCGGGCACCCCGCCCCCGGTATCCCGGCCCGTGATCTGCGTCACCAGGGTGAACACGGTCTGCTCGATGAAGTCGATCAGACCCTCAAACATCTGCGCCTTGCTCGCAAAGTGGCGGTACAGCGCCGCCTCGCTCACCGACAGGCGCGCGGCCAGCGCCGCAGTGGTGATGCGCTCTGCGCCGGGCTGCTCCAGCATGGCCGCCAGCGCCTGCAGGATCTGCACGCGGCGCTCGCCCGGCTTGGGCCGCTTGCGTGCGGCGGGGGCATCCCCCGTGTCGTCGGTGGACGCGGGCTCGGGCTGGGGCGAGAGTTCGGACATGCGGGACTGGGGCTCCGGTAAAGCCTGGCGCCCGCTGGATGCCAGCAAGGCATGCGCAGGGGGCGGCGGGGCAGGAAGAATCGTCACGGCTGATGCAGTCACTGGCAATGGAAGGCTGGCCGCCAGCGCCAGGGGTGCGCT
>CAYXSL010000344.1:0-2210 GCA_964466605.1 uncultured Verminephrobacter sp.
TGGCCAGCGGCATCGAATTCGACATGGTGTTCGGCCCCGCCTACAAGGGCATTCCCCTGGCCGCGACGGTGGCGGTGGAGCTGGCCCGCCTGGGGCGCAACGTGCCGTTTGCCTACAACCGCAAGGAGGCCAAGGATCACGGCGAAGGTGGCACCCTGGTGGGCGCGCCCTTGAAGGGTCGGGTGCTGATCGTGGACGATGTGATGTCGGCCGGTACCGCCGCCCGCGAGTCCATCGCCATCATCAAGGCGGCCGGCGCCACGCCCCATGCGGTGGCCATTGCGCTGGACCGCCAGGAAAAAGCCACAGAGAATGGCCAGGACGTAGACCACAGCGCCGTGCAGTACGTGCGCCACCAGCTGGGCATGCAGGTGTGTGCCATTGCACGTCTGGCAGACTTATTGCTCTACCTTGAGCAGAATGGGGAAGATGCGATGCGCTCCCACCACGAAAAGGTGCTGGCCTACCGCCAGCGTTATGGCGTCAACGAGGGGTAGACAACTTTGAGCAGCAGCAAATCGGCGTGGATCATGGGCGGGGTTCTGCTGGCCACCCTGGCCGCCGATTTTGCGCGGGCGCAGGCGCCGACGGGCGGCATCTACACCTGTGTGGACCGCAATGGCCGACGTCTGACTGCCGACCGCCCCATCCCCGAATGCCTGGACCGTGAGCAGCGCGAGCTGAGTCCTTCGGGCACCGTGCGCAGGCAAATCGGTCCGTCCCTCACCGAGCAGGAGCGCAGCGCGCAGGAGGCCCAGCAGCGCAAAGAGGCCGAGGCCCGCGCCCGCGAAGTGGAGGAGCGCCGCCGCGAGCGTGTGCTCACCACCCGCTACCCCGACAAGGCCACCCACGATGTGGAGCGTGCAGCCGCCATCCAGATGGTGGATGACGTGACGGCCACCGCAGAAAAACGCATCGCCGAACTCAGGCAGCAGCACAAGGCGTTTGAGGTGGAGATGGAGTTCTACAAACGCGACCCCAACAAGGCCCCCATGTCGCTGCGCCGCAAGATCGCGGAGAACGAAGACAGCATGGCCGAGCAGCAGCGCTTCATCGCCGGGCAGGACCAGGAAAAACGGCGCGTGCACCAGCGTTTTGATGCCGAGCTGGCCCAGTTGCGCAAGCTGTGGGAATCCCAGCGCCTGCCTGCTGCGGCCGCCGGTGTTGCGGCAGAAACGCCCGCCGCCAGCCGGTAGACACGGGCATTGCAAGACACAAAAACAAAGGGGCCGCGAGGCCCCTTCGTTTTGGTCGTTGCTGCGTTCAGCCCGTCAGGTTGTCAAGCCTTCAGCCTGCGAGCTTGGCGCGCAGCAGCTCGTTCACCTGCGTGGGGTTCGCCTTGCCCTTGCTGGCCTTCATGATCTGGCCGACCAGCGCGTTGAAGGCCTTGTCCTTGCCCGCGCGGAACTGGGCCACGTTGTCGGCGTTGGCGGCAATCACCTCGTCGATGATTTTTTCCAGCGCGCCGGAGTCGTTCATCTGCTTGAGGCCCTTGGCCTCGATGACGGCGTCCACGTCTTGCCCTTCACCGGTCCACAGTGCGTCGAACACCTGCTTGGCCGCGTTGTTGGAGATGGTGCCGTCGGCAATGCGCGTGATCAGTGCTGCCAGCTGGGCCGACGACACGGGCGCCTGTTCGATGCCGATCTCGGCCATGTTCAGGCGGCGCGACACCTCGCCCATGATCCAGTTGCTGGCCAGCTTGGCCTGGCCGCAGGCCTTGGCCACGGCTTCGAAGTAAGCGGCCATGGCCTTGCTTTGCGTGAGCGTCGTCGCGTCGTACTCAGGCAAGCCGTAGTCCGCCACAAAACGTGCGGCCATGGTACGAGGCAATTCGGCCATCTGCGCGCGCTGCTCCTCGATCCATTGCTCTGAAATATGTAGCGGAGGCAGGTCCGGGTCGGGGAAGTAGCGGTAGTCGGCCGCGTCTTCCTTGGTGCGCATGGCGCGGGTCTCGCCCGTGTCGGGGTCGAACAGCACGGTGGCCTGCTGGATGGCGTGGCCGTCTTCGATCTGCTCGATCTGCCAGCGGATTTCGTAGTCAATGGCCTGCTGCATGAACTTGAACGAGTTCAGGTTCTTGATCTCGCGGCGCGTGCCCAGCGGCTGGCCCGGCTTGCGCACCGACACGTTGGCGTCGCAGCGGAAGCTGCCCTCCTGCATGTTGCCGTCGCAGATGCCGATCCAGGTCACGATCTTGTGCAGTTCCT
>CAYXSL010000345.1:0-2204 GCA_964466605.1 uncultured Verminephrobacter sp.
GTGGTGTGGGTGGTGTTCAACACGCTGATCGCCTTCATGCTGATGGAGATGAACGTGTTCCGCGCCATGGGCGAGGTGCTGGGGCTGTACTCCAACATCGCCATCGCCTGGATCATGTCGGTGGTGGCCGATCTGGTCATCAACAAGCCACTGGGCCTGTCGCCCAAGGGCATCGAGTTCAAGCGCGCGCACCTGTACGACATCAACCCGGTGGGCGTGGGGGCGATGGCGCTCGCGTCCGTCCTGTCCATCAGCGCCCACCTGGGGCTGTTCGGCCCCCTGCCGCAGGCGTTCTCGGCCGTGATCGCGATGGCCGTGGCCTTTGTGGCCGCGCCGCTGATCGCCTGGGCCACGCGGGGCAAGTACTACATCGCACGCCAGAGCCATCCCGTGCCCGAGCCCGTGGCCGTGCCCATGCAGGGCCCGGTGCCCGGCGCCCGGGCGGCGGACCTGGGCAGCTACCAGCGCCTTACGGTGCAGCGCTGCGTGATCTGCGAGCGCGAGTACGAGGCCCCCGACATGGCGCAGTGCCCCGCTTACCGGGGCGCCATCTGCTCGCTGTGCTGCACGCTCGATGCGCGCTGCGGCGACCTCTGCAAACCGCACGCGAGCATGGCCGTGCAATGGTCTGCCGCGCTGCGCTGGGTGCTGCCGCGCGCCATGTGGCGCTATCTGGATACGGGCCTGGGCCACTTCCTGCTGCTCATGCTGGTGATCGCGCCGCTGCTCGCGGCCGTGATGGGGCTGCTCTACCACCAGGAGCTGAACACCATTGCCCAGGCCATGACGGACACCGAAGTGGCGGCTGCGCCCGAGGTGGCGTTGCGCTCCGGCCTGCTCAAGGCCTATCTGGCGCTGCTGGTCATCTCCGGCATCGTGGCCTGGTGGCTGGTGCTGGCGCATAAAAGCCGCCAGGTGGCGCAGGAAGAATCCAACCGCCAGACGGGCCTGTTGGTGCGCGAGATCGAGCTGCACCGCCAGACCGACGAGGCGCTGCAGACCGCGCGCAGTGTGGCCGAGCAGGCCCGCCAGCAGGCCGAGGCCGCGCGCCAGCAGGCGGAGGACGCGCGCATCCTGGCCGACCAGGCCAACCAGGCCAAGAGCCGCTACATCAGCGCCATCAGCCACGAGATCCGCACGCCGCTGAACTCCATCCTGGGCTACGCCCAGCTCATGGGCGAGGACGCGGGCGTGCCGCCGCACCGCAAGCAGGCGGTGCATGTGATCCGCCGCGGCGGCGAGCATTTGCTCTCGCTCATCGAAGGCACGCTGGACATCGCGCGCATCGAGTCGGGCAAGCTCACGCTCGATGTCGCGCCCATGCGCTTTGCCGACGGCCTGCACGAAATGGCCGCATTGTTCGAGCTGCAGGCCGCTGCCAAGGGCCTGGCGTTCACGTTCGATGTGCAGGGCGTGATTCCTGAAGTCGTGCGCGCCGACGACAAACGCCTGCGCCAGATCCTCATCAACCTGCTGGGCAACGCCGTCAAGTTCACCGCGCAGGGCACCGTGACGCTGCGCGTGCGCTATGCGCGCGAGATGGCGCGCATCGACGTGCAGGACACGGGGCCGGGGCTCACGCCGGGTGAGATCGAGCGCATCTTCGAACCCTTTGCACGCGGCGGCTCGGCGGGTGCACCCTCGGCGCCCGGCGCGGGGCTGGGGCTCACCATCGCCAGGATGCTCACGGCCCTGATGGGGGGCGAGCTGACGGTGAGCAGCACCCCGGGCGTGGGCTCGGTGTTCCAGGTCAAGCTGTTTTTGCCCGAAGTGCATGCCGAGGCCCTGGGCAAGGCCGCAGCGCCCGTGGCCGCGCAGGCGCGGCGCGCGCGCAAGGGCTACGCGGGCGAGCGCCGCCGCATTCTGGTGGTGGACAACGAAGAGCCCGACCGCGAGCTGCTGGTGCAGCTGCTCGAACCCCTGGGCTTCGAGCTGCGCCAGGCCGCCAGTGGCCACGACGCGCTGGACCTGCTGGCCACCGGCTACCGCCCGCACGCCATCTTCATGGACCTGGCCATGCCGGGCATCGATGGCTGGGAGACCTTGCGGCGGGTGCGGCAGATGGAGCTGGCGGGCGTGCGCTGTGCCGTGGTGTCGGCCAACGCCTTCGACAAGGCGCTGGACAACGACGTGGACATCCGCCCCGAGGACTTCATCGTCAAGCCCGTGCGCCACACCGAGCTGCTGGACTGGCTGGAGCGCCG
>CAYXSL010000346.1:0-2204 GCA_964466605.1 uncultured Verminephrobacter sp.
CGATGATTTCCTGCGGGTCCTTGTCGCCGCCCAGCATGTAGGTGTTGGTCATGCGGGGCATGGGGATGTGGGCATAGCTCTCGCGCCGGCCGTTGCCGGTGGGCGCCACGCCCATCAGGCGCGCGTTGAGGCTGTCCTGGATGTAGCCCTTGAGGATGCCGTCCTCGATCAGCACGTTGCGCTGAGTGGCGTGGCCTTCATCGTCCACATTGAGCGAACCCCGGCGGTCGGCGATGGTGCCGTCGTCGAGCACTGTTACACCCTTGGCGGCCACGCGCTGGCCGATGCGGCCGCTGAAGGCGCTGGAGCCCTTGCGGTTGAAGTCACCCTCCAGCCCATGGCCCACAGCCTCGTGCAGCAGGATGCCGGGCCAGCCCGAACCCAGCACCACGGTCATCTCCCCTGCAGGTGCCGGGCGCGACTCAAGATTGACCAGGGCGGCGTTCACGGCTTCGTCCACGTATTTGCCCATCTGCTCGTCATCGAAGTAGGCCAGGCCAAAACGCCCGCCACCACCGGCCGAGCCCATTTCGCGGCGGCCGTTGTGCTCGGCGATCACCGTGACCGACAGGCGCACCAGCGGGCGCACGTCGGCGGCCAGGGTGCCGTCGGCACGGGCCACCAGCACCACGTCGTATTCGCTGGCCAGGCCCGCCATGACCTGGGCAACGCGCGGGTCCTTGGCCCGGGCGCGCTGTTCCAGCCGCTCCAGCAGCGCGACCTTGGCCGTGCTGTCGAGCGAGGCGATCGGGTCCACACCCGGGTACAGGCTGCGGCCCAATGCTATTTTTTTTGAAGCAACCTTAGCTTTACCAGCGCGCGCAGAGGCCGAAATGGACCGCACAGTACGGGCTGCGTCCAACAGCGACGCTTCGGAGATGTCGTCGGAATACGCGAAGGCCGTCTTCTCGCCGCTCACGGCACGCACACCCACGCCCTGGTCGATGCTGAAGGAACCCGTCTTGACGATGCCTTCCTCCAGGCTCCAGCCCTCGCTGCGCGTGTACTGGAAATACAGGTCGGCATCGTCCACCTGGTGGGCGCGGATTTCGGCCAAGGCACGGGCCAGGTGGCTTTCGTCGAGGCCGAAGGGGGTCAGCAGCAGTTCACGGGCAACATCGATGCGCTGGCTGGTTGCCGCGCGCTGGGGGGCGGCAGTGGGGGTGCGGAAAGTCATCGGGGCATTTTAGGCGCCCGGCCATGCCCGCACGGGCGCAGGGGCACGGGCGGCGCCTTCCCGCGCGCAGGTGCCTGCTCTTCAGCCCGCCGCAGTGAGGTCGCTGGTCGGCGCGCCAGGTGCGTTCTGCTGGACGGACTCGATGCCCGCATCGCGCGCCTTTTCGCCGGAATACATCTGGCTTTGGCCGACCACCTGCCCGTTGGCCGCCTTGAGCGTGAAGTAGGGGGATCCGTCCTTGGCGCAGAGCCGTCCATAGCGGCCGTCGTTGGGCGCATTCTTCTTGACCGACTCAATGCCGTTGAGCGCACTGGCTTTGGAGTCGTACATCTCGCTGGTCAGGATGACCTGCCCGTTGCCCGCCAGAAGGTTGAACACAAACTTGTCGTTCTTGGACTTCTTCAGCTCGAACTTCGACGCCATGGGAGTACCTCCAGAGGTGGCCAAAACACAGTTGGCAGCCGCTTTGTAACCGGAAGGCCTGGCGCACGCAACGCCGCACAAACCCCTGCCGCCGACACGCCCTAGATTGCCGCCCGGGGGTCTTTGGTGTCCTGCTTCTGGGCCCGCGCCACCGACATCAGAATGCCCAGCGCCAGCCCAAGGGTGACCATGGCCGTGCCGCCATAGCTGATGAAGGGCAATGGCACGCCCACCACGGGCAGGATGCCGCTGACCATGCCCATGTTCACGAAGGCGTAGGTGAAGAAGATCATCGACACGGCCCCCGCCATCAGGCGCCCGAACAGGGTGGTGGCGCCCACGGCAATGGCCAGTCCGCGCCACACCAGCAGCAGGAAGCAGACGATCAGGAACAGGTTGCCCGCCAGCCCGAACTCCTCGGAGTAGGCGGCGAAGATGAAGTCGGTGGTGCGCTCAGGGATGAACTCCAGGTGCGTCTGCGTGCCGGCCATGAAGCCCTTGCCCCACACGCCCCCCGAGCCGATGGCGATCATGCCCTGAATGATGTGGAAGCCCTTGCCCAGCGGGTCGCGGGTGGGGTCCAGCAGCGTGCAGATGCGCTGCT
>CAYXSL010000347.1:0-2191 GCA_964466605.1 uncultured Verminephrobacter sp.
GTCGCCTTGCGGGTTCGGCTCATCGATGGGTTGAACTGTACGCCGATGGTGTTCACGGAAAAACCATCGGGTCGCGAATTAACTGTTCCAGTATTGGAAACAATCCAGATGCTTGTTTCCTTGCGGCAGCGAAGCCGGTGGGCGCGGGGGCCAGGAAAGTGGGCGGTGGATCCTTTCGAAGGGCGTTGGACATGGGCTGTATCGTGCCCAGCCCGCGTCTTTGCGTCGTCTCGTCACCGTTTCGGTTCTTTTCAGTTTGTTTCGCGTTCCGCCAAATGCAACAGTGGCGAAACATATGCATCGCGGCTGCGACACAGGGGCAAAAAGCCCGGCAAATCGGGCTTGCGCGGGTTGCGCGCGCGGGGCTTATGGGCTGAAATCTCTCCAGGGGGCTTCAGCCCGAATTGGTGGCAACTGTGCGTTGCAGACCGGGGTGGACTGCCAGGTCCGCGTGGAGGCTCCCCAGGCCTGTTTCTGTTCTCACGAGGGAGATTTCCATGACCAGCGTCGCCAAGATTCTTCAGTCCAAGCCCGACACCACCGTGCACACCATTGCCCCCACGGCCCTGGTGTTTGATGCGCTCCAGCTCATGGCCGACAAGGGCATTGGCGCTTTGCTCGTGACCGAGGGCGAGGCCATTGCGGGCATCTTCACGGAGCGGGACTACGCCCGCAAGATCGCCCTCATGGGGCGCACCTCGTCCGTCACGCAGGTGCGGGACGTGATGACTTCTGCCGTGCGTTTTGTGCGCCCCGACCAGACCAGCGAGCAGTGCATGCAGATCATGAGCACCGGCCGCCTGCGCCACCTGCCCGTGGTGGACAACGGCAAGCTTGTGGGCATGATCTCGATCGGTGACCTGGTCAAGGACATCATCTCCGAGCAGAAATTCATCATCGAGCAGCTGGAGCACTACATCACTGGAACTCACTAAGTGACAACCCCCTGAGGCGCTGTGCGCCTTCCCCCCTTCTCTCGAATGGCTGCGCCATTCGGGAAGGGGGACGCACCCGGCGCGGCGGGGCGGCCCTTGCGCGGGTGCACTGGCTGGGGCTGCGCGCTTGCTACCGCTCTGACCTGACGCGGACCACGGAAAAAGGGCTCTGACGATGTTGCGTTAGAGCCCTTTGTTTTGGATATCGGGCCGCCATCGACCCGGCCGCTCAAGCGGCTTTTTCGACGTGCCCCTGGCGCGTGTAGAGGAAGTCGATCACTGCCTTGCGGTAGTGCACGTACTGAGGGTCTTCGGCCAGCTCCACGCGTTTGCGGGGGCGGGGCAGGTCTACGTGCAGCACCTCGCCAATCGTGGCGGCGGGGCCGTTGGTCATCATCACGATCTTGTCGGACAGCAGCACGGCTTCGTCCACGTCGTGGGTCACCATGACCACGGTGCTTTGCGTGCGCGCCACGATCTCCAGCAACTCGTCCTGCAGCTTGGCGCGGGTCAGGGCGTCCAGCGCGCCGAAGGGTTCGTCCATCAGCAGCACCTGGGGTTCCATGGAGAGCGCCCGGGCAATGCCCACGCGCTGCTTCATGCCGCCCGAGATTTCGCCGGGGCGCTTTTGTCCTGCGGGTGTGAGGCCCACCAGCGCCAGCGCGGCATCGGTGCGGGCCTTGAGCTGGGCCTTGGTTTCGCTGGCGCCAAACACGCGCTCCACGGCCAGGTAGATGTTGTCGAAGCAGGTGAGCCAGGGCAGCAGCGAGTGGTTCTGGAACACCACGGCGCGCTCCGGCCCCGGGCCCTTGATCTCCTTGTTGGCGCAGAGCAGCGCGCCGTTGGTGGGGGTGGTGAGGCCCGCGATCAGGTTCAAGAGCGTGGACTTGCCGCAGCCCGAGTGCCCGATCAGCGCCACGAACTCGCCCTTGGCAATGGTCAGGTTGATGTCGCGCAATGCCGGGAACAGGCCCTTGGCGGTCTTGAAGGTCTGCTCGACGCCGTGGACCTCGATGAACTTGGTGCTCATGGAGGGGTGTGCGGATGCTGCCGTGGGGGTCGTGTTCATGCCTTTACCTCTTCGAATGTGAATGCTGTGGCCAGCTTGATGAGTGCAAACTCCAGCACCAGCCCGACGATGCCGATCACGAAGATCGCGATGATGATGTTCTTGACGTTGAGGTTGTTCCACTCGTCCCACACCCAGAAGCCGATGCCCACGCCGCCGGTCAGCATCTCGGCCGCCACGATCACCA
>CAYXSL010000348.1:0-2182 GCA_964466605.1 uncultured Verminephrobacter sp.
TCCATCGTGCGAGGCACTACCAGCCGCGAGATCGTGCAGATGGCGCGCGACGCCGGTGCCCGCAAGGTGTACCTGGCGAGTGCCGCCCCTCCTGTTCGCTACCCCAATGTGTACGGCATCGATATGCCCACCAGCAGCGAACTGGTTGCCCATGGCCGCACAGTGGAAGAGATTCGCCAGGCGATTGGCTGCGATGCGCTGATCTACCAGGATGTGGATGGCATGAAGAAGGCCGTGGGCTCGCTCAATAGTGCCATCGCGGGTTTCGACGCGTCGTGTTTTGACGGCGTGTATGTCACCGGCGACATCACGGCAGACGACATCGCCCGCCTGAACGAAGGTCGTGTGGGTGTGGAGGAGGGCGAAGAAGACACCTCCCGCCTGGCCCTGCCGAACGCGCAAGAGGCGTGAGCGCAGCGGCCCAGCCGCTGTGGGGGCCGGGCGGAGGTTGTCCGCCCGCTGTCCCTGGGATTGACGAATAGACGGATTGACCGAATCGTGACACTGGCCCCGAAAGGGGCCAGACTTTATTGATATGACTGAAACCACTGCTTCCAGCTCGGGCCGCGTGCGCACCCGGTTCGCCCCGTCTCCCACGGGCTTCATCCACCTGGGCAACATCCGCTCGGCGCTCTACCCCTGGGCGTTTGCACGCGCCACGGGCGGTGACTTTATCCTGCGCATTGAAGACACGGATCTGGAGCGCTCCAGCCAGGCGGCGGTGGATGTGATCATTGAGGGCATGGCCTGGCTGGGGCTGGACCATGACGAAGGCCCGTTCTACCAGATGCAGCGCATGGACCGCTACAAGGCGGTGCTGGCCGATCTGCAGGCCGCAGGCCATGTGTACCCCTGCTACATGAGCGTGGCCGAGCTGGATGCCCTGCGCGAGAAGCAGATGGCCGCCAAGGAAAAGCCCCGCTACGACGGTACCTGGCGCCCGGAGGACGGCAAGACCCTGCCGCCGGTGCCTGCAGGTGTGTTGCCCGTACTGCGTTTCAAGAATCCGCAAGGTGGCGTGGTGGCATGGGATGACAAGGTCAAGGGCCGCATCGAGATCCGCAATGATGAGCTGGATGACCTGGTGATCGCGCGCCCCGATGGCACGCCCACCTACAACTTCTGCGTGGTG
This sequence comes from uncultured Verminephrobacter sp., assembly GCA_964466605.1. Lineage (GTDB taxonomy): Bacteria > Pseudomonadota > Gammaproteobacteria > Burkholderiales > Burkholderiaceae_C > Acidovorax. The sequence continues at coordinate 1,133 of CAYXSL010000348.1, forward strand.
GTGGACGACATCGACATGGACATCACCCATGTGATCCGTGGCGACGACCATGTGAACAACACGCCGCGCCAGATCAACATCTTCCACGCCCTGGGCAAGGAGCCACCGGTGTATGCCCACCTGCCCACCGTGCTGAATGAGCAGGGCGAGAAGATGAGCAAGCGCAACGGCGCCAAGCCCGTGACGCAGTACCGCGACGAGGGCTACCTGCCTGATGCCATGGTCAACTACCTCGCGCGACTGGGCTGGAGCCATGGCGATGACGAGATCTTCAGCCGTGCTCAGTTCCTTGAATGGTTCAACCTCGATCACCTGGGCCGCAGCGCAGCCCAGTTCGACGAGGCCAAGCTGCGCTGGGTGAATGCCCAGCATCTCAAGGCGATGGCCGACGACGCCCTGGCCGCCCTGGTGGCACCCCAGTTGCAACAGCGGGGTGTGTCGGAGCAGGCGCTGGCCGACGGCCGCCTGGTGCGCATCTGCGCGTTGTTCAAGGACCGCTGCGACACCACGGTGGCGCTGGCCAACTGGGCGCAGGTGTTCTATGGCGATGTCACGTCGGTCGATGCCGAACGCGCCCAGCACGTGACGGAAGCCATCGCGCCTGCGCTGGATGCGCTGGCCGATGCACTGTCTAGCTGCGAATGGGACAAGGCCTCCATCAGTGCTGCCTTCAAACAGGTGCTCGCGAGCCAGGGGTTGAAGATGCCCCAACTGGCCATGCCAGCGCGCGTTCTCACCGTGGGCACGGCCCATACGCCGTCGGTTGATGCAGTGCTGGAATTGGTAGGTCGTGAAAAAGTTGTAGCGCGTTTGCGAAACCGCTAAAAATCTGTCTATAATTCAAGGCTCAGATGATGACAACAAATACAAAGTGTTTGAAGTCATTAAGTGGGGGTATAGCTCAGCTGGGAGAGCGCTTGCATGGCATGCAAGAGGTCATCGGTTCGATCCCGTTTACCTCCACCAAAATTTGTTAACGGTTAGTTCCAAGGTTTTGACCCTATCGTCTAGAGGCCTAGGACATCACCCTTTCACGGTGAGTACCGGGGT
>CAYXSL010000349.1:0-2162 GCA_964466605.1 uncultured Verminephrobacter sp.
TCCCAGGACGCGGGTGCGTCCCCCTCAGGGGGATGGCGCGCAGCGCCTCAGGGGGCTTCCTATACAGCGAAGCCATCGTCCGCCGCAATCACCGCGCCATTGATGAAATGGCTCTGGTCGCTGGCCAGCATGACCAGCAGCGCGTCCAGGTCCTGCGGGCTGCCCACGCGCTTGCGTGGCAGCATGGCGATGAGTTTCTGGCCCTGCTCGGTGTCCCAGTGGTGGTGGTTGATTTCGGTGTCGATGTAGCCAGGGCAGATGGCATTGGTGTTAATGCCGAACTTGCCCCACTCCATGGCCATGGCCCGGGTCATCTGCACCACGGCAGCCTTGCTCATGCAGTAGGCGCCGATCTGCGGCAGCACCTTCAGGCCCGCCATCGACGCAATGTTGATGATGCGCCCCCCGGTGAAGCTGCCGGGTGCCGCGCCACGCGAACGTGCCAGCATGCGCTTGCCCACCTCTTGCGCCACAAAGAACGCGCCCTTCACATTGGTGTCGAAGATGAAGTCGTAGTCTTCGGGCGTCACGTCCTGCAGGCGCTGCGTGGTGCTCACGCCCGAGTTGTTGACCAGGATGTCGATCGAGCCCATCTCGGTCTCGGCATGGGCCACGGCGGACTTGATGGAGGCATGGTCGGTCACGTCCAGCTCGATCACATGGGCGTCACCGCCCTCGCCTTCGATGCGGGCGCGCAGTTCCTTGAGCTTTTCTATCCGGCGGCTGGCCAGCACCACCCCGGCCCCGGCACGCGCCAGGGTGCGCGCAAACTGCGCGCCCAGGCCACTCGATGCGCCGGTGATGAAAGCGACGCGGCCCGACAAGTCGATGCTGTATGCCATTTAGAGTCTCCCCACTGATCAAAAAAGAACGGTCGTTCGATTGTCCATATTCCGTGAATACAATCAGTCGCCAGACAGACAGGGTCTGGCCCGTGCTCTGCCGACAATAGTCCATTATCAAACGCCCGACGAGAAGCCCATGACAAACGAAGAAATCCTCGCCCAATATGGCCCCCGCGAATCCATGGAATACGACGTGGTGGTCGTTGGCGGTGGCCCTGGCGGCTTGGCCACAGCCATCCGCCTGAAGCAATTGGCGGCCGAAAAAGGCCAGGATGTATCGGTCGTGGTGCTCGAAAAAGGCTCCGAGCCCGGCGCGCACATCCTCTCGGGCGCCATCATGGACCCCAAGGCGCTGACCGAGCTGATCCCCGACTGGAAAAAGCGCGGCGCCCCGCTCAACCAGCCCGTCACCGACGACGCCTACATCTTCCTGTCTGAAAAATCGGGCGTCCGTGTGCCCAACATGTTCCTGCCGCCTTTTGCGCAGAACCATGGCAACTACATCATCAGCCTGGGCAACCTGACCAAGTGGCTGGGCGAACAGGCCGAAGCCCTGGGCGTGGAGATCTTCCCCGGTTTCACGGCCGCAGAAGTCCTCTACAACGACAACGGCTCCGTCAAGGGCGTGGCCACCGGCAACATGGGGATCGGCAAGGATGGCGAGCCCACCGAGAACTTCCAGTTGGGCATGGAGCTGCTGGGCAAGTACACCGTGTTTGCCGAAGGCGCACGCGGCCACCTGGGCAAGCAACTGATCGCCAAGTACCACCTCGACGAAGGCCGCGACCCGCAAAGCTTCGGCATCGGTGTCAAGGAACTGTGGGAAATCGACCCCAAGAAGCACCAACCCGGCTTTGTGATGCACACCGCTGGCTGGCCCATGGAGAACGACACCTACGGCGGCGCCTTCCTCTACCACCTGGAGGGCAACAAGGTGGCCGTGGGCTTCGTCACCGGCCTGGGTTACGCCAACCCCTACCTGAGCCCATTCGAGGAATTCCAGCGCTGGAAGACGCACCCGAACGTCCGCTACTACTTCGAGAACGAAAAGGGCGAGATCACCGCCAAGCGACTGTCTTACGGTGCGCGCGCCATCAATGCCAGCGGCATCAACGCCCTGCCCAAGACGGTGTTCCCGGGCGGCGCGCTGGTGGGCTGCAACGCGGGCTACCTGAACGTGGGCCGCATCAAGGGCAGCCACGCCGCCATCAAGACAGGCATGCTGGCTGCCGAGGCGGCCTATGACGCCGTGGTGGCGGGCCGCCAGCACGACGAACTGTGCGCCTACCCCGAAGCCTTCGAAAAGCGGTGGCTCTA
>CAYXSL010000350.1:0-2160 GCA_964466605.1 uncultured Verminephrobacter sp.
GATGGATGTGCAGACCTACTTCTTCCGCCGCACCAACATGAACGCGCTGGGCCAGGCCCGCAGCTGGACGGACCACCTGCTGTGGCACCACGCGGCCCACACCGTGGACCTGTTCGCCTACCAGGCGGGCAGCCCCATCGTCAAAGCCAACGCCATCCAAGGCCCCATCCACCCCACGCTGGGCATTGCCATGGACATGAGCATCCAGCTCCAGGCCGCCAACGGCGCGATCTGTACGCTCAGCTTGAGCTTCAACAACGACGGCCCGCTGGGCACCTTCTTCCGCTACATCGGCGACTCGGCCACGTACATCGCGCGCTACGACGACCTGTTCAATGGCAAGGAAGAGAAGATCGATGTGAGCAAGGTGGATGTGAGCATGAACGGCATCGAGCTGCAGGACCGCGAGTTCTTCGCCGCCATCAAGGAAGGCCGCGAGCCCAACGCCAGCGTGGCGCAGGTGCTGCCGTGCTACCAGGTGCTGCACAACCTGGAGCTGCAACTCAACGCAGGCTGATTTCAAGAAAAATCGGCCGTTACCGCCTGTCCATCAAGCGTTTGTAGCTATAAATTTAATAGCTTTCGATGGGATGGCGGCGTCACCCCTTCAACGCGGCCTTGTTCTCGATGATGCGCGAGACCAGGCCGTAGTCCACCGCTTCTTCGGCCGACAGCCAGTGGTCGCGCTCGATGTCGGCGAGCATCAATTCCAGCGGCTTGCCCGTCTGCCGGGCAATGGTGCGCGCAATGCGCTCGCGGGCTTTCACGATCTCCCGGGCCTGGATGGCGATGTCGCTGGCCGGGCCGCCTGCACCGCCGCTGGGCTGGTGGATCAGAAAGCGTGTGTTGGGCAGGCAGAACCGCCGCTCGCGCGGCGCGGCCAGGTACAGGTGCGTGGCAGCGCTGCCCACCCAGCCGGTGCCGATCATGTTCACCGGCGCGGTGATGAAGCGCACCAGGTCATGCATCGTGTCGCCCGACTCCAGGTGACCGCCAGGCGAACTCACCAGCATGTCGATGGGCTCGGCGCTCTCGGCATCGAGTGCAATCAGCCGCCGCGCCACATCGGCGGCCAGGGTGTCGGTGATGGTGCCGAAGACCAGCAGGGTGCGGGCCTTGAAGGCTTTTTCTTCCAGATACGACGTGCGCGGCTCGGCGCCCTGGGTGGAGGCTGGGGCGTGGGTGTCTGGCGTGTCCATGGGGACAGGTCCTTGAAAAGAGTGGCAGGACTGCCATGACGAATGGGACGTGCCGGGCGTGACACACCTCAGCCCATGGCCACGCGCTGCCCCGGCGCAATGGTGGGCGGCGCCGCATTCAGCGTCTCGATCGCAAACCCCGCCGCCGCCTTGTAGCGGGCCATGAAACCCTCGCGCTCCTCGCGCGGCAGCACGTCATCGATGTGGTCGAACACCCCGCCGCAGCGCTCGTCCACCAAGCCCAGCAGGCCAAACGGGCCGGAGCCCCGGTTGCGCAGCACCAGCGCCGAGATGTCCTGGCACAGCTGGTCGTCGTAGGCGCGCAGCGCCTGCGGGCCCACGCCCTGCGCAACCAGCTGCGCCCCCAGCACGCGTGCATCCACGATGGCCTGGCTGGCGCCGTTGGAGCCCACGGGGTACATCACATGGGCCGCGTCGCCCAGCAGTGCCACGCGGCCGTCCACCCAGGTGGGCACGGGGTCGCGGTCGATCATGGGGTACTCAAAAATGTCCTTGGCGCCGCGCAGCAGGGCGGGCACGTCGAGCCAGCTGTAGTTCCAGCCGTCAAAGTGGTGAGCGAATTCCTCCAGCGCCACACGCCGGTTCCAGTCGCCCTGCTGCCAGCCGCCCTGGTTGTCCACCGTGATCTCGGCGATCCAGTTGATGGTGGCCAGGCCCGTGGCCGGGTCGGGCGGCGTGATGGGGTAGAACACCACGCGGTGCCGCAGCGAGCCCACGCCCACAAACGACGCGCCCGTGCGCACCGGCACCCCCGGCGTGGTGCCCCGCCACATGATGGCGCCACCCCACTGGATGGGTGGCTGCGTGGGGTGCATCTGCGCCCGCACGGCTGAGTGCAGGCCGTCGGCCGCAATCAGCAGCGAGCCCGTCACTTCACGCTTGTCTCCGTCGCGTGTCTCGACGATGGCGATGACGCCATGCGCATCCTGCCGGTAGCCCA
>CAYXSL010000351.1:0-2115 GCA_964466605.1 uncultured Verminephrobacter sp.
CAGACGGTCTTGCACGATGCGCAGGCCTTCTTCGGTTTCCTTGGCGGTGGGGTTTTAGAAGCCGAGGCGCTCGATGAAGCGGCCGTCACGGCGCACGCGCTTGTCAGCAACGACGATGTTGAAGAAAGGACGGCCCTTGGAGCCGCCGCGGGAGAGTCGAATGACGACCATGATTTATCCTTCGGGTGGTGAACTCCGGCAACATTTGCCTTGAGCCACTGTGTTCGCAACCATATTCGCAACGCTTGAGACACGCGACATGGCCACCCGGCCAGCGACACGCTGCAAAGCCCGCGATTATATCCATTTCCTCAAAAATGCCCACCATCCGTCCCAGCACCGACAGCGATATCCCTGCCATTACCGCCATTTACCAACACCACGTGCTCCACGGCACGGGTACGTTCGAGATTGATCCTCCCTCTGAAGCCGACATGGCGGGCCGCCGCGCCGACGTGCTGGCGCGTGGCCTGCCCTGGCTGGTGGCCGAGCAGGACGGGCAGGTGCTGGGTTTTGCCTACGCCAACTGGTTCAAGCCCCGCCCGGCCTACCGGTTTTCGGCCGAAGACTCGATCTATGTAGCCGACAGCGCCCGTGGCATGGGCCTGGGGCGCCAGCTGCTGGCCGAGCTGGCCGTGCAGGCCGAAGCCGTGGGCGTGCGCAAGCTGCTGGCCGTGATTGGCGACTCGGCCAACGCGGGCTCCATTGGCGTGCACCGGGCGCTGGGATTTACCGATGTGGGCATCATGCGCTCGGTGGGCTGGAAGTTTGGCGCCTGGCGCGACATCGTGCTGATGGAAAAGACCCTGGGCGCGGGCGACACCACCTCCCCCGAATGACACCATGCCCCGCATGAAAAACAAGACCCTGGCGGCCTGGCTCGCCTTCCTGGGTGGGCCGCTGGGCCTGCACCGCTTCTACCTGCACGGCATGGGGGACCTGATCGGCTGGCTGCTGCCGCTGCCCACGGCGCTGGGGGTCTACGGCATCCAGCGCGTGCAGCAGTTTGGCCAGGACGATCACACCAGCTGGATGCTGATCCCGCTGCTGGGCTTCACCATCGCGGGCTGTGCGCTGCAGGCCATCCTGTTTGCCCTCAAGACGCCCGAAGCCTGGAACGCCCGCTACAACCCCCACGCTGAACCCGACGCCGCGCCCGGCCGCACGGGCTGGATCACCATTGCCGCTATCGTGGCGTCATTGATGATTGGCACGGCGGTGCTGATGGCCAGCATCGCATTCAGCTTTCAGCGCTACTTCGAGCACCAGATCGAGGAAGCCCGCAAGATTTCTCAATGAAATCGGGGCCTTGCGCCTGATGGATAAGCGCAAGCAGCTATAAAAAATATAGCGATTGGCGACTGCCAATTACCCATTGGCAATCCACCATCCACTGACAGCCAGCGGATGGTGGTGGTCCGTCAGAAGATCTGCAGGCTGATCCAGTAAGCCACGGCGGCCACAAACGCGCTGGCCGGGATGGTCAGAATCCACGCCCAGACGATGTTGCCCGCCACGCCCCAGCGCACGGCGCTGGCGCGTTGCGTGGAACCCACGCCCACGATGGCGCCGGTGATGGTGTGGGTGGTGGACACCGGAATGCCCAGCGTGGTCGCCAGGAACAGCGTGAGCGCCCCGCCCGTTTCGGCGCAGAAACCGCCCACAGGCTTGAGCTTGGTGATCTTCTGGCCCATGGTCTTCACGATGCGCCAGCCGCCGAACATGGTGCCCAGGCCAATGGCCACGTAGCAGCTCACGATGGTCCAGGTGGGAGGGGAGGCGTCGGTGGCCGATGTGTAGCCCGTGGCGATCAGCAGCAGCCAGATGATGCCGATGGTCTTTTGCGCGTCATTGCCCCCGTGGCCCAGGCTGTAGGCGCCTGCAGACACCAGCTGCAGGCGGCGGAACCACTTGTCCACCTTGCTCGGGCGGGTGCGCCGGAAGATATGGGCCACCGCCACCATCATGATGGAGCCCAGCATGAAACCGAGCAGCGGCGAGACGAAGATGAAGGCCACCGTCTTGAGGATGCCGGTGGACACCAGCGCGCCCGCGCCGGCCTTGGCGATCACCGCGCCCACGATACCACCGATCAGCGCGTGCGACGAGCTGCTG
>CAYXSL010000352.1:0-2107 GCA_964466605.1 uncultured Verminephrobacter sp.
GGCTGGAGGCCCAGTCGATGGTGTTCTTGAGCAGGGCGGTGTAGCTGCCGTTGTACTCGGGCGAGCAGATCACCCAGGCCGGGTGCTGCCACAGGATTTCCTTCAGACGGATCACATCGGCGGGCGTGCCCTGGGCTTCGAGGTCGGCGTTGTACAGCGGGATCTCGAACTCGGACAGCTCCAGCAACGTGACGCTGGCACCCGCATCGCGCGCGATGGCGGCGGTGGCGTGGGCCAGCTTGCGGTTGAAGGACTGCTGGCGCGTGCTGCCGGCAAAGACGAGGAGGGAGGAAGGGGTGGTGGTGTTGGGCATGGTGCCTGCGATTGAATCACAGGCGGGCGGCAGGAATCCTGCATGCGGGAAGCGTGTTGCGGTGATTTGGATTGGTGCTGCATGGAAGATGCGATGGCCAGAGGCGCCCACGTCAGCTCGGCACGTGGCGACCGGCCAAGCGCCCCACCAGCGTGCCCAGCGCCGCTGCGAAACACCCCAGACTGAGCCAGGCACGCCACAGGTTGGCGGTATTCCACTGGTCGCGCACCCGGGCCCAGTCGGCGGGCAGGGCCCGGGGGGTCCAGGCTTCGGTGGTGTAGTTCAGGGGCAGATTGACCTGCTGGGTAAAGAACACGATGCCCAGCAGGTAGGCGACACCGACCAGGGCCAGCAGACGCCACCACAGTGCGCGGTGGTCCCGCCAGGCCGTGCCTATGGCCAGCGCACACCACAAGGGCGGGCCAAAGAACAGGGCAAAGAACAGCGCATGCCGCACGTTGCGGTTGAAGGCGGACTGCACGGTGGCATAGGTGGCGCCGTCCATCTGCAACATGGCCAGGTTGACGTTGGCGCTGTAGGTGCCGAAGAACCCGGCCATGAGGCCGAGCCACAGTACGGCGAGGGTGTGGGGGATCAGGGAGAGCGGGGCAGGTGTGTCGCGGGGGTGTGGGGCGGTGGTCATGGTCGGGCCTGTGGGATGCCCGCAGTCTGCCAATCGCCTGCATCCAGCGCCTTATCCTTTGATAAGCCCCATCTCGCTGCGCAGGCGCGACAGAGACACATCGGTCACGCCCAGGTACGAGGCCAGGTGCTTGAGTGCGATGCGTTCGGCCCAGTCCGGGTGCTGCTCCATCAAGCGGGCGTAGCGTTGGCGGGCGCTGAGCTGCAGGAATTCCTGTTCACGCTGCATCTTGCCGTCGAGCAGGGCGCCCAGTACCCGGTGCTCCAGGGTGGCCCATGCAGCCCAGTTGGCTGACGGCAGTGGCGCGTGCGGGTCGGCGGGCAAGGGCAGGGCCCACACCACACTGTCTTCCAATGGTTCCACGTGAAACATCACCGGTTGCTGGCGCAGTGAGGGGGTGATGGGCCAGCACAGGGCGCCGTCCAGAAAGAAGTTCTTGTTGGACTCGGCCCCGTCGCGGTCCAGGTAGTACAGGCGCAGCGCGCCGCGCTCTACCCACCACAGGTGCCGCCAAGGGTCGCCTGCCCGCAGCAGGGGCTGGCTGCGTTCGAACACGCGCCGCTCGGCGCTGGCCCACCAGGCGCCTGTGGCTTCGGGTGGGGGGCCGAGCAACTGCGTCAGAAACAGGGAGAGAGAAGGGGGCACAGACACAGCCTTCGCAAAGTGGGAAAATCGCAGGTTGCCTGCTGGGGCGCTGGATGCGCCCGCCACTGGCAGGGCCGGTTGCATGCAGCGCCTCGGGCAGAAGGTGCCAGCGCGGCACCGGGTATTTTGATTGTCGGGCCCGCCAGGCCCCGGAGTGTTCCCCATGTTGTATCCCCAGGAATTTGATGTGATCGTTGTCGGCGGTGGCCATGCAGGCACCGAGGCCGCGCTGGCCGCTGCGCGCATGGGCAGCAAAACGCTGCTGCTGACCCACAACATCGAGACGCTGGGGCAGATGAGCTGCAACCCCAGCATCGGCGGCATCGGCAAGGGCCACCTGGTGAAAGAGGTGGATGCGCTGGGTGGGGCCATGGCGCTGGCCACGGACGAGGGTGGCATCCAGTTCCGCATTCTCAACAGCTCCAAGGGCCCGGCCGTGCGGGCCACGCGGGCCCAGGCCGACCGCATCCTGTACAAGGCCGCCATCCGCCGCATGCTGGAGAACC
>CAYXSL010000353.1:0-2086 GCA_964466605.1 uncultured Verminephrobacter sp.
GGTGGTGGGGGGGGGCGTGGACGCGAGCGCGGGCTGCACCGTCACCTCGCTCTTGTAGGTGGAAGCGCGGGGCGCCAAGGCCGCCGACGTGGTGGTTCTGCCCTATGCCGACTTCGGCGTGAAGCTGTATGGCAACGTGATCATCGCGTCGCCCAAGCTCATCAAGGAGAACCCCGCCGCCATCAAGGCCTTCCTGTCGGCCTTTGCCAAGGGCGCCAAGGAAGTCATCGCCAACCCCGCCGCCGCCATCGAGCATGTGAAGGCGCGCGACGGCATCGTGAACGTGCCGCTCGAAACCCGCCGCCTGCAGCTGGCGATCGACACCGTGATCAACAGCCCCGACGCGCGCGCCGAAGGCTTCGGCAAGGTGGTGCCCGGCCGCCTGTCGCTGATGGCATCGCAGGTGTCCGACGCGTTCAACACCAAGACCCGCGTGAACGCCGACGACGTGTGGAACGCGAGCTTCCTGCCCAGCACGGCTGAACTGAACATCCTGCCGAAGAAGTAAAACTACCAATTTGATAGCTGCTTGCGCATGCTGGACGCGCGCAAGCAGCCTTTTTTATTCAAAAATAGAACAACTCTCCATGCAGGCTGCCGATTCCTATTTTGTGGACTTCCGCGATGTCTGGCTCGCCTACAACGACGAGCTGCGCGCGAAGAACCAGTTTGCGGTGGAGGCCATCGACCTGCAGGTGCGGCGCGGCGAGTTCATCGCCATCGTCGGCCCCTCGGGCTGCGGCAAGTCCACCTTCATGAAGCTGGCCACGGGCCTCAAGATGCCCTCGATGGGCAAGATCCTCATCGACGGGCAACCGGTGACCGGGCCGCTCAAGGTCTCGGGCATGGCCTTTCAGGCGCCCTCGCTGCTGCCCTGGCGCACCACGGTGGACAACGTGCTGCTGCCGCTCGAAATCGTCGAGCCCTACCGCAGCCACTTCAAGCAAAAGCGCAAGGAATACGAAGAACGCGCCCGCAGGCTGCTGCAAAAGGTAGGACTGGCGGGCTATGAGGACAAGTTCCCCTGGCAGCTGTCGGGCGGCATGCAGCAGCGCGCCAGCATCTGCCGCGCGCTGATCCACGAGCCCAAGATGCTGCTGCTGGACGAGCCCTTTGGCGCGCTCGATGCGTTCACCCGCGAGGAGCTGTGGTGCATCCTGCGCGACCTCTGGACCGAACAGCAGTTCAACGTGATCCTGGTCACGCACGACCTGCGCGAGTCGGTCTTCCTGGCCGACACGGTGTACGTGATGAGCAAAAGCCCGGGCCGGTTTGTGGTGCGCAAGGAGATCGAGCTGCCCCGCCCGCGCGACCTGGAGATCACCTACACCAAGGAGTTCACCGACATCGTGCACGAGCTGCGCGGCCACATCGGCGCCATGCGTAAGGCCGGCGCGCCCATCCAGCAATAGGAGCGGCCAAAAAAACTCTTCTGGCGTCGTTGCTGCGTCTTGTCGTACTAACCGTACTGCCTGCGACGCAGCGCCTAGCCAGAACCGCTTCGCTGAGTTTTTTTATCCGCTCCAAGAACAAACAAAGCCAGAAACACCATGCACAAGAAAACCGTGGAGCGCTGGTCCCCCTGGATCCTGCTCGTCGCCATCATCCTGCTGTGGCAGATCGTCTGCTCAGCCTTCAGCATCCCTGAGTACCTCTTCCCCAGCCCCTGGGCCATCGGCGTGCAGCTGGTGGAGTTCAGCGGCGTCATTGCAGGCCATGCCTGGCGCACTTTCTGGGTCACCATGGCCGGGTTTGGCATTGCCATCGTGGTGGGCGTGCTGCTGGGTTTTGTGATCGGCAGCTCACGCATTGCCTATGCCGCCGTCTACCCGCTGATGACCGCCTTCAACGCCCTGCCCAAGGCCGCGTTCGTGCCCATCCTCGTGGTGTGGTTCGGCATTGGCGTGGGCCCGGCCATCCTCACGGCCTTTCTCATCAGCTTCTTCCCCATCATGGTCAACATCGCCACCGGCCTGGCCACGCTGGAGCCCGAGCTGGAAGACGTGCTGCGGGTGCTGGGTGCCAAGCGCTGGGACGTGCTGGTCAAAGTCGGCCTGCCCCGCTCCATGCCTTACTTTTATGGCTC
>CAYXSL010000354.1:0-2061 GCA_964466605.1 uncultured Verminephrobacter sp.
TTAGCCCACACACGCTTTCCAGGCGTGCGACTTAAACCGCTCATCCACCTCTCCGAAGCCCTCGATTATAGCCACAGGATTGCACCTATCTGGGCCGGTCGCGGGGTTGTCGGTAAAAAAAGGTGTGGGCCCGTTGTCAGCCCGCCTTTTGCGACGCCTGCACCATCTTCATGGCCGAGCCGATCAGGGCCGATACCTCGGTCATGTTGCTGGGCACGATGAGCGTGGTGGTGGCGTCGGATGCCACTTGGCTGTAGGCGTCCACGGCCCTTTCAGCCACCTTGAGCTGCACGGCCTGTTCACCGCCGGGCTGGCGGATGGCAGTGGCCACGCGCTCGATGGCCTCTGCAGTGGCCTGGGCCACGGCGCGGATGGACTCGGCTTCGCCGATGGCCTTGTTGATGACGGCCTGTTTTTCCCCTTCGGAGCGGGCGATGAAGGCCTCGCGCTCGCCGGTGGCGATGTTGATCTGCTCCTGGCGGCGGCCTTCGGAGGCGGCAATCAGTGCGCGCTTTTCACGCTCAGCGGTGATCTGGGCCTGCATGGCGTGCAGGATTTCCTTCGGTGGTGTGAGGTCCTTGATTTCGTAGCGCAGCACCTTCACGCCCCAGTTCAGCGCGGCTTCGTCGATGGCCTGCACGACCTGGGCGTTGATGATGTCACGCTCCTCGAAGGTCTTGTCCAGCTCCAGCTTGCCGATCACGGAGCGCAGCGAGGTCTGTGCCAGCTGCGTGACGGCCATGATGTAGTTGCTGGAGCCGTAGCTGGCGCGCATGGGGTCGGTGACTTGGAAGTACAGGATGCCGTCCACCTGCAGCTGCGTGTTGTCGCGTGTGATGCAGACCTGGCTGGGCACGTCGAGCGGGATTTCCTTGAGGCTGTGTTTGTAGGCCACCTTGTCCACAAAGGGCACCAGAAAGTTCAGGCCCGGCGTGAGGGTGCCTGCATATTTGCCCAGCCGCTCCTTGACCCAGGCGTTTTGCTGGGGCACGACCTTGACGGAGCGCGCAATGAAAATCACGGCAATGATGAGAATGACGATGGCGACTTCCATGGGAAACCTCTCTTTTCTGGTGAGCTGCAAAAGCTAAATTGGTGGCCGATCTCTAGAGTGGGTCTACCAGAAGGCGATTGCCCACCAGTTCCGCCACCCGGTGCATGCCTGTGCAGGGCGTCACACCAGGACGATGGATGGCGATCCAGGTCGCTCCCCGGTACTTCACGGCGGTAGTGCCATCGGGGTTCCAGCCTTCGATCAGGATGGTTTCACCCACGTCCAGGTTGACGCTGCGGTCGGCGCGGGCAGAAGGGTCTCCAGGCCGTTTTTTCTTGAGGTAATACCAGCCCACCACAGCGCCGCCGCCCACCAAGGCCGCCGCCACCAGTTGGGCCGCAATGGGCAGTCCCAGATGGGCCGCCAAGGCTGCAGCCGCGAGGCCGACGGCCACCATCAGCAGATAAAACGTCCCGGTAAGCAGCTCCGCAACGACCACGGCCCCCGCTGCCAGCCACCAGATGGTGGATGCCTCCATGCTGAACCTCCTTGGGTCGGTTGTGTTTAGTGCACCACATTCTGGGTCAAAAGGATGGCAGTTCAAAGGCGCGTCAACGTTATTCCTTACACTTCGCGCCTATTTCGTTTTTTGGCCGGGCAGGGCACGTTTGCACGGAGGCTGCGCATGAAGTTTCGTTTTCCCATCATCATCATCGATGAAGACTATCGTTCCGAGAACACCTCGGGTCTGGGTATCCGCGCCCTGGCGCAGGCCATCGAGGCCGAGGGCTTCGAGGTGGTTGGGGTCACCAGCTATGGGGATTTGTCCCAATTTGCGCAGCAGCAAAGCCGCGCCAGCGCGTTCATCCTGTCCATCGACGATGAAGAGTTCACCGTGGGCGAGGGGCTGGACCCCATCGTTCTGAGCCTGCGCAACTTCATCGGCGAGGTGCGCCGCAAGAACGCCGATGTGCCCATCTATGTGCACGGCGAGACCAAGACCAGCCGCCACCTGCCCAACGACATCCTGCGCGAGCTGCACGGCTTCATCCACATGTTCGAGGACA
>CAYXSL010000355.1:0-2060 GCA_964466605.1 uncultured Verminephrobacter sp.
CCGTGGCAGGTGGCCTGCACCACCACGTTGCGCGCAAAACCCAGGTGGTCGCGCAGCGCGTACAGCTGGTGCTTGCTCGCGTCGCAGGGCGTGTACTTGCGCTCGGGGGCGTAGGGAAACTCGCCCCCCGGGCCGAACACGTGGCAGTGGGCGTCCACGGCGCCTGCGGGCACCTGGAAGCGGGGTTTGCTCGGGCCCGCGTACCAGTCGAGCCAGCCAGGGGTTTTTGTGAATTCGCTCATGCGCGTACTCCTTGGTTTCTTGCAGGCTCGCAGATCAGTCGAGCGACACGTTGGCCTTGCGGATCACGTCGCCAAAACGCTGGCTCTCGTCCTTGACGAACTGGTTGAACTGCGCGCGCGTGGTGGGGAACTGTTCGTAGCCAAAGGTCTTGAACTTCTCGGCCACTTCGGGGCCGGTCAGGGCCTGTTCGATGTCCTTGCGGATCTTGTCGGCCACGGCGGCGGGCAGGCCGGGCGGCACGGCGATGGCGTTCCAGCCGGTCACGGCAAAGTCCTTGGGGCCACCGGATTCGGCCACGGTGGGCACGTCGGGGAACTCGGCCGAGCGCTGGGGGCCGGCAAACGCGACCAGGCGCAGCTTGCCCGCACGGTACAGCGGGCCTGCGGTGGCGGCGCTGCCCAGCGCAAAGTCGATCTCGCCGGTGGACACCGAGGTGTAGAGCTGCGTGGTCTCCTTGAAGATCACATGCTCCATCTGCGTGCCGGTGGCGGACTCGAACAGCTCCGAGCCCAGGTGCACCGGGTTGCCCACCGACCAGCTGCCGTAGTTGAGCTTGCCGGGGCGCGCCTTGGCGTCGGCCACGATGTCGGCCACGGTCTTGTACTTGCTGCCCGTGCCCACGGTGAAGAAGAAATGCGTCTTGAACAGCGGCAGCAGTGTGTCGAAGTCCTTGGCGGGGTCGTAAGGCAGCTTCTTGAACAGGCTGGGGTAGGCGGCCAGGTGCACGTTGTCCAGGATGAGCAGGTCGTGGCCATCCTTGGCACCGCGCTTCCAGGCGTCGATGGCGATGAAGCCGTTGCCGCCGGGGCGGTTTTCCACGATCACGCCCGTGCCCCAGGTGCGCGAGAGCCTGTCGGCCACGAGGCGGGCCACGCCATCGGGGCCGCCGCCCACGGGGAAGGGGCTGATGATGCGCACCTGCTTGGTGGGGAACTGCTGCGCGGCAGCGGGTTGCACCAGCGCGCCCGCCACGGCGGCCACACCCAGTGCCAGGGCCAGCGAGCGGCGGATGCGGAAAGAGGAAGCGGCTGAAGAAAAGGTCATGGGATCAGGAACAGAGAAAATCAAAATTGATAGCTGTCAGCGCAATATGGACGCGCGCAGACGGCCTGAAAAGCTTGAAAAAGTAGGTTCAGTCGATGTACTTGAGCCCCGCTGCCGCCAGCGGCTCGCGCATCTTGTACATGTCCAGGCCCAGCACGCCGCTGGCCAGCTTGGCGCGCTTCTCGCCTTCAAAGCTTTCGCGCTTTTGTGCGGCTTCGAGCGTCTGCACGGCGCGCGCGGCGGGCACACACACGATGCCGTCGTCGTCGGCCACGATCACGTCACCGGGCGTGACGATCTGGCCCGCACACACCACGGGGATGTTGACCGAGCCGATGGTGGCTTTGATGCAGCCCTTGCTGGAGATGCACTTGCTCCACACGGGGAAGTTCATCTCGTTGAGCGTCTTCACGTCGCGCACCCCGGCGTCGATGATGAGCGCACGTGCGCCGCGCGCCTGGAAGGACGTGGCCAGCAGGTCGCCGAAGTAGCCGTCGGTGCATTCGGCCGTGATGGCGGCCACCACGATGTCGCCGGGCTGGATCTGCTCGGCCACCACATGCATCATCCAGTTGTCGCCCGGGTGCAGCAGCACGGTGACGGCCGTGCCGCTGACCTGCACGCCGCTCTGGATCGGGCGCATATAGGGTTTGAGCAGGCCCACGCGGCCCATGGCCTCGTGCACGGTGGCCGAGCCCAGGGCTGCGAGGCCGTCGGCGGCTGCGCGGTCGGCGCGGGTGATGTTGCGGTAGACAACGCCTAGTTCGTACATG
>CAYXSL010000356.1:0-2049 GCA_964466605.1 uncultured Verminephrobacter sp.
ACCGCTTCTACAACGTCCTGCGGCGCTTCGGCATCACGAAGGCAGCCCTGGGGGTCACAGCGCACGGCCTGCGGCACCAGCACGCCAACGACCGCTACGAGGAGCTGACTGGTGAGCCGTCGCCGGTGCGCGGCGGTGCCGGCAATGGCGAGGGCGATGCCACCGCACGCCTGGCCGTCGCTTCTGAGCTGGGTCACGGTCGCATCGCGATTTCGGATGCGTATTTAGGCCAGTCCGCGGTTATGCGCAGAAAGTCGGCACCACGCGCGCCTGACCTCAAAGAGGTCGCGCCCGGCTCAACATAACTCCGTCAGATGGGCACGCGGGAAGAGCCAGGCCAGGGGGGGAGCCCAATCGCGTTGGACCGGCTCACCGCGTGCGCACAGGCACGCCTCGGCAAATGCAGTACGTCCGTGCCGTTCTTGGGTCTCAGGCGCCGCAGCTTGAGCAGCCTCGCTGCATCTGCACGGGCGGACACTTGACCGAGCCGTAGGAGCAGAACACGCAGCAGTCACCGACCTTCGGCCGCAGCACTGTCTTGCAGTGCTCGCACTCGTAGAAGAACTGGCAGGCGTCGGTCGGCATGAGCTCACGCTTGGCGTGGCCGCACTCCGGGCATGTCAGCATCGACTCCAATTCGGGGACGGCCATGATCACTTCCTCATCGTCGAGGGAAAGCCCGCGTCCGTCGTGGCCTTGACCAGTGCCGAAGCATTGGTCTTGTCGGCGTCAAACGTGACGGTGGCGGTCTTCTTCGCGAAGTCAACCTGCGCCTGGCTCACACCGGCCACCTTCTCCAGCGATTTCTTCACCGTGACCGGGCACAGCCCACAGGTCATGTTCTGAACGTCAAGCACGGCGGTCTGCGGCGACGCAGCGAGCGCGGCCAAGGGCGTCAGCGCGACGAGAGCGGTCGCGAGCAGCTTGCGCATGGGAGGTCCCTTCAGAGAAAGAGCGGCGCCAACCATGGCACCGACAACAACGCGAGAAGTGCCAGCGCGACCACCCAGAAGATCAAACGCTGGCGCCGGATGACGATGGGTTCGGCACAGGCGGTGCCCGGCTCGCAGACTTGCGGCTGTAGGTACAAGCGCCGGAAGGCCAAGCCCAGAAACAGCAGCGTCGCTGCGATGAACCAGGGCCGCAGCGGCTCCAGTGCGGTCAAGTGGGCGATCCACGCGCCACCGATACCCAGCGCCAGCAGCACCAGCGGTCCCACGCAGCACACCGACGCTCCGATGGCCGCCAGCACGCCGGCGATCAACGAACCCTTGACCCTGAACGTGGCAATCGATGGGTGAACCTTCTCCATGGCGGGCAGTCTAGAGTCCGTACCATGGTACGGAGTCAAGGGGCGCAGATGACGAACGAGCTGACCATAGGGCGACTGGCCGACGAGGCTGGCGTCAACGTCGAGACGATCCGGTACTACCAGCGCCGCGGCTTGATGGCGGAGCCGGACAAGCCGACGAGCGGGCATCGTCGCTATGGACCGGCGGCGATCAAGCGGGTGCGGTTCATCAAGCGCGCGCAGGTGCTGGGCTTCACGTTGGACGAAGTCGGCAGCATGTTGGAGCTGGACGATGCCCGCGCCTGCGCTGAAACGCGCGAGCTGGCCACACACAAGTTGCAGGTCATCGAAGAGAAGCTCGCCGACCTGAAAGCGATGCGCAAGGCATTGATGAACCTGCTGCGCCAATGCGACACGGGGGCGGCCAGGGGCAACTGCCCGATCATCCATGCCCTGGCCGCCGACTGACCCGCTGCCGACAACGGCTACAGCGAGCGCAGCCAGTCCAGCAGCGACTTGCTCTGCTGCCAGGACGGCAGCGCCGCCGACGGCGACTCGCCGGCCACCTTCTCCAGCGCGCGTCGCTTCATCTCCAGGTTCGCACGGGCGTAGATCTGCGTCGTCTTCACGTCCACGTGCCCGAGGAAGTCGCGGATCATCTCCAGCGACACGCCGCTCTGCAGCAGGTGCATGCCCTTGGTGTGCCGCATGCTGTGGGGGCTGATCTTCTGCGTGAAGCCGGGCACGGCCGACCGGGC
>CAYXSL010000357.1:0-2037 GCA_964466605.1 uncultured Verminephrobacter sp.
CCGACACCGCGCCAAACTCGCCCATGGCGCGCGCGTTGCACAGGATCACGCCGTACAGCAGGCCCCACTTGATGTTGGGCAAGGTCACGTACCAAAAGGTCTGCCAGCCGCTCGCACCCAGCACGATGGCGGCCTGTTCCTCGTCGTTGCCCTGCGCTTGCATCAGCGGGATCAGTTCGCGGGCGATGAAGGGGAAGGTCACGAACACCGTGGCCAGCACGATGCCGGGCACCGCGAAGATGATCTTGATGTCATGCGCCTGCAGCCACGGGCCAAACCAGCCCTGCGCGCCGAACATCAGCACATAGATCAGGCCCGCCACCACGGGCGACACCGAAAACGGCAGATCCACCAGCGTGGTCAGGAAGGCCTTGCCCTTGAACTCGTACTTGGCGATACACCAGGCGGCCGCCACGCCAAACACGAGGTTCAGCGGCACGGCGATCAGCGCGGTGATGAGCGTGAGCTTGATGGCCGACCAGGCATCGGGCTCGCGCAGGCCTTCCAGATACGCGCCAAAGCCCTTGCGCAGCGCCTCGGCAAACACGGCGGCCAGCGGCAGCACCAAAAACAGCAGCATGAAGCCCAGCGCCAGCGTGATGAGCGTGTAGCGCACCCACGGGGCCTCGGTGGTACCCGCTTGCGCGCGGCGAACAGTTCGAGAGTTGGCGCCGCTCATGCTGGAGCCCCCGCGTGGCGTCGCTGCCAGGCTTGCAGCGCGTTGATGATGAGCAGCAGGATGAAGGAGATGACCAGCATCACCACGGCCACGGCCGTAGCGCCTGCGTAGTCGTACTGCTCCAGCTTGCCGATGATAATGAGGGGCGTGATCTCCGACACCATGGGCATGTTGCCCGCGATGAAGATCACCGAGCCGTACTCGCCCACCGCCCGCGCAAACGCCATGGCAAAGCCGGTGAGCAGCGCGGGCGTGATGGAGGGCAGGATGACCTTGGTGAAGGTCTGCAGGCGCGTGGCGCCCAGGCAGGTGGCGGCTTCTTCGAGTTCTTTTTCAGCATCTTCCAGCACAGGCTGCACCGTGCGCACCACAAATGGCAGGCCGATGAAGATCAGCGCGATCACGATGCCCGCAGGCTTGAACGCGAGCTGGATGCCCATGGGCTCCAGGATGCTGCCGACCCAGCCATTGCTGGCCAGCAAGGCCGTGAGCGAGATGCCGGCCACGGCCGTGGGCAGTGCAAACGGCAGGTCCACCAGCGCGTCCACGATCTTCTTGCCCGGGAACTTGTAGCGCACCAGCACCCAGGCGATCAGCAGGCCGAACACCAGGTTGACCAGCGCTGCCAGGAACGACGCGCCAAAGGTCAGCCGGTACGAGGCCATCACGCGCGGTGCGCTGATGGCCGCCCAGAACTGCTCCCAGGTCAATGTGAAGGTCTTGAAGATCAGTGCTGACAACGGGATCAGCACGATGATGCTCAAGTAAAAAAGGGTGTAGCCCAGAGACAGCCCGAAACCGGGCAGCACGCGCTTGGGCGCGCGCCGTCCGGCCGGGGCTGCGGCCACAGCGGTCGCAGTGGTCATAGATGCAGTGGTGAGTCGGGAGAAGCGCTGGGCCTGTTTTGTTTACTTGGCGCCGGGCGTGTACAGCTTGTCGAACTGGCCGCCGTCGTTGAAGTGCACCTTCTGCGCTTCGGTCAGCGAACCGAAGTACTTGGCCACCGTGAACTGCTTGAGCGGCTTGAAGGTGTCGGCGTACTTCTTGAGCACGGCTTCCGAGCGGGGGCGGATGGCGTGCTTGGCCGCAATCTCCTGCGCTTCTTCAGAGTACAGGTAGTCCAGGTAGGCCTTGGCCAGCTGGGCCGTGCCCTTCTTGGCCACGGTGCGTTCCACCACGGCCACGGGGTTCTCTGCCACCACGCTCACCGAGGGGTAGATGGCATCGACCTTGCCCGCGCCGAACTCGCGGTCGATGGAGACCACCTCGGATTCGAACGTGATCAGCACATCGCCCTGGTTGCGTTGCAGGAAGGTGGCCGTGGCGTCACGTCCACCCTTGGCCAGGATGGGCACGTT
>CAYXSL010000358.1:0-2024 GCA_964466605.1 uncultured Verminephrobacter sp.
CCAACAAAATCACCAGCAGGCCAATGCCTGCCGCCACGCTGCCCATCTGCGTGAGCAAGCCATCAGGGAACAGCTGCGCTTTGCCGTACAGGATGGCCGAGGCAGAGAAACCAATCACACCCACCATGGAGAACAGCGCCATGGGAATCGGCAGACCGATGGCCTGGCCCACCACCTGGTCCTTCTGCGATTTAGCAAAGCGGGTGAAGTCCGGGATATTGAGTGCCAGCGTGGCCCAGAAGCCGACCAGGCCCGTGAGCGCCGCCCAGGTCTTGGGGCCGCCCTCGACCACCTTGGCAGGCAGATTGAAGAGCTGGCCCGAGGGTACCTTCATCATCAGCACCACAACCAGTGCGATGGACGCAATGATCATCAGCGGCGCAGCGATCACTTCGAGCTTGCGGATGGACTCCGGCCCCTTCCAGATGAACCAGATGTGCACCGCCCAGAACGCGAGGAAACACATGAACTGCGAGGTGCTGATGGTCTGTCCATCGGCCGGGCCCGCGAGCCCCATGCCCAGGATGTTGAGGAAGCCATGCAGCGCCAGCGCACCAAAGTAGCAGTTGATGGAGAACCATCCACAGGCCACCAGGCCCCGCAGCACGGCGGGCAGGTTGGCGCCCTTCACGCCAAACGAAGCGCGCGCCAACACGGGGAACGGCACACCATATTTAGGCCCTACGCGGCCAATCAGCACCATGGGGATGAGCACGATGCAGTTGGCCAGGAACACAAGCCACACGGCCATCTGCCAGGTGAAGCCCTGGTCCAGCATGGAGCTGGCCATGGTGTAGGTGGGCACACACACGACCATGCCGACCCAGAGCGCGGCAAAGTCTTTCCAGGTCCAGTGTCGCTGCGCGGCGGTGGTAGGGAGCAGATCTTCATTGGCGAGCGTGTTGGAGGCTCCGCCGGGCATTAGCCCCGCCACATGGGCCGCGCTGCCGGTACTGTTGGTCATGCCTGTACTCCTGTCAAAGACGTCGTTGGGGTTGCACACAACCCACCGTCCAATCCAGCGCCCTCACGCTGGCAGATGGCGGGCAAAGGGAAGCGAGCGATGCTAGAGATCACGCAAGAACTGCACCAGATGCAGTGCAGCATGCGTTGCAAATCGGCACCACAACGGGTGCTGTCACAACGCCTTGCAGGATCTGTGGCAACCGCAGACATGGGCGCATATCAGGCCGCCGCAGACACGCGCTGCGGGTTGTTGGGATGCGTGGTCCAGTTGGCGTATTCGCCCGTCACCGCCTTGCCCGTGCGCGCATCGACTTCGCCCGGTTCCAGCGCGCGCATGGTGATGCACTCGGGCACGGGGCAGATCGACACGCACAGGTTGCAGCCGACGCACTCGGCCTCGTTGATCTCGAACTTGCGCACGCCGCCCTCCTTGGTGAAGGTGATGGCCTGGTGCGAGGTGTCTTCGCACACCACGTGGCAGCGGCCGCACTGGATGCAGGCGTCCTGGTTGATGACAGCCTTTTCGATGTGGTTGAGGTTGAGGTTCTTCCAGTCCTTGACCGTGGGCACGGCCTGGCCCCTGAAGTCGTCGAGCGTGGCGTAGCCGTGGTCGTCCATGAAGTTGGACAGCCCGTCGCACATGTCCTGCACGATCTTGAAGCCATAGACCATGGCGGCTGTGCACACCTGCACCGTGCCGCAACCCAGGGCGATGTACTCGGCCGCATCACGCCAGGTGGTGATGCCGCCGATGCCGCTGATGGGCAGGCCGGCCGTGAGCGGGTCGCGTGCGATCTCGGCCACCATGTTCAGTGCGATGGGCTTGACGGCCGGGCCGCAGTAGCCGCCGTGCGAGCCCCAGCCGTCGGTGCTGGGGCTCATCACCATGCGGTCCAGGTCTACGCCCATGATGGAGTTGATCGTGTTGATGAGCGACACGGCATCGGCCCCGCCCGCCTTGGCCGCGCGTGCGGGCTGGCGCACGTCGGTGATGTTGGGGGTGAGCTTCACGATCACGGGCAGCTTGCTGTAGTGCTTGCACCAGGCCGTGACCATCT
>CAYXSL010000359.1:0-2013 GCA_964466605.1 uncultured Verminephrobacter sp.
GGCACGTTGGGCATCATGATGGCCACGCGGTCGCCCTTGACCAGGCCCAGGCCCTGCAGGTAGGCCGCAAACGCGCTGGACAGCGAGTCGGTCTGGCCGTAAGTCACCTCCTTGCCCATGAAGCTGTAGGCCACACGGTCGGCGTACTTCTTGAACGCCTCGTCCATGAGGGCGACAAGCGAGGTGTACTGCGAGGTGTCGATGTCGGCGGGGACCCCTTGCGGATAGGCGGCCAGCCATGGGCGGTCGGTCATGTGTTTTGTCTCCTGGTAAGTTTTTAGTGGCGGTGAATGGACCGTGCCGCCATTTTCAGCACGGTCGTGCTTTTTTCCACGGGTGAATTATGCCCGTCAGCCCTTGAGCGCGGCGAGCACTTCGTCGAGCATTTTCTTGGCATCGCCGAAGAGCATGCGGTTGTTGTCCTTGTAGAACAGAGGGTTGTCCACCCCCGCATACCCGGAGGCCATGGAGCGCTTCATCACGATCGAGGTCTTGGCCTTCCACACTTCGAGCACCGGCATCCCTGCAATGGGGCTGGTGGGGTCGTCCTGCGCGGCCGGGTTCACGATGTCGTTGGCGCCGATGACCATGGCCACATCGGCCTCGGGGAAGTCCTCGTTGATCTCGTCCATCTCCATCACGATGTCATAGGGCACCTTGGCCTCGGCCAGCAGCACGTTCATGTGGCCAGGCATGCGGCCTGCCACCGGGTGGATCGCAAACCGCACGTTCGTGCCCTTCTCGCGCAGGGTCTTCACGATCTCGTTGACCGTGTGCTGCGCCTGGGCCACGGCCATGCCGTAGCCGGGCACGATGATCACACTCTTGGCATCGCGCAGCAGTTCGGCCGTTTCCGTGGCCGCCACGGGCACCACCTCGCCCTGCGGCTCGGCGGCGTCACCCTTCTTGGCCGGGGCGCCGCCGCCAGAGCCAAACCCCCCCGCAATCACGCTGATGAAGTTGCGGTTCATCGCGTTGCACATGATGTAGGACAGGATGGCGCCCGAGGAGCCCACGAGCGCGCCGGTGACGATGAGCAGGTCGTTGCTGAGCATGAAGCCCGTGGCCGCCGCCGCCCAGCCCGAATAGCTGTTGAGCATCGACACCACCACCGGCATGTCGGCGCCGCCGATGGCCATCACCATGTGGATGCCGAACAGCAGCGCGATCACCGTCATCACCGTGAGCGGCAGCATGCCCTGCTCCACCGTTTCAGCGCGCAGGAACTCGCGGCCGAACCAGATCACGATCAGCAGCGCGGCCAGGTTCAGCCAGTGGCGGCCGGGCAGCAGCAGCGGCTTGCCGCCGATCTTGCCGTTGAGCTTGCCAAAGGCGATCAGCGAGCCGCTGAACGTGACTGCGCCGATCAGGATGCCGACGTAGATCTCCACTTCATGGATGATTTTTTCGGCCCCTTGCAGCTGGATCGAGGTATCGACGTAACTCGCAAACCCCACCAGGCAGGCGGCCAAGCCCACCAGGCTGTGCATGAGCGCGACCAGCTCGGGCATCTGCGTCATCTTGACGACCTTGGCCGCATACAGGCCAATGCCGCCGCCGATCACCAGAGCGCCCACGATCCAGGCCATGCCGGAGGCGCTGACACGCGGGCCAAACACGGTGGCCAGCACGGCCAGCGCCATGCCGACCATGCCGAACAGGTTGCCCCGGCGCGAGGTTTCGGGGTTGGAGAGCCCACCCAGGCTCAGGATGAACAAAATGGCCGCGCCCAGGTAGGCAACGGTGGCGAGACTTTGGGACATGTTCTGTGCTCCTCGTTGTTCTTGTCGTTGTCTTTTACTTGCGGAACATGGCCAGCATGCGGCGCGTGACCGCAAAGCCGCCGAACATGTTGATGGCCGTGAGCACCGTGCCGGCAAAGGCCAGCCAGAGGATGAGCCCGTCGGGCCGCCCGTTCACGCCTGCTTCGG
This sequence comes from uncultured Verminephrobacter sp., assembly GCA_964466605.1. Lineage (GTDB taxonomy): Bacteria > Pseudomonadota > Gammaproteobacteria > Burkholderiales > Burkholderiaceae_C > Acidovorax. Next base: position 1,932 of record CAYXSL010000359.1, read on the forward strand.
GCGGTGCGATCTGCACCAACGCACCGATGGCGATGATGCTGGAGATGGCGTTGGTCACGCTCATCAGCGGCGTGTGCAGCGC
>CAYXSL010000360.1:0-2007 GCA_964466605.1 uncultured Verminephrobacter sp.
GGTCGTAGCAGGTGCCGCAGCTCACCACCACGGTCTTGATGTCCAGGTAGTTGAGTGTGTTGGCCACGCGGTGGAAGAGCACACGGTTGTCCGTGATCATCTTCTCGGCCTTGTCGAACTGGCCCGAGCCGCGCTGGGGGTAGCCGCAGCACAGGTAGCCGGGCGGCAACACCGTCTGCACGCCCGCGTGCCACAACATGGCCTGGGTTGCCAAGCCGACCTGCGAGAACAGGCGCTCCGAGCCACAGCCCGGGAAGTAGAACACCGCCTCCGTCTCGGCCGTGGTGGCCTGCGGGTTGCGGATGATCGGCACGTAGTCCTTGTCCTCGATGTCGAGCAGCGCACGGGCCGTCTTCTTGGGCAGGCCGCCGGGCAGCTTCTTGTTGATGAAGTGGATCACCTGCTCCTTGATCGGAGCAGTGCCCACCGTGGCCGGCGGCTTGGCCGTCTGCTTGCGGCCCACCTTGCGCAGCAGGTCCACGGCCATGCGCTGGGCCTTGAAGCCCACGTCCACCATGGCCGACCGCATCAGCTTGATGGTGTCGGGGTTAGTGGCGTTGAGCATGGTCATCGCCAGCGCGTTGCCGGGGCGGAAGGTCTTTTTGCCCATCTTGCGCAGCAGGTTGCGCATGTTCATGGTGACGTCGCCGAAGTCGATCTTCACCGGGCAGGGGCTCTCGCACTTGTGGCACACCGTGCAGTGGTCGGCCACGTCTTCAAACTCCTGCCAGTGCTTGATGCTCACGCCGCGGCGCGTCTGCTCTTCGTAAAGAAAGGCCTCGACCAGCAGCGACGTCGCCAGGATCTTGTTGCGCGGGCTGTACAGCAGGTTGGCGCGCGGCACGTGCGTGGAGCACACGGGCTTGCACTTGCCGCAGCGCAGGCAGTCCTTGACGCTGTCGGCAATCGCGCCGATGTCGCTTTGCTGCATGATCAGCGACTCGTGGCCCATCAGCCCGAAGCTGGGCGTGTAGGCGTTGGTCAAATCGGCATGCAGCGCAGGTTTTGAGGCCAAATCGGCACCAAGCGCTGGCTGAACAAGCCCTGAATGCTCCTGATTTCGGAGCAATTTACCTTTGTTGAAGCGGCCTTCCGGGTCCACCTTGCGCTTGTATTCGGCAAAGGGACGCAGTTCGTCGTCGGTCAAAAACTCCAGCTTGGTGATGCCAATGCCGTGTTCGCCCGAAATCACGCCATTGAGGCTGCGCGCCAGCACCATGATGCGCGCCACGGCCTCGTGCGCCGTCTGCAGCATCTCGTAGTCGTCGCTGTTGACGGGGATGTTGGTGTGCACATTGCCGTCGCCCGCGTGCATGTGCAGCGCCACCCACACGCGGCCCTTGAGCACGCGCTTGTGGATGGCCACGGCCTCGTCCAGGATGGGCATGAACGCGGCACCGGTAAAGATGCCTTGCAGCGGTGCCCGCAGCTGGGTCTTCCAGCTCGCACGCAGGGTGTGGTCCTGCAATTGTGGGAACAGGGTTTCCACGTTGTCCAGCCAGCCTTGCCACAGCGCGCGCACCTCAGCCACCAGGGCGATGGCCTGGTCCACGCGGTCTTGCAGCAGTTCGGGTGAGGGCACTTCGTCGTCGGCGTCGTGCTTGCCCAGCGGCAGGTTGCCGCGTTCGAAGAATTCGGTCAGCGCGTCGCACAGCTTGAGCTTGTTGCGCAGGCTCAGCTCGATGTTGATGCGCTCGATGCCGTCGGTGTACTCGGCCATGCGCGGCAGCGGGATCACCACGTCTTCGTTGATCTTGAAGGCGTTGGTGTGGCGGCTGATGGCCGCCGTCTTCTTGCGGTCGGCCCAGAACTTCTTGCGCGCATCGGCCGTGATGGCCACAAAGCCTTCGCCGCTGCGGGTGTTGGCCAGGCGCACGACCTCGCTGGTCACGCGGGCCACGTCATCGGCGTTGTCACCGGCAATGTCGCCAATCAGCACCATCTTGGGCAGGCCACCGTTGCCCTTTTTGCTCTTGGTGGCGTAGCCCACAGCCTTCAGGTAGCGGT
>CAYXSL010000361.1:0-2005 GCA_964466605.1 uncultured Verminephrobacter sp.
GTGAGGTTGATCTCGGGCACCATCACCAGCGCCTGGGCGGTGGGGTCGGCCTCCAGCGCCTCCTGCACGCAGCGCAGGTAGACCTCGGTCTTGCCGCTGCCGGTGCTGCCAAACAGCAGGAAGGGGCCGGCTTCAGAAGAAATTTGGGCCCTTGCGCGCTCCTGTTCTGCGGTAAGTGCTATTGTTTGTATAGCGTTTTCGCTGCCATCCTGGTCGAGTGCCTTGGCGGGGCGCTTGAGCCGGCGGGCCAGCTGGTCGGGCTGCAGGTCGCGCAGCTGGGGCGGCAGGGCGGCCAGCGCCACCTCGCCCAGCGCGCGCTGGTAGTAGCGCGCGGCAAAGGCCACCAGGCGGCGCCAGGGCAGCGCGAGCGGCTCCACCCCCTCCAGCACTCCCGCCACCGGCCGCATGGCCGCGCCCTCGGGCAGCTCGCCCGTGGCATCCACGGCATCCCACACCACGCCCAGCACCTCGCGCTTGCCCAGCGGCACCCGCACCAGCGTGCCGGGAGGCAGGGGCCGGTCGCAGGCATAGCTGAGCAGGTCCCCCACACCGCTGTGCGACGGGGTATGCAATGCGACGTGGACGATGGCGGAATGGATAGGCACAGGCTATGGCAGTTACGGGGGCTTGTGGAGGTGCTGTAGAGGTTTGGCGGCTAAGTGCTTGATTTGGCGTGCGGTGTGAGTAATCCCGTCTTTCTGTGGATAACTTTGTTGACATCCTGCGTCCACACCCCGCCAACCCGCATGAATACTGGGCCTGAACAGAATGCCCACAAAATTGGCAGGAGCAAAAAATCCTTATGAATCAATCATCTGAGGAAATTTGGGCGCATTTTCTGTGCTAGTGCCTGGCCCCGGGCCGATGTTGCGCCGCGTCAAGATTTTTGTGCATAAGTCAGGCAGCCAGCGGGGCACGATTGCCCGGGAAAACCCTTAATTTGTGTTAGTGAGGGCCCCGCAAGTTCAGGCCTCTCTGCGAAATAGCCTGCAAGTGCTTGATTTGACTGGGGTTTTGCAGGAAATCCAGAAATTCTGTGGATAACTTTGTTGATATCCCCTGTGTTTGCCACGCAAGTCCTTGACGGGCCGGGCTTTGGCTGGAATGCCCACCAAAAAAGCAGTGGGACGAAATCATTTGAAATCAACAATTTACGTTCATGGTGCGCGTGTTTCCCGCCTTGCACACTTTGTGGGCACGGGGGCCGCTTGGGCCCCGGTGCTGCGCCATTTTTGTGCATAAGTAGGCCCTTCGGGCCACTCGGGTATTGCCGCCCCGCCCTTTTTCTTCCGTTGCGGAAGATGCCCCTGCAGGGTGTCGCACGGCCCCCGGCTACGCCGCGGACGCGGCGTTGTCACCCCTGGCGCTGCGCGCGCGAGTGGCTGTGCACGGCCTCCACCAGCGCAGCCACGTGCTCGGGTGGGGTGAACTGGCTGATGCCATGGCCCAGGTTGAAGATGTGCGTGGGGCCGGTGGTGCTGCGGTCGGTGTGCGGCCTGCCAAAGCTGTCCAGCACATGGCGCGCCTGCTGCGCGATCTGCGCAGGCGGCGCAAACAGCACGTTGGGGTCGATGTTGCCCTGCAGCGCCTTGCCGGGGCCGCCCACCTGCCCGCCCACGATGGCGCGCGCCTGGCCGAGGTTGGCCGTCCAGTCCAGGCCCAGCACCTCACATTGGAGGTCCTTCATGTCGGGCAGCCAGATGCCGCCGCCCTTGGTGAACACGATGCGCGGCACGTCGGTGCCGTCCACGCCCGTGCGCTTGAGCTGCGCCAGCACGCGCTTCGTGTAGGCCAGGCTGAACTCCTGGAACGCACCATCGGCCAGCACGCCGCCCCAGCTGTCAAAAACCATCACGGCCTGGGCGCCCGCGTCGATCTGTGCGTTGAGGTAGGCCGCCACGCTGTCGGCGTTCACGGCCAGGATGCGGTGCATCAGGTCGGGGCGTGCGTACATCAGGCTCTTGACCAGGCGGTAGTCGTCGCTGCCCTTGCCTTCGACCATGTA
>CAYXSL010000362.1:0-1980 GCA_964466605.1 uncultured Verminephrobacter sp.
CTTGGCGCCCATGCCCTTTTCCCAGGGCTGCACGCTGATGGTGCGCGAGTCGATCAGCGCCACGTTGGCCACCTGGGAGAGGGGCACCAGGGAGCCGTAATACTCGACCTGCACCGTATCCAGCAGCGCGGGGTTGGCGCGGCCAGTGCGGATTTTCTGCAGATTGTTCTTGAAGGCCGTGATGGACTGGTCCATCTTGGTCTCTGTGGTTTTCTTGATGTCGGCAATCGTCATGTTTTCTCCTCGGGGCCAGCCTGCATCCGGTGCAGACCCATCCATCGTCGTCAAGCGTAAACCAGCGTACCTTCGTCTTCGCCCATCACCACGCGCTTCAGGGCGCCGTGCTTGATGATGGAGAACACCTTCACCGGCAGCTTCTGGTCGCGGCACAGGGCAAACGCGGTCGCATCCATGATGCCCAGATTGCGGGACATGGCCTCGTCAAAGCTCAGCTGGGTGTAGCGCGTGGCCGTGCGATCTTTCTGGGGGTCGGCAGTATAAACGCCGTCCACCTTGGTGGCCTTGAGCACCAGCTCGGCGCCAATCTCGGCACCGCGCAACGCTGCCGCCGTATCGGTGGTGAAGAAGGGATTGCCCGTGCCGGCGGCAAACACAACGACCTTGCCCTCTTCGAGGTATTGCAAGGCCTTGGGGCGCACATAGGGCTCGACCACCTGCTCGATGGCGATGGCAGACATCACGCGGGCCACCAGACCCTGCTTGTCCATGGCATCTGCCAGGGCCAGCGCATTCATCACGGTGGCCAGCATGCCCATGTAGTCGGCAGTGGCGCGGTCCATGCCGACCGAGCCGCCCGCGACGCCACGGAAGATATTGCCCCCACCAATCACCACCGCCACCTGCACACCCAGGCGGGTGACTTCGGCGATCTCTTCCACCATGCGGACGATGGTGGCGCGGTTGATGCCAAAGGCGTCATCCCCCATCAGCGCCTCACCAGACAGCTTGAGCAGGATGCGCTTGTGGGCTGGTGCGGCGTGGGACATGGGTGATTTCTCCAAAGGCAGGTACGGCGGTAAAAAATGTGGGGGACGGAGCTGCAGTGCAGCCGATCAGGCAGCGGCAGCCTTGGCGGCGGCCACTTGGGCGGCCACTTCAGCAGCGAAGTCGTCGGCCTTCTTCTCAATGCCTTCGCCCACGACGTAGAGGGTGAAGCCCTTCACGTTGGTGTTGGCAGCCTTGAGCATCTGGGCCACGGTTTGCTTGCCGTCGGCAGCCTTCACGAAGACCTGGTCGGCCAGCGAGACTTCCTTCAGGTACTTCTGCACCGAGCCTTCGACCATCTTGGCGATGATGTCGGCCGGCTTGCCGGACTCGGCAGCCTTCTCTTCAGCGATCTTGCGCTCCTTGGCGACTAGCTCGGCCGGCACTTCGGCGCTGGACAGCGCAGCCGGCTTCATGGCGGCCACGTGCATCGCAACGTCCTTGGCTGCCACGTCGTCGCCGTCGAACTCGACCATCACGCCGATGCGGGTGCCGTGCAGATAGGACGCCAGCTTGGCACCCGACGCATAGCGCTTGAAGCGGCGGATCGTCATGTTCTCGCCGATCTTGCCGATCAGGCCCTTGCGCACGTCTTCCACGGTCGGGCCGAAGCCTTCTTGCGACAGCGGCAGCGCCGACAGCGCTTCGACCGAAGCCGGGTTCTGCTCGGCCACCAGGCCAGCCAGTGCATTCACGAAGGCCAGGAAGGCATCGTTCTTGGACACGAAGTCGGTTTCGCAGTTGACTTCGATCAGCGCGCCAGCCGTGCCCACGACGGCGGCAGCGACCACGCCTTCAGCCGTCACGCGCGAGGCGGCCTTGCCGGCCTTGTTGCCCAGCTTGACGCGCAGGATCTCTTCGGCACGGCTCATGTCGCCGTCGGCCTCAGTCAGAGCCTTCTTGCACTCCATCATCGGTGCATCAGTGCGGGCGCGCAGTTCAGCCACCATGCTTGCGGTAATTGCAGCCATTTCA
>CAYXSL010000363.1:0-1939 GCA_964466605.1 uncultured Verminephrobacter sp.
GTGTGATCCCCAGCAACGAAGGCCGTGGCTACGTGCAGCGCCGCATCGTGCGCCGTGCCATTCGCCACGGCTACAAACTGGGCAAGAAGACCCCGTTCTTCCACAAGCTGGTGGCCGACCTGGTGCGCGTGATGGGCGACGCCTATCCCAAGCTGCGCGAGCAGGAGCAGCGCATCACCGACGTGCTCAAAACCGAGGAAGAACGTTTCTTCGAGACGCTGGCCAACGGCATGGAGATCCTGGACGCAGCGCTGGACGGCGGCGCCAAGGTGCTGCCTGGCGACGTGGCCTTCAAGCTGCACGACACCTACGGCTTCCCGCTCGACCTGACCAACGACGTGTGCCGTGAACGCGACGTGGATGTGGACGAGGCCGGCTTCAAGGCTGCCATGGAAAAGCAGAAGGCCCAGGCCCGTGCCGCTGGCAAGTTCAAGATGGACAAGGCGCTGGAATACACCGGCGTGGCCAACCAGTTCACCGGCTATGAAAATCTGGCAGAGACTGCAAAAATCGTAGCAATCTATGTAGATGGGACGGGCGCAGCGGCCCTCAAAAGTGGTCAAAACGGTGTGGTGGTGCTCGACACGACCCCGTTCTATGCCGAAAGCGGTGGCCAGGTGGGTGACGAAGGTGTCATCACCAGCGGCTCCGCCCGCTTTGCGGTGGGTGACACGCTCAAGATCAAGGCGGATGTGTTTGGCCACCACGGCACGCTGGAAGAGGGCACGCTGAATGTGGGCGACACCGTGCAGGCCCAGGTGAACACCGCCGTGCGCGCCGCCACGGTGCGCAACCACTCGGTCACGCACATCATGCACAAGGCGCTGCGTGAGGTGCTGGGCAGCCATGTGCAGCAAAAGGGCAGCCTGGTGAATGCCGACCGCACACGGTTTGACTTCACGCACAACGGCGCCGTGACGGCGGCCGAGATCCGCGAGATCGAGCGCCGCGTGAACGAAGAAATCCTGGCCAACCAGCCCACGCAGGCGCGTGTGATGGACATCGAGTCGGCCCAGAAGACCGGCGCCATGATGCTGTTTGGCGAGAAGTACGGCGAAACCGTGCGCGTGCTCGACATCGGCACCAGCCGCGAACTGTGTGGCGGCACCCACGTGCAGCGCACGGGCGACATCGGTCTGTTCAAGGTGGTGGGTGAGGGCGGTGTGGCTGCTGGCATCCGCCGCATCGAGGCCGTGACGGGCGCCAACGCGCTCGCCTATTTGCAGAGCCTGGAAGACACGGTGAACCAGGCCGCCAGCACCCTCAAGGCGCCCGTGGCCGAACTCAACGGCCGCATCAGCCAGGCGCTGGACAACGCCCGCGCTCTGGAAAAGGAAGTGGCGGCCTTGAAGGGCAAGCTGGCCTCCAGCCAGGGCGACGAGCTGGTGAACCAGGCCGTGGAGGTGAAGGGCCTCAAGGTACTGGCCGCCGCGCTGCCCGGCGCAGACGCCAAGACCCTGCGCGACACCATGGACAAGCTCAAGGACAAGCTCAAGACCGCCGCCATCGTGCTGGCTGCGGTGGATGGCGACAAGGTCCAGCTGGCTGCTGGCGTCACCGCCGACTCGATTGGCAAGCTCAAGGCCGGCGACTTGGTGAACTTCGTCGCTCAGCAGGTCGGCGGCAAGGGCGGCGGCAAACCCGATCTGGCCATGGCCGGTGGCACCGATGCCAAAGCTCTGCCAGCGGCTCTGGCCGGCGTACAAGCCTGGGTGGCGGCCAAGCTCTGACGATAAGTCGGACAATGCATGACGCAAGGGCCCTTCGCGGGCCCTTGCTTTTTATCCCGCAAGACAAGGACAAGGCCATGAGCCAGGACATCGATCACGACAACACCGAGCGGCTTGCCGCACTGCTTTCGCTGCTGGCTGCGGCGAGCGAGGACGATGAGGCGCCGGTGCCGCTGGCCATGCTCGCTGGCTATCTGACCGCGCTGAGC
>CAYXSL010000364.1:0-1858 GCA_964466605.1 uncultured Verminephrobacter sp.
TGGTCGAAGAATTCCGCATCGACGCCCCCTACCCCCGCACGGCCGACTTCATGGTGTCGCCCGAATTCAGCCGCTACGCCAAGCTGCTGCAGGACAGCCTGCTGCGCGCCAGCGTGGACACCGAGGAGACCGTGGCATGAGCACCCCCTTCCCTTCCGCACCGATGGCGTCGCCCGTGGGGACCGCGCACCCCGCAGGCGCCCCGCGCTCGGCGCCTGCGCCAGCCGCTGCCAAACCTGCCGCCAAGGCCACCTCCAAACGCCCGCCGCTGATGGCCCAGCCCCGCGTGCAGCGTGTGGTCTACCCCGTGCTCGTGGGCCTGGTGCTGATCGCACTGTGGCAGGGCCTGGTCACGGCCATGGAACTGCCGCCCTACCTGGTGCCCTCACCCATCCTGATGATGAAGACGCTGTTCACCGACTGGGCTGCCCTGGGCGGCTCGCTGTGGGTCACTGTCAAGATCACGGTGCTGGCCTTTGTGGTGGCCACGGTGGCGGGGGTGCTGATCTCGTTCCTGTTTGTGCAGAGCAAACGCATCGAGACCGCGCTCTTCCCCTACGCCGTGCTGCTGCAGGTCACGCCCATCGTGGCCGTGGCGCCGCTCATCATCATCTGGGTGAAGGACCCGACGGCATCGATGGTGATCTGCGCCGCACTGGTGGCCCTGTTCCCCATCATCAGCAACACCACGCTGGGTTTGCGCAGTGTGGAGCCGGATCTGCAAAGCTACTTCCAGCTCAACCGCGCCACGCGGCTGCAGACGCTGCTGCGCCTGCGCATCCCGAGCGCGCTGCCCTACTTCTTTGGCGGGCTGCGCATCTCCAGCGGCCTGGCGCTCATCGGCGCCGTGGTGGCGGAGTTTGTGGCGGGCACCGGGGGCCAGGGTGCTGGGCTGGCGTATCAGATTTTGCAGGCGGGCTTTCAGCTCAACATCCCGCGCATGTTTGCTGCGCTGCTGTTGATCTCGCTCACTGGCGTCGCGTTGTTTGTGCTGATGGCATGGCTGACGCGCGTCGCACTGGGCGGCTGGCACGCCTCCGAAAACTCGCAGGACTGAACCCACCACTGCCGACACCACACCGCGCAACAACTTCAGGTTGCGCGGTGCAGGCCCCCTTTCGCCTCAAAACGACCCCATCGGCCCCCAGGAGATAACGACATGACCGCTACCACCGCCCATCAACTGCCTGCCCTGCTGCCCGACCTCGACTGGATCGCCGACCCGCTGCGCGTGGGCCGCCTCTCGCAGGACTTTGCCTGGTTCAGCCCCGTGCTCAAGCGCGACCTGGCAGGCAAGCGCGGCGACATCGCGGTGCGCCCGCGCACCGAAGCAGAAATCCGCCAGGTGGTGGCCGCCTGCGCCAGCGCGGGCATTCCCCTCACCGTGCGCGGCAGCGGCACCGGCAACTATGGCCAGAGCACACCGCTGCACGGCGGCGTGATTCTGGATCTGTCGGGCTACAACGCGTTTGGCTGGGTGCGCGGCGGCGTGGGCCGTGCGCAGTCGGGCATCCGGCTGGCAGACTTTGACGCGCAGGCCAAGCCCCTGGGGCAAGAGCTGCGCTGGCTGCCCAGCACCTACCGCAGCGCCACGCTGGGCGGGCTGTTTGGCGGCGGCTTTGGGGGCGCTGGCTCCATCAACCACGGCCCGCTGGCTGCACCCGGCAACGTGCTGGCCGTGCGTGCGATGACGGTGGAGCCCGAGCCGCAGGTCATCGAGTTGCGCGGCCCCGAGGCCATGCTGCTGCACCACACCTACGGCACCAACGGCATCGTGCTGGAGCTGGAGGTGGCCCTGACCCCTGCCGTGGAGTGGACCGAATGCATCGCTACCTTCGACAAGTTTGACGACGCGCTG
>CAYXSL010000365.1:0-1829 GCA_964466605.1 uncultured Verminephrobacter sp.
CCGGCGCGCTGGCGCTGGAGCCGCTGTGCCAGGCCGCTGCGCAGGAACTGCTGATGCGCAGCTACACCGTCCGAACCCTGAACCGCTACAAGCGGGTGTGGGAGCAACTGGCCGACTTCGCCCGTGCCAAGGGCCAGCCGGCGGTCTATTCACGCGACCTCGCGCTTCGCTTCGAGCAGGCTTTCGGTTGGCGCGACGGCGAAGTTCTGGTGGAAGGGCAACGGTGGCGGCGCCACTTGGTCTTCGGGCTCAAGGTGCTTGACGACTTCGCGCGCACCGGCACCATCAGCCGTTTCGTGGTTGAGACCACCGGGCTGCGTGTGCCGGTGGGCATGCACAAGGCCCTGCGGGAGTACGAGCAGTACGCCAGGGAGCGCCGGCATCTTCGACCCACCAGCCTGGCCGAGCGCATGCACAGCATCGCGGTCTTCCTGGACTTCCTGCGCACTCGCGGCCTGGAGACGCTGGACACCCTCCAGGCTGAACATCTGAGCGCCTTCGTTCAGACCCGGACGGACTGGAAGCCGAGGACCGTCAAGTGCGTCTCGTCTGCCGTGAGGCAGTTCCTGCAGTACCTGTTCATGCGCGGCATGCTGCCGCGTGACCTCGGTGCCGCCATCCCGACGGTCCGGCTGGCAAGCAATGCCAAGGTGCCTTCGGCGTGGGAGCCGGAACTGGTCGAGCGGCTGCTTGCCGCGGTCGATCGCAGCTCACCGAAGGGCAGGCGTGACTACGCCATCTTGCTGCTCGCCTCGCGCCTGGGCCTGCGCCTGGGCGACATCAAGCGGCTGACGCTGGACCATCTGCATTGGTCCACCTGCACCATCGAGATCGTGCAGAACAAGACGGGTGAACCGCTGGTCCTGCCGTTGATCGAGGAAGTCGGCGCCGCACTCATCGACTACCTGCGAGCGGGGCGACCACCCGTAGAACACCGCCATCTCTTCACCAACCTGACGCCGCCGTTCGATCCGATTTGCCAGAACGACCGGCTCTACCGCGTCGTGGCGTACTGGCGGGAGCTGGCCGGGATCAAGTTCAAGGCACCGCAGCGTCGGGGCCTGCACTCGCTGCGCCACACCCTGGCCACGCGGCTGCTCGGAGCACAGACCCCGTTCCCCGTCATCTCGGCTGTGCTGGGGCATGCCTCGCCGGCAACCACCTTCATCTACGCCAAGGCCGATGTAGAGACGCTGCGCATCGCTGCCATCGATCCGGAGGAGGTGTGCCATGGCCGTGCCTCGTAAGCCCGCAACATTCACCGGCAATAGCCCCCTGGCGCCACTGATGGCGCAGTACATCCAGGAGAAGCGAGCATGTGGCTATCGCTACAACGACACCGCCTTGAGCCTGCGTCGATTCGACGCTCACCTGTGTCGACAGGGCCTGCAGCAAGTGGAACTGCCCAGGTCCATGACCTCGTCCTGGCTGGCCAAGCAGCCGCACGAGAACGGCAAGACACAACGCGATCGGATCAATCTGGTTCGCCACTTCGCCCTGTTCATGCGCAGGCTGGACCTTCCAGCCGACGTGCCAGATCACGCAGTCGCTGCCAAGGAGTCGAAGTCGTTCCTGGCGCGTGTATTGACGCATGAGGAAGTGCGCCGCCTGTTCGAAGCCGCTGACCGCATCGAGCCGAAGGCGTCCACCCACATGCGCCACATCGTCCTGCCAGAGTTGCTGCGGATGCTGTACGGATGCGGCCTGCGACTCGAAGAGGCGCTGAGCCTGCGCATGCGCGACGTGGACCTCGCCCAGGGCGTGCTGCGCATCAACGACACCAAGTTCCGCAAGGACCGCCTGGTGCCACCGGCCCGGCCACTGGTCGT
>CAYXSL010000366.1:0-1804 GCA_964466605.1 uncultured Verminephrobacter sp.
GACGTGTGACCGGCCAGGGCGGCTGTTTCCTTGCCGGTGCCCACGTCCCAGAGCCTGATGGTCTTGTCTTCGCTCCCCAAGGCCACGGTTTTGCTGTCCGGACTGAAGGCCACGGCAAGCACGCAGGGCGTGTGACCGGACAGGGCCAACGTCTCTCTGCCGTTGGCCAGGTCCCACACCTTGAGTTCACCGCCGCGAGGTCGCCCGCCTCCCGAGGCCAGGGTTTTGCCATCCGGACTGAAGGCCACGGAGGTCACAACGCCGCTAGGCCCCAGGAGTGTGGCCTTCTCCTTGCCAGTGGCCACGTCCCACAGCTTGAGCTCAGGTTGCTGAATCCCTCCTCCACCTCCCGAGGCCAGCGTCTTGCCATCCGGACTGAAGGCCACGCAGCGCACCTGGGCCGTGTGCCCCTGGAGAGCGGCCGTCGCCTTACCAGTGGCTATGTCCCACAGCTTGAGCTCACGCCCGCGAGTTGTTCCGCCTCCCGCGGCCAGCGTTTTACCGTCTGGGTTACTGAACTCTACATAACGAACGAACCGCGGGATCGCTAGCATGCGTACCAGGGTTCATGAGACCAACAGGCAGTGCGGCGGAGCTGGAAGCGCGCCGTCTTCGAGCCGTGGATCTCCTACGGGATGGGAAGAGGAACACGGAGGTCGCGCGACTCATCGGTGTCGATGTGTCGAGCGTCAAGCGTTGGAAACGTGCAGCAGCCACAGGCGGGAGCGAGGCCCTGGCTGCCAAGCCGAATCGTGGTCGTCCGCCGAGGCTGACGCCCGAGCAGAAGCAAGAACTCGCCCAAATCGTTCGCGCCGGCCCCTTGGCGGCGGGCTTTCGGACCAACTTGTGGACGTGCCGCCGCGTGGCGCAAGTCATTCGCCAGCGGTTCGGCGTGGAGTACCACCGCGACCACGTCGGCCGCGTGCTCCACGCGCTGGGCTTTACCCAGCAGAAGCCGCAGCGTCGCGCCACGCAGCGGGACGAAGCAGCGATCGAGCAGTGGCGGACGCAGGAGTGGGAGCGGATCAAAAAAAGGGCCGCCACGAGCAAGCTGTCATCGCATTTCTCGACGAAACCGGCTTCCTGCTCCAGCCGCTGAACCGCCGCACCTGGGCTCCGCGCGGCCAGACTCCGATTCAGTACGCGTCGGCCCGGCATGACCGTCTGTCGGTGATCGGGGCCGTGACGCTCTCGCCACAGCGCCAGCGGATCAGCACCTACTGGGAGTTCTACGACGACAACGTCGTGGCCACCGATGTCGTGGCTTTCCTCCGCTCACTGCATCGCCAGCAAGGCCGGAAGCTGATCGTTGTGCTGGATCGGTTCAACGTCCATCGCAAGGCCGTCCGTCTTCTCCAGGAAAGCAACGCCGCCTGGCTGCAGGTCGAGTGGCTGCCGGCTTACGCTCCGGACCTCAACCCCGTCGAAGCCCTGTGGAGTTGCACCAAGTACGGCGACCTCGCCAACTACACGCCCGACGACCTCTGGGATCTCGGTGAGGAAGTCGGCAACTCCTTCGTTCGCCAATACCGCGACCCCGAAATCAAACGCTCCTACTTTCAAACGGCTAAACTCAAACTGTAACCAGGCGCATTCAAAGCGCAGGACTCAGTAAAGGCGACAGAAAGCACCGCTTCCGTGTGCCCCTGGAGCGTGGCCTTTAGCGCTGGGTCAGCAGCCTTCTTCTCTTGTGCTGTTGCCAGCAGCGCGAGCAATGTACTCGCCAACCACAAGCTGGTAGCGCGTATCATGGCCGACGAGTTCATGGCTGTCCTCTTCTTGTGTGGTTTGTTGCTGCCCTGCC
>CAYXSL010000367.1:0-1766 GCA_964466605.1 uncultured Verminephrobacter sp.
CAGCATGCACATCCAGTCGGCCTGCAGGCTGTTGGTGATCCACATCTTCTGGCCGGTGATCACATAGTCATCCCCGTCCTTGCGGGCCACGCTCTTGATGCCCGATACATCGCTGCCCGCCGCGGGCTCGCTCACGCCGATGCAGCCCACCATGTCGCCCGCGATCGCGGGGGCGAGAAAATTGCGCTTGAGTTCTTCGCTGCCGTAGCGCGCCAGCGCCGGGGTGCACATGTCGGTCTGCACGCCGATCGCCATGGGCACGCCGCCGCAGTGCACATGGCCCAGCGTCTCGGCCATGGCCAGGCTGTACGAGTAGTCCAGCCCCTGCCCGCCGTATTCCTCGGGCTTGCACAGGCCCAAGAGGCCCAGCTTGCCCATCTTCTTGAAGACCTCGTGCGCGGGGAAGATCTCGGCCGCCTCCCACTCGTCCACGTGGGGGTTGATCTCTTCGTCGATGAAGCGCTTGAGGGTCTTCTGGATCTCGCGGTGCTCGTGCGTGAACTGCATGGTGCTTGTCTCCTGCGGTGTTGTGGGTGTGCCTGCAAACCTCGATCACGAAAGCTGAAACTGCCCCAGCGGCTGGGGTCGGCCGTTGAGCACCAGCTCCACCCGGTGCGCGCCGGGGTAATGGGTGCGCGTGGTCATCTGCTGCAGTGACAGGGTCTTGCCCACGGCCATGGTGGCGCCGGGCGGAATGTCCAGCGTCTGCAGCTTGAACACCTTGGGCGCCGCACCGCCGTGGGCCTTGACGTAGTGCACCTTCAGGTCCGCCAGCACGCGCTGGGGCTGGGGTGTGGGGTTGTGCAGTTCGACCTCAATGCGCACCTTGTCGCCGATGCGGGCGCGGGCGGGCAGCACGCGCGCGGACCGCACGTCCAGCGCCACGGCATGGCCCACGCCCAGGGCATCGAGCGCAGCGGCGTCGCCCCGTTTGATGAGAAAGCGCAGGCCGTGGCGCACCAGGGCTTCACGCGGGGCGGGTGCGCCCTGCAGCCAGGTGCGCGCGGTGCCCACGGCCAGGTCGGGGTGGTCCTTGGCGATATCGCCCAGGTGGTTGGCCACGGAGCGACGCACGTAAGACGATGGGTCGTCCTTGAGCGCATCGATCAGCGGCAGGGCCAACTGCGGGTTGTTCTGGAATGCAGGCAAACGCGGCGCCCAGGGCAGGCGGGGCCGCGTGCCTTCGCTCACCAATCGGCGCACATGGGCGTTGCCATCCTGCGCCCAGTTGCGCAGCCGCGCGAGTGTGGCGCCCTGGTGGTGCAGCAGGTAGGGGCGTATGCAGAACTCGGCCGTAAAACGCTGCGTGAGCGCGTGCTGCGCGGCCATGGCCGCCTCGAAATGCGCAAGCCCCTGCGTGCCGATGTAGATGCTGTGGGGCAGGTACAGAAAGGCGCTGTAGGGGCGGTCACCCGCATCGGGCTCACCCGCCGCATCGATGCCCATGGGCGGGTCCATGGAATCAACCAGCACGCGCAGTGCGCGTGGCACATCTTGCGGCAGGTGCGACTGCAGAGCCTGCGCAATGCGCTGGCCGCGTGCCATCAGCTCCAGCGATTCGTAGCCGGGCCCTACTTGCTGCAGAAACGCGGTGGTATCGAACTCGCGCCACGCGCGCCGCACCATGGCCGCGATGCGCGGGGGCACGGTGTCGTTCAGCAGGTATTTGAGAGGCTCGGCCATCGGGGAGATTGCGCTCGAAGCGTTTACATCCGCGCCACGCCAAAGCTCAGGGGCCGCAGCGTGCGCGCCTGTGCCTCGGCGCA
>CAYXSL010000368.1:0-1765 GCA_964466605.1 uncultured Verminephrobacter sp.
GCCTGCCCGACTTCCGTGCCACCGGGATCATGGCACAATACGACATCGCGATGTTGCGTGCGCAGCCAATCGGCAAGTTGGACGCACTGCGTCGATTTGCCTGCGCCGTCCATGCCGTCCAGCGATAGAAAGTAACCGCGTTGCATGATGGAATTGTATGGACCGGCTACGATTGATGCGGATGATGCGCGATCGCGCCAATCGTCTAGCAATCTGGTAAGATTGCCAAAGGCGTTGAACAATCCACGGAGTTGCCGCACATGTATCTGGTGCTGGGAATCTTCTGGTTCATCGTGGGCGTCGGCCTCTTGACGTTGCCGATAAACCTGCGAGGCCTGATAGGCGAGCCGATCACGAATAGTAAGCCGCTCGGTGCGCTCGCGCTTGTTTTGTCATTCTACAATCTAATACGCTATCGCATCATTGCCGCGCGTAAGGCGGCGCTCGATGAGTATTACGCTGAACAAGTGAAACAGCGATTGGGCCGCAGACCGATCAAAGATTGCCAAAGGCGATGAAATATCCACGGAGATGCCGCACGTGTACCGATTGTTGGGTGTATTCTGGTTCGCCGTCGCTATCGCGCTTCTGACGCTGCCATGGACGCTGCCGAACCTGGCGGAGTTTCCGATCATGGCGAATCGTGTGGCGCTCGGCGCGTTTGCATTCGGGCTATCGTGTTACAACATGATACGCTATCGCATGCATGCCGCGCGTAAGGCGGCGCTGGACGAGGAATACGCCGAGCGGGTGAAGCAGCGATTAGGCCGCGGACCGATCAACCCGGACTTCGATTTCTCGGAACCGCCCAAGGACACGAAACCGAAATAAATTCTTGGACCTCTCCCATGGACCAAACCCCGAACAAATCGTTTCATCCGATCCACGACCATACGCCGCAGGTGCCTGAAGAAGAAGGCCGCGTCTACGGCGTCGAACACTACGTGCAGCAGATTCACGAGACTGCGAACAAATTGCTGCAAGACCACGCGAATCGCGGCGATGTCAAGCTGCTCAGCGTCGCCCTGCGCGAATTGCGTTATTGCTTCAAAGTCTTCGCCAACTACCGCGCACGCCCGCAGGTAACGGTGTTCGGCTCGGCGCGGCTGCCTCCTGAAGATCCGTCGTTTCAGCAATGCGTCGAATTTTCTCGCCGCATGGCCGAGGCGGGGTACATGGTCATCACCGGCGGCGGCAACCTGACCCTGGAGGCAGGCCACATCGGTGCAGGCCGCGAGAACAGCGTCGGGCTCAACATCCTCCTGCCGTTCGAGCAGCACGCCAACCCCGTTATCCGCAACGACCCGAAGCTCATGCACCTGCGCTACTTCTTCACGCGCAAACTGCTTTTCGTCAAAGAATGCGAAGCCGTCGCCCTCTTCCCCGGCGGGTTCGGCACGCTCGACGAAGGCTTCGAAGTGCTCACGCTCATCCAGACCGGGAAAAGCCATCTGTTCCCGATCGTCATGGTCGATGCGCCCGGCAGCGACTATTGGCATCATTTCCTCCGCTTCACCCAGGAGGTCTTGCTAAGCCGAAAGCTTATTTCCGAGGCCGACCTGCATTTGTTCAAGGTGACGCATTCCGTCGATGAAGCCGTGGCCGAGGTGCTGAACTTTTATCGCGTGTATCACAGCATGCGCTACGTCCGCGGCGATCTGGTGTTTCGCTTGCATCGGACGATAAGCCAGACGACGCTTGAACGCATCCGCGTGGACTTCGCCGACATCATGGCCTCCCGCCTCCCCTGGTTCATGGGCGCCGT
>CAYXSL010000369.1:0-1744 GCA_964466605.1 uncultured Verminephrobacter sp.
ACCTGCTTGCCCATCGTCTTCGCAATCGCTTCCACCAGCTCGATGTCAAAGCCTGTACGTTTGCCGTTCTCGACAAACTCCATGGGTGGGAACGTGGCATCGGTGCCCACACGCAGCACGTTGTCTTGCGCCTGTGCACCCGTAGTGCAGAAGGCTGCGGCGGCCAGGCTGGCCAGAAGAAGGTTGCGACGAAGGTTCATGGGGAAAGCTCCTTGGAGAGGGGTGAGGGAATTCAGGGAGGGGTGAGCTGGCGGGAGATGCGCGCTGCGGCAACAACCGCCATGCCGGTGAGCGCGGCTTCTTGCCCCTGGGCTCGCAATATCGGGGCCATCAGGGTGATGGCCCCAGCCGCCTGCCGGGGAGAACCGAACACGGGCACGCTGACGCCCCAGACACCGGCATCCACCTCGCCAGAGCTGACGGCGTAGCCCGCCTTGGCAATGCCTTCCAGCTCTGTCTGCGCAGCCTTGCGCTCGGGGGTGCCTGCGCCGTAGTGCAGGTCCAGAATGGCGTTGCGCGTAGCCGGTGCCACATGGGCGAGCAGGCACTTGGCAGAGGCGCCCGCGCGCAACGGCACGCTGCGCCCTTTTTCAAACGAGCAGCGCAGGGCATGCGTGCTGTCCACCATGTCCAGGCACACCACGCTGTCGTTCACGGCCACCACCAGCCCCACGCTCTCGTGGGACTGGCGGGCCAGGGCCTGCATGTCGGGCCGCGCCTGATGCACCAGGTGCGATGCCATGTCAAAGCCCAGGGCCAATTGCAGGCTGAGGGGTCCGGGCGCATAGTGCCCGCTGCTCTCCAGCACAAAGCCCCATAGCTTGAGCCGCGCGAGCTGCCGGTACAGCGTGCTGCGCGCCAGGCCCGTGGCCTCCACCAGTTCGGCCGCCGACATGGGCTGACCGTGCTGCGCCAGTACGGCCAGCACGTGCAGAACACGGTCGGCAGCGGCAACGGAGGTCGGTCCATACGTGGTGGGCATGGACTCAGTATCAAAGCAATGCAACGGCATTCATACCCCGCATTCCCACCGAATGGGAATGCAGTTCCCTTTTTTCAAATCCCTGTCATTCCCTCCCCGCCCTTTCACTTCACCATGGGCAACTTCAAGCCCTGCTTCTTGGCCGTTTCCACGGCCAGCTCGTAGCCTGCGTCGGCATGGCGCATCACGCCGCTGCCGCAGTCGTTGACCAGCACGTTGGCAAGGCGCTGGGCCGCCGCGTCGGTGCCGTCGGCCACGATGACCATGCCAGAGTGCTGCGAGTAGCCCATGCCCACGCCACCGCCGTGGTGCAGGCTCACCCAGGTGGCGCCACCGGATGTGTTGAGCAGTGCGTTGAGCAGCGGCCAGTCGCTCACGGCGTCGGTGCCGTCCTTCATGCCTTCGGTTTCGCGGTTGGGGCTGGCCACGCTGCCGGTGTCCAGGTGGTCGCGGCCGATCACGATGGGCGCCTTCAATTCGCCGTTTTTCACCATCTCGTTGAAGGCCAGGCCCGCAATGTGGCGCTCGCCCAGGCCCAGCCAGCAGATGCGTGCGGGCAAGCCCTGGAAGGCGATGCGCTCGCCCGCCATGTCGAGCCAGCGGTGCACGTGTTTGTTCTCGGGGAACAGCTCCTTGATCTTCGCGTCGGTCTTGCGGATGTCTTCCGGGTCGCCCGACAGCGCCACCCAGCGGAAGGGGCCGACGCCACGGCAGAACAGCGGCCGGATGTAGGCCGGCACAAAGCCCGGGTAATCGAAGGCG
>CAYXSL010000370.1:0-1735 GCA_964466605.1 uncultured Verminephrobacter sp.
TGCAGGCGGTCGGCCTCGTGGATGATGACCTGGGTGTATTCGGTCAGCTCACGGCTTTCCAGCTCCATCTCCAGCAGCTGCGCTGCCCCCCGGATGCCGCCCAGCGGGTTCTTGATCTCGTGGGCCAGATTGCGGATCAGCTCCTTGTTCGCCTGGGCCTGGTCGCGCAGACGCTCTTCGCGGTCCTGGCGGGCCTGCTGCTCCAGCGGCCACAGCTCCACCAGGATCTCGCCCACCTGTTCGGCATCGGCCACGTTGACATGCACGGGCACGGGGTCCTGGTGCAGGCGCTTCAAGCTGGCCTCGTAGCGCAGCGCGGCAAAGTCCTTGCCCCGAGCGCCTGCCAGGGCGGTCTGCAGCAAGGCGGGGTCGGTAAAAAAGGTGGAGAAGTCCGCGCCCTCCAGGGTGCGGCGCGACAGGCCCAGCGTATTTTCGAGGGCGGCGTTGGCAAACTGCACGGCGCCGTCGGCGCGCAGCACAGCCACCAGGGTGGACATCAGGTCCAGCGAATGAAAACGCCCGGTGTCGGTGCCGGGCAGTTCAGGGGATGAAGGGACACTCACACGCGGGGGTGGTTGTTGGTTAGTTGGCGGACGCAGGCAGGCGGGCGATCTCGCGCTTGATGCCGGCAATGTCGCTCTCGCTGCGGGCCACGCTGGCCTTGAGTTCCGCCGTGCGCTCGGTGTAGCGCTGGGGGTTGCGCAGGTCGAGCGCGTTGCGCTCGGGGGCGCCGTTGTTGTATTCCTTGACGAGGTCGGCATGGCGCGTCTCGGCCTTGCGCAGCTCGGACTCCAGGATGGCGCGGGCATCGGAATCGCGGGCCTTCTGGTCGTTGTTGCTGACCTTGGGGGCCGAAGAAGGCGACGTGGCCGCCCCGCCACCAGCGGACGACGGAGCAGGCGCCGCGCCCGATGCGGGCCGGGTGCCCTGCACCACGGTGACATTGCCCCCTTCTACCAGCCTGCAGCCGCGCTCTTTCGCCTGGGTAGCGTTGTTGGTGTATTCGTTGCCGCAGCGGTAGATGCGGTCTTGTGCCCACGCAGCCAAAGGCGTGGAGGCAATGAGGAGCAGGGTGATGAGCGTTTTTTTCATTCAGGTTCCTCGCACGGACATGCAGGAGAGAAGGGAGTATCCACCAATCGCCAGACATCGCCAATCCAACAAGGGCGGACCTGGGCAGGGCTTATCCAAGGATGCAACACCCCCTCCCTTGGTTCCGCCGCAGGCCGCACAGAGGCATCCGGCCCCATGAAAAAAGGCGGCTTGCGCCGCCTTTTTGGGAGCTGTCGTCTGCAGGCAGACGATTACAGCGAGTAGTACATGTCGTACTCGACAGGGTGCACGGCCATGCGGAAGCGGGTCACTTCGTTCATCTTCAGATCGATGTAGGCGTCGATCATGCTGTCGGTGAACACGCCACCCTTGGTCAGGAACGCGCGGTCCTTGTCCAGGTGCTCCAGGGCCTGGTCCAGGCTGTGGCACACGGTAGGCACCAGCTTGTCTTCTTCTGGAGGCAGGTGGTACAGGTCCTTCGTGGCAGCTTCGCCGGGATGGATCTTGTTTTCCACGCCGTCCAGACCCGCCATCAGCAGGGCTGCGAAGCCCAGGTAGGGGTTCATCAGTGGATCGGGGAAGCGGGCTTCCACGCGGCGGCCCTTGGGGTTTGCCACGTAAGGGATACGGATCGAGGCCGAGCGGTTCTTGGCCGAGTAGGCCAGCTTCACCGGGGCTTCGA
>CAYXSL010000371.1:0-1711 GCA_964466605.1 uncultured Verminephrobacter sp.
TGCCCGTGCTGGTGGCCGAAGACCCGCTGACCTGCGTGGTGCGCGGCTGCGGCATTGCGCTGGAGCGCATGGACCGCCTGGGCAGCATCTTTACCAGCGAGTAATCCGGGGATGCCTGTCATGCCACAGGCACGCGACCACTTCATTGACCGCATGCGCCGCACATGCCACTGGGTACTTTAGAGCGCAGCGCTCCCCCTTTCTTCAAGCAGGGCCCTTCGGCCCTGTCGCGTCTGGCCGTGTTCAGTGCGCTGGCGCTGTTCCTCATGGTGGCCGACGCGCGCTTTCACATCACCGACCCGCTGCGCAAGGTGGTGGCCACCGTGCTGTACCCGGTGCAGTGGCTCATGCTCAAGCCGGTGGAATTCGCCAGCCAGGGCTCTGGCTACTTCCAGTCGCTGCAGACCGCACAGCAGGACCTGGACACGGCTCGCAAGAAGATGACCGAGATGGGCCAGCGCGCCAACCAGGCCGATCAGCTGGCCCTGGAAAACGGCCGCCTGCGCAAGCTGCTGGAGCTGCGCGACCGGCTGCAGACCCCGGCCCAGGCGGCCGAGGTGATCTATGACACCGCCGACCCCTACACCCGCCGCGTGGTGCTGGACCGGGGCCAGCTGGGCGGTGTGGAGCTGGGCGCGCCCGTCATGGACGAGGCCGGGGTGCTGGGCCAGGTCACGCGGGTGTTCCCGCTGGTGAGCGAGGTCACCTTGCTGGTGGACCGCGACCAGGCGATCCCTGTGCTGAATATCCGCACTGGCGTGCGGGGCGTGGCCTACGGCGACCCCGTGGCAGGGCATGGCGGTGGCATGGAGCTGCGCTTCATGCCCGCCAATGCCGACATCCGTGAAGACGACCTGCTGACCACCAGCGGCGTGGACGGCCTCTACCCCCCGGGCCTGCCCGTGGCCCGGGTGGTGCGGGTGGAGCGCCGGGCCGACTCGGCGTTTGCCCGCATCTACTGCGCGCCCCTGGCCCAGGTGCAAGGCGCGCGCCATGTGGTGGTGCTCAAGCCTCTGGCCGAGCACGAACTGAAGCGCCCTGAGCCGGCGCACCCGGTGCCGTCGAACAAGCGCGGAGGCCGCAAGTGAGCCGCAGCATCCTCCCCAGCATCCGGACGAAAGGACACACGCCATGATCATGCCGCGTGGTGAGCCCCTGCTGATGCCGGTGAACCCGGTGTTCATGTGGTTCAGCCTGGTCGCGGGCCTGGCCATCAACATGCTGCCGCTGGGCCGCATCGTCTGGACGCCTGACCTGCTCATGGTGCTGCTGGTTTTCTGGGGCGTGCACCAGCCGCTGCGCATTGGCATGGGCGCGGCCTTTGTGCTGGGCCTGTGCATGGACGTGAGCCAGTCGGCGCTGCTGGGCCAGCATGCGCTGTCGTACACCGTGCTGTCGTTTGGCGCCATTGCCATCCACCGCCGCCTGCTGTGGTTCAGCGTGCCTTCGCAGGCGCTGCAGGTGTTTCCGCTGTTTGCGCTGGCCCACGCCATCGAACTGTTGCTGCGCATGGCGGCGGGCGGAATTTTTCCGGGCCTGTGGAGCCTGCTGGCGCCGCTGATCGAGGCGCTGCTCTGGCCCCTGGCCAGCTGGGTGCTGCTGGCGCCCCAGCGCCGCCCGCCCGACAGCGATCAGAACCGGCCGTTGTGAACATGAAGCAACACCCCCTCGAGGCCCTGCGGGCCTTCCCCCCGCTCTCGCATTGCTGCGC
>CAYXSL010000372.1:0-1709 GCA_964466605.1 uncultured Verminephrobacter sp.
TTCATCACCTCCGGCATGCGCGCGGACTGGATCACCGTGGCTGTGCGCACTGGCGACGCTGGCAGCAAGGGCAGCGGCGGCATATCGGTGCTGCTCATCCCGGGCCACAGCGCAGGCCTCTCGCGCAGCAAGCTCGACAAGATGGGCTGGCTCTGCTCCGACACCGCCCACCTGCGGTTTGACAACGTGCGCGTGTCCGCCCGCTACCTGCTGGGCGAAGAGGGTGCGGGCTTTCGCATCATCATGGCCAACTTCAACGGCGAACGTTTTGGCCTGGCCGCATCGGCCCTGGGCTTTGCCGAGGCCTGCTACGACGAGGCCCTGGCCTGGGCCCGCCAGCGCAAGACCTTTGGTGCAGCGTTGGTGGAGCATCAGGTCATCCGCCACAAGCTGGTGGACATGCAGATGCGCATCCAGTCCACCGCCGCGTGGTGCGAGTCCGTGGCCGCGCAGGCCGACGCGGGCCGCACCGGACCGGAATGGGTAGCGAGTGTGTGCCTGCTCAAGAACCACGCCACCCAAACCATGCAGTTCTGCGCCGACCAGGCCGTGCAGATCCTGGGCGGCATAGGCTTCATGCGCGGCACCGCCAGCGAGCGCATCTACCGCGAGGTCAAGGTCATGATGATCGGCGGCGGTGCAGAAGAAATCATGAAAGACCTGGCTGCCAAGCAGCTCGGTATGTGAGGTGTGCCATGGGCCAAAAACTCACCGCCACCCCATCCGTTCGGGCTGAGCCCGTCGAAGCCAGGGCGCCCCGCCTTCGACAGGCTCAGGCCGAACGGTCGGGGATTGCGAAACAAGAGCAGTAACGCTATTCGGAGACGCACCATGACCAGCAGCCACACCACCAGCAACAAAGCCATCATCACCTGCGCCATCACCGGCGTGCTGACCGACCCCGGCCAGCACCACGTGCCCGTCACGCCCGAGCAACTGGCCCAAGAGGCCCGCCGCGCCTTTGACGCAGGTGCCGCCGTGGTCCACGTGCACTTTCGCAACCAGGAGCCCGGCAAGGGCCACCTGCCCAGCTGGGACCCGCAGGTGGCGCGCGACTGCGTGCAGGCCATGCGCGAGGCCTGCCCCGGCTTGATCATCAACCAGACCACCGGCGTGGTCGGCCCCAACTACCAGGGCCCGCTCGACTGCCTGCGCGCCACCCGCCCCGAGATGGCCGCGTGCAACGCCGGCTCGCTCAACTACCTGAAGGTGCGCAGCAACGGCACCTGGGCCTGGCCGCCCATGCTGTTCGACAATCAGCCCGCCAAGGTCAAGGACTTCATCGACGTGATGCTGGAGACCGGCACGCTGCCCGAGTTTGAATGCTTTGACGTGGGCATCGTGCGCTGCGTGGAGATGTATGTGCAGACCGGCATGTACACCGAGCGCCTGCCCGAATACAACTTTGTGATGGGCGTCGAATCCGGCATGCCTGCGGACCCGGACCTGCTGCCCATCTTGCTCAAGCTGAAAATCAAGGACGCCCCCTGGCAAGCCACCGTCATCGGCCGCAGCGAGACCTGGCCCGTGCACCAGCGCGTGGCCGAACTGGGTGGGCATCTGCGTACGGGGCTGGAAGATACGTTCTATCTGCCGGATGGGATGAAGGCGGATTCGAACGGGCCGTTGATTGAGCAGCTGGCGCAATACGCGCGCAATGCGGGGCGGGAGGTGGCTTCGCCGTTGGAGGCGCGGGGGATGTTGGGGTT
>CAYXSL010000373.1:0-1688 GCA_964466605.1 uncultured Verminephrobacter sp.
GTCTTGACGCGGATGCCGCGCTTCAGGCCTTCCTCGCCCAGGTAGGCGCCCCAGGCCCAGGCGGCCACCATGAGGTGGATCTGGTTGCCCTTGGGCGAAACACCGAGCTTTTGCGAGCCGATCCAGGTCAATGGACGCAGATAGCAGGATTCGAGCTTGTTTTCGCGCACCACGGCCTTCTGGGCCTCGTTCACTTCTTCCTTGGTGAACGGGATCTTCATGCGCAGGATCTTGGCGCTGTTGAACAGGCGGTCGGTGTGCTCTTCGAGGCGGAAAATGGCCGTGCCATTGGCGGTGTTGTAGGCGCGCACGCCTTCGAAGGCGCCGCAGCCGTAGTGCAGGGTGTGGGTCAGCACATGGATCTTGGCGTCGCGCCAATCGACCATCTGACCGTCCATCCAGATCTTGCCGTCACGGTCGGCCATCGAGGGAACTACGGGGCTCATGGGAATCCTTTGGTTGCTGTGGGTCGCAAAACCGGGATTTTACGGGCCCCCAGCCCGCCAGGAACCACCGCCCGAGGGTGCAGTGCAGCAAACCCACCCGATCAGGGCCGGGGTGTCATCCGGCCCGAGTCGGTGTGTTGTCGTCCGCCGCTGGCCGCTCCAGTGCCCACTTCACCAGCTTGCCCTGGCGAAACTCGCAGGTCACATGCGAGCGGGTGCCATCGGTCCAGCGGTAGATCTCCGGGTCGGCCCCTTCGGCAGACAGCTGCTCGCCCAGCGCCTGCGTCATCGCCACCACATGCATCAGATTCACGCCCTCGGCCAGCCGCGCATTGAGCATCACAGCGCTGCCCACGTAGCCGATGGGCCGCTTGGCGGCTTTCTTCATCACGTTCACCAGCCGCGTGAAGTGCAGCAGGGCCCACATGACCAGCCCGCCCACCACCGCCGCCACACCGGCCCAGCCGTAGGCTGTAAAACCAAACCCGACCAGGGCCACCGCCCCCAGGGGCACCAGGATATTGCGCAGATTCATAGGCTGGGATTGTCTTACGACCTCACCGGTGTGGGCCTGTGGGCATTGCT
This sequence comes from uncultured Verminephrobacter sp., assembly GCA_964466605.1. Taxonomy (GTDB): domain Bacteria; phylum Pseudomonadota; class Gammaproteobacteria; order Burkholderiales; family Burkholderiaceae_C; genus Acidovorax. Next base: position 1,032 of record CAYXSL010000373.1, read on the forward strand.
TACAAGCCCCGCACCACGTTCATCGCCTCCTCCACCCGCTCCACCGCGTGGATGGTGAGGCCCTCGATGGGCTTCTTGGGCGCGTTGGCCTTGGGCACCACGGCCACGCTGAAGCCGAGCTTGGCGGCCTCCTTCAGGCGTTCCTGGCCGCGCGGCGCGGGGCGCACCTCGCCCGCCAGGCCCACTTCGCCAAACGCGATAAAGCCGCGCGGCAATGCCTTGCCCCGCAGGCTGGAGGTGATGGACAGCATCACCGCCAGGTCGGCGGCCGGTTCGCTGATGCGCACACCGCCCACAGCGTTCACGAACACGTCCTGGTCCATACACGCCACACCGGCGTGGCGGTGCAGCACGGCCAGCAGCATGGCCAGGCGGTCCTTGTCCAGGCCCACCGACAGGCGCCGGGGGCTGGGGCCGCCGCTGTCTACCAGGGCCTGGATCTCGACGAGCATGGGGCGCGTGCCCTCCAGCGTGACCATCACGCAGCTGCCGGGCACGGGCTCGCTGTGCTGGGAGAGGAAGATGGCGCTCGGGTTGCTCACACCCTTGAGGCCCTTCTCCGTCATGGCGAACACGCCAATCTCGTTGACGGCACCAAAGCGGTTCTTGATGGCGCGCACCAGGCGGAACTGGCTGTGCGTGTCGCCTTCGAAATAC
>CAYXSL010000374.1:0-1616 GCA_964466605.1 uncultured Verminephrobacter sp.
GCCGACACTGCTCCTGTCCGACTCGGCGCGGATCGGTCAGCGGGGCGCTTTAGGCCGCCAGCGCGAGCGGTTCGCCTTGCGCCCGTTCGCGCGCCAGCAAGTGCCGCCCGATCACGTGCAGGTTGTAGCTCAGCACCCCGTAGCCCACGTAGCGCTGGTAGCCTTTGATGCCCACGTCCAGGCAGCGGTTCAACCCGTGGTGTTCCAAACTGTTGATCTCGCTCTCCACCGCGCTGTGCTGGTGGCGCAGCGCCACAAACTGCTTCCCGCTCTCGCGCTGGGTTTGCTCCGCGTTCTTCTTCCCGCGCTTGGGCATCACCACCACCGGCACATACAGGCTCAACAACTCCCGGTCCGCCTCCCGCGTAAAGCCTTTGTCGAAACTCAAACTGGCCAGGCTCCCCGCCCCGTAGCGCCCGAGCAGTCGGTCCGCCACGGGAATGCTCTGGTCCACTTCCGCCGCCTGGTGCAGCACGGCGTAATCCTGGATCAACTGATGCTGGTCGGTGGCGAGCAAGAGCCGGTGGCCCAGCTCCACGTTGGGCCGCTGCTTGCCTTTCTGGATCCACTCCGTGTGCGGCTCGAAGAGGGAAAACACCTTCTCGTGAGCCGGAATGGTTTCCTCGTTCACCAACCGGCGGGCCACCAGGTCCAGATGCTTGGCCAGCATGCGGTGAAAATATTCCAGCGCCTCCCAGTGCGCCGTGTCCACGGGCTGATCGCACAGGCCCAGCAGGCTCTGCTGCACCTTGGCGCACAGGTCCCGGCCCACGGCCAGATACGCGCGCACGGCGCCCTTGACGCGGGCTTCCTTGTTGGGCCCGCCGCGATAGACGGTGTGGCTGGCGGTGCGCTCGCAGGCCTTGAGCTGGCGCCGCCAGTCCTTGGCCTTGCGCCAGCCCGGCAGCGCGTAGCCAAACTGGTCGCGATACTTCTCGATCAGGTCCACGCACTTGCGGCCCGCGTCCCAGAGCAGGTTCAAGTCCGTGGGGAAATGCACATCACTCTCCAGCACGTAGCTGTCCACCTTGACCGCCAGCGCCGCCAGGGGCGCGCCGCCTTTTTTTGCGAACACCTCGCGGCCGGCGGCGGCCACCCGCGCGTTGATTTGCTGGAGCAGCTCGTCGTCGAGCAGGGCGACGTTGTCGCGCAGCGTCTGGTGGCCGAAGACCTTGGCGTCCGCTCCCCAGGGCGTGACCGGGACACCCAGCATCTGGCGCACGAGCAGGTCGTAGTTGGCGATGTGTTCCATCCGGTCCCAGTCGGCGTCCAGGCCCAGGCGCACGACGCCCAGCACCAGGATCTGCCACAGGTCCATGCCGGTGCGCCCCGTGGCTTGCTTGCCCGCCAGGATTTTGGCTTCGAGCAGGGCGAAGATCTCAGCCTTGAGCGCGGGTTGCATCCAAACCCACTGCAGGCCCGCCAAGATGGGCGGCAACTCGTCGCGGCTCTTGAGCGGCAGGCGAATCTTTTCGATGGGGGTGAGTTGCAGATCGGGCTGGGAGGGGAAGCGTTGGCGCATAGTGCAAAGGGGAGGCGAATGTTGCAGGTTCAGAGAACAAAACCCCTGCCAACGTTCAATCTTCACCCCAACATTCGCACCCCCTCAACCCCAC
>CAYXSL010000375.1:0-1593 GCA_964466605.1 uncultured Verminephrobacter sp.
TCGGCGCCAAAGTCGTAGGCGGCGCGCATCTTGTCGAGCGAGCCGGCGGGCAGGAGGAGTTCGGGGGCTTTGAGCGTGGTCATGGGGTGGCCCAATCTAAAAATCGTCGGAGGTCAGGGTCAACGGGGCATCAGGGGCAGGCCGCCGAGCATGCCCACTGCCTGCGCAGGGAACTCTTCGGCGTCAAAGGCCTTGTCGCCATCGGCGTCGGCCACGCCGTTGGCCACCAGGCCCGCAAAGTCGAACTGCCGCGTGTCCATGAAGTGCGAGGGCACCAGGTTGCGCAGCGCCACGGCCATGTTCTCGATGCGGCCGGGGTAGAGCTGCTGCCAGTCGCGCAGCATCTGGCCAATCTGCTTGCGCTGCAGGTTCTCCTGGCTGCCACACAGCGTGCAGGGGATGATGGGGAACTGCTGTATCTCGGCCCAGCGCGCGAGGTCGTCCTCGGCCACATAGGCCAGCGGGCGGATGATGAGGTGGTCGCCCCGGTCGCTTTGCACCTTGGGCGGCATGCCCTTGAGCTTGCCGCCAAAGAACATGTTCAGAAAGAAGGTCTGCAGCATGTCGTCGCGGTGGTGGCCCAGCGCAATTTTTGTGCAGCCCAGCTCGTCGGCCACGCGGTACAGGATGCCCCGGCGCAGGCGGCTGCAGAGGCTGCACATGGTCTTGCCTTCGGGGATGTGCTCCTTGACGACGCTGTAGGTGTCCTGCGTTTCGATGTGGAAGGGCACGCCGACCTTGGCCAGGTAGTCGGGCAGCACCTGGGCCGGAAAGCCGGGCTGCTTTTGGTCCAGGTTGACGGCGATCAGCTCGAACCGGCGGCCGTTGCGCTGCTGCAGCTTGTGCAGGATGTCGAGCAGGCCGTAACTGTCCTTGCCGCCCGAGACGCACACCATTACCTTGTCGCCGTCTTCGATGAGGCCAAAGTCGCCAATGGCCTGGGCCACCTGGCGCACCAAGCGCTTTTCGAGCTTGAGCGCGGCGTGGGCGGCGGCTTTCTCGGCAGCCTCCGCAGAGGGGGTGTCGGGCAAGGTGGCGATAACGGACATGGCAAACAGACCGGGGCAGGCAGAGGGTGCGGAAAAGACTTCAGCGGAAAGGCGCAAGGGTGCCGCAGCATTGCGGCAGCCCGCAATGCGCTACCGCAGGGCGGTGGCGCATGGATTGCTACATATTTAATAGCTACAAACGCATACTGGTCGCGCGGAGACGGCCCATTTTCCTCAGATTTTCAGGCTTCTGCGGGGTAAAACATCTTGCGCGTGGGCACGGCCTCCACCGCCTGGGCGATCGCGCCGATGTGGTCCGGCGTGGTGCCGCAGCAGCCACCCAGGATGTTGACCAACCCCTCGGCCGCGAATTCGTGCACCAGGCGGCTGGTGATCTCGGGCGTTTCGTCGAAGCCGGTGTCGCTCATGGGGTTGGGCAGGCCCGCGTTGGGATAGCAGCTGATGAAGGTGTCCTCGGCCACGCGGTTCAGCTCCTGGATGTACGGGCGCATCAGCGTGGCGCCCAGCGCGCAGTTCAGGCCGATGGCCAGCGGGCGCGAGTGGCGCACGCTGTGCCAGAAGGCCGTCACCGTCTGGCCCGACA
>CAYXSL010000376.1:0-1561 GCA_964466605.1 uncultured Verminephrobacter sp.
AAGCTGAGGTGGCCCCGCTGTCCAGCGACGCAATGCGCCCGCCATCCACGTGCAGACTGCCCAACACCACTTCGCCTGGCAGCACCATGCGGGCGTTCTTGAACACGGTTGCATTCATGCCGATGCTCCTCGGAAGTCACCCACGTTCACGCGACGCGTGGCTACGGCAGCGCCGACCTGTGCGTCATGAAAAATACCCACCAGGGCCGCGCCGCGCGCCACGGCCTCGCGGATCATGGCAATCACGGTCTCGGTGTTGGCTGCATCGAGCGATGCGGTGGGCTCGTCCAGCAACAGCAGGGGTTTGGGCTTGATCATGTTGCGGGCAATGTTGATGCGCTGCTGCTCCCCGCCCGAGAAGGTGGCGGGTGGCAGGTGCCACAGCCGCTCGGGAATGTGCAGACGGGTCAGCCACCGGCGGGCGGCCTCGCGCGCGGCCTCAATGCCCGCAGGGTCGTCCCCCGCGTCTTCGGCCAGCGGCTCGGCCACCACATCCAGGGCCGACACGCGCGGAATGACCCGCAGGAACTGGCTTACATAGCCCACGGTGTCGCGCCGCAGCTGCACCAGCGCGCGCGGCGTGGCCTGCGTCACGTCCACCACCGCGCCGTCGGCCGAGCGCACCGTGATGCTCCCCGCATTGACCCGGTAGTTGGCGTAGATCATCTTGAGCAGCGTGCTCTTGCCCATGCCGGAAGGGCCGTCAAGCACCACACATTCACCGGGCTGCACGGCCAGGTCCACCTGGGCGAGCACAGGCAGTTCGATGCCGTTCTGGTGGTGCAGGGTAAAGCGCTTGGCCACCCCTTGCATCTGGAGAATGGGCGCAATGGAAGGCTGGTTCATGGCTGCAGTACCGAAGAAACGAGGAGCTGGGTGTAGGGGTGTTGCGGGTCGTCGAGCACCTGGTCGGTCAGGCCCGCCTCCACCACGCGGCCGCGTTGCATGACCACCATGCGGTGGGCCAGCAGGCGTGCCACGGCCAGGTCGTGCGTGACCACAATGGCCGCCAGCTGCATCTGCCGCGTGAGCTGGCGCAGCAGGTCCAGGAGGCGCGCCTGCACCGACACATCGAGGCCCGAGGTCGGTTCATCCATGAACACCAGGCGCGGCTGCGTGACCAGGTTGCGCGCAATCTGCAGGCGCTGGCGCATGCCACCCGAGAAGGTGCGCGGTGCGTCGTCGATGCGCGCCGCATCGATTTCCACACGCTGCAGCCATTCCGTGGCCGTGGCACGCAGGCGGCCGTAGTGGCGCTCGCCCAGTCCCATCAGGCGCTCGCCCACGTTGGCACCGGCCGACACATCCATGCGCAGGCCGTCCGCTGCGTTCTGGTGCACAAAGCCCCAGTCGGTGCGCGCCAGCAGGCGCTGCTGCGCTTCGGTCATGGCATAGATGTCCTGCAGCTCGCCGCTGCGCTGGCGGAACTGCACGGTGCCTTCGTCGGGGGCGCTGCGCGCCGCAATGGCGTTGAGCAGGGTGGACTTGCCGGAGCCCGACTCGCCCACCACGGCGAGCACCTCGCCGGGCCACAGGTCAAAGGACGCGCCTTGCAGCGCCA
>CAYXSL010000377.1:0-1555 GCA_964466605.1 uncultured Verminephrobacter sp.
CACGCCGATAAACTCCTGAGGGCAAAACCTTTGCCTAGGAGTTGAAGGTTAGCCCGCGGCGAGGACGTCGAGTGCGTGTTGCAGATCTGCAGGATAGGCAGACGTGAACTCCACATATTCACCCGTGGAGGGGTGGGTGAAACCAAGTGTGTGAGCATGGAGCCACTGGGGCGAAAGGCCCACCACCGCAATGGTGCGGCAGGCGGTGAGCAGATGGCGCAGGGTGCTGATGGTGTCGGGGGTGCGGAGCATGCAAACAGTGTACGCATGCCCCCGGGTTCACAGCATCGGGTCAGGCGGGCGATTTGTACTTGATGCTGCACCCATACGGCGTCGTCGTCGCTGCCGAAATCGGCTTGCCCGCCAATGCCTCCGCCAGCCCCACCTTCACATAGTTGGTGGCCTTCTCGATGTCGGCCGGGCGGGCCGAGGGGATGCTGTCGATGCCGCCTGCATAGATCAGCTGGCCCTGCGGGTTGACGATGTACATGTGCGGTGTGGTGCGCGCGCCGTAGCTCTTGCCCACGGTGCCTTCCTCGTCCATCAGCACGGCGGTGGGGGTTGATTTGCGCTCCTGCTTCCAGGCCATGAGCTTGGCGGGCTCCAGGTAGTCGCTGCTGGATTTTTCGGTGGAGTTGATGGACAGCCAGACCACGTCCTTACTCGTGGCGTCCTTTTGCGTGGCGGGCATGTTGCCGCTGTCGTAGTGTTTGCGCACGAAGGGGCAGCCGGGGTTGGTCCATTCCAGCACCACGTGTTTGCCTTTGAAGTCCGACAGGCGCACGGTTTTGCCGGATGTGTCCTTGAGCATGAAGTCGGGCGCGGGCTGGCCCACGGTGGCGGCGGCCTGTGCGCCCAGGGCAACCAGGGCGGCGGTGGCAATCAACGTACGGCGAAGCAGCTTCATGGCGGGGTCTCCTGAAGGGTTGGCGGGTGGTCGAAAGCAGGGGGGCTACAGCTGGGCGATGGTGGCGCGCACCTCGTCCACGCTGAGCACCTCGGTCAGCACCACCGGCGGTTTGCCGGGGCGGTAGAACACGTACACGGGCACGCCGCTGCGGCCCAGTGACGCGAGGGCTGCGGTGATGGCGGGGTCGCGGCGCGTCCAGTCGGCGCGCAGCAGGGCGACGTTCTTGGCTTGCAGGTCGGCCAGCACGTCGGCGTGGGCCAGCGTGGTCTTCTTGTTGTACTGGCAGGTTACGCACCAGGCGGCGGTGAAGTCCACAAACACCGGGCGGCCCCCGGCCACGATCTGCTCGGCCGCGCCGGGCGCCCAAGGCTGCCAGCCGGTGGCCGAGGCCTGCGTGGAGGGCGTGGCGGCCTGCGCAGCGGGAATGTGGGTGATGTGCGGCGCAAAGGCCCAGACCAGCAAGGCCATGGCCGCGATGGACACCGTGGCCATCCACACCCGCGCGCGGCCTGCCAGCGACAGGGCCCACACCACCAGCGACAGCCCCACCAGCAGGATCAAGAGCGCACCCGCGCCATCGATGCCGCTTTGCTGGCCCAGCACCCACACCAGCCAGACGACAGTGGCCAGCATGGGGAAGGCCAT
>CAYXSL010000378.1:0-1547 GCA_964466605.1 uncultured Verminephrobacter sp.
CGTCGTCCCACCAGTTGATGAAGTTGGGCTGCCAGCCTTCGAGCGCGCGCTGCAGCGTGCGGTCCTCGCCCAGGTTGACGTTGTTGGGGATCTTCTCGCTGTAGTTGATGGTGCTCATGGATGTCTCCTCGTGGGATGGAAAACCGAACGGTCGGGGTGGGGCTAGACGCGGTTCAGATCAAAGCCAGCCTTCTGGCCGGTGCCGTAGACCTTGAGCGCGCCTTTGTCGCCCACGGCGTTGGGGCGGTTGAAGATCCAGTTCTGCCAGGCGGTCAGGCGGCCAAAGATGCGTGTGGCCATGTTCTCCTTGCTCGCAAAACGCAGGTTGGCCTCCAGACCGGTGAGCGCGTCGGGCGACATCGCGGCGCGCTCCTCGATGGCGATGCGGATTTCGTCGTCCCAGTCGATGTCGTCCGGTGCAGCCGTCACCAGGCCCAGTGCCAGCGCGGCATCGGCATCCAGTGGCTTGCCAGCGGCCGAGCGCGCGGCCTCCAGGGGGGCGGCTTCCTCGTAGAAGCGGCGTTGCAGGCGGCTCTGTTCGTTCACCATCGGCAGCAGGCCGAAGTTGAATTCGTTGAGGGTGATCCTGGGTGCGCGCTCGGTGTCGTCGGGCAGGGCCAGCATGTAGGTGCGGTCGGCCGCAAAGGCCAGCTCGGCCAGCGAGCCCGCGAAGGCCGATCCGGGTTCCACCAGCGCGAACAGGCTGCGCGACGACACATCCAGCCGTGCGAAGGTACGGCGCAGCGCGCCGATGGTCTCGCGCACCAGCCAGTGATCCTGGTACGCGATCAGCGTGGCATCGCTGGCCAGCACGGCCTCCCCATCGCCCTCGGTCTTGAGCAGCCAGGTGCCGATGTCCAGTTCGTTGGTGCGCAGGTTCAGGATGGCGTCGTCCAGCTGGCGCGCCAGGGCCAGGGGCCACCAGGCGGCGCCAGCGGCCTCAATGCCCGCAATGTCCTTGGGTTGCGGGCCCGTAGGCGCCTTCAGCGTCAGTGTTGCGGTGCGGCGGGTGCGGTCGATGCTGACGCTGACATGTGCGTAGCGCAGGCTGTCGGCACTTTCTTCACGCTCGACCCGGGTCAGGGCCACGCCTTGTGCATGGCTTGGGCGGGGGCTGCCTTCCGCCAGGCGTGCTGCGGTCTCATCCACTGCTGCCGCGAACTGTGCAGGCTTGGCAATGCGGTCCACCAGGCGCCAGTCCACCGCCCGCTGGCCGCGCACGCCTTCCACGCTGGTGCAGAAGATGTCGGCCAGGTCATGGCGCACATGGCGCTTGTCGGTCACGCGTGTCAGGCCGCCGGTGCCGGGCAGCACGCCCAGCAGGGGCACTTCGGGCAGCGACACGGCGGACGAGCGGTCGTCCACCAGCACGATCTCGTCGCAGGCCAGGGCCAGCTCGTAGCCACCGCCTGCGCAGGCCCCATTCACGGCGGCCACGAACTTCAGGCCTGAGTGTTTCGAAGAGTCCTCAATGCCGTTGCGCGTCTCGTTGGTGAACTTGCAGAAGTTCACCTTCCAGGCGTGGCTGGAGACGCCCAGCATGAAGA